>NZ_JBTNEH010000021.1:0-90939 GCF_054512775.1 Alicycliphilus sp. T452
ACGCCGATTGGGGGCATCCCTCCGGCAGAAGCTGAGGCAAACTACTGGAGGCAACTCGCCGTCAGCGACACCTCGACAGAGGTGTCAACTTAAACCAATCGGCCTCCTTGAAAGCCGGGGCGGTTCAAACTGGCCCTCCGGTCAGTTCAGCTTTAACGGAAATTTCGACCCCATTCCGGGATTTAACGGAAATTGGGAAATCAGCGAAAGCAAGGATTGGCGCGGCTTTACGTGCTTCGCCATTCCGGCTTTTAACAGAAAACGATAAATTCTCTTCTTGGGGGCTCTTATGCACGACGCCACCAGCCCGCCTCCCCGTCTCAGGCTTGCGGTAGCGCCGGGCGTACCGTCATCACAACTTTCGGCGCTTCTCGCACGGCAACGCGCGGAAGAACCAGACGTCACACTCACGTTTTTTGAGGTTGCAGGCGACGATCTGCTTGAGGGACTTCGTGAAGGCTGCTACGACGTAGGGATTTCGCTTCAGCGGTTCAGCGATCCGACCCTCAGAACGCAACCCTTGTGGACCGAGAACATGGCCGTTGCCATGCCGCCGCGGTCTCACTTACTTGACAAGGCGAAGCTCACCATCGCCGATCTCCAGGATTACCCCATTTATCGCTGGCAGGCCGAGGCTTGCCCCCTGCTGGATGAGAGGTTGGCCTCCCTCATGCCTCTGGACCAAGAGAACATCCAGCGGGTGACTTCATTCGAGATGATGGCGCTATGGGTTGCGGCCGGCTACGGCGTCGGGGTATCCGCCCAATCGCGCATCGAACATGGTCATGGATGGGGGATCACTATGCGACCGCTTGCTGACGGCCCCTACGAAATCGTGACGCACCTGCAGCGGCCCAGCGGACGAGCAGACCCGGTGGCTGAGCGGTTCGAGCGCAGAGCGCTACAGATTGCAGCCACTGCCGCAGGCTAGTCTCTCCTGGCTTGTTGGCTGACGCATGGTGCGCCCGCGTCACACAAACCCCAGCGGCCGCACAGGCGAAGTGCCCGGGCTCAGCAGGCGGTGCGGAACCTACTGCGGTATTCGGCCGGCGTGGTGTTCAGCTTCCTGCGAATGGCGCGGTTGAGCGTGTCGGTGGTGTTGAAGCCGCAGGCCGTGGCGATGCGGTCGAGCGGCTCATCGGTGGTCTCCAGCCGGTTGCGCGCCATCTCCACGCGCACCGATTCGATGTAGGCGGCCGGCGTCATGTTCAGCTCGGTCTTGAAGATGGGAGTCAGCTGACGTACGTCTGCTCGGCTACCGTGCTGCAATGGATAGGTATGACAGCGAAAAGGTCTCAGCGCGAGCGAATGGACCGTCAGCCGCTTAAGAAATCATCTCACTGGCTTTCCGTGCTTGTCAGTGGGCCACAGTAGACGCTGCTATGTCATCGAGGGCGGGCAAATGGTACAATTGCTGGCCCTAATCTGGCAACTGAACCCGAAAAACCTGTTGTTAATCAATGGGTTGGATGCTTAGAGTAGTTCCCATCGCCCGCTCCATTGCAAGATATACAACCTGGGGGACTCCAACAGGTTGTCGTTATTCGTCTCGGCCAAGGGCAGCAAGGCTGGGCAAGCAGTCACGAATGTCGCTGAATATCTGCGGCACGCAACGTACGGTTGCAGCAGGGCATCGAACTTCCCCGCCCGCGCGCACCGCCTTAGAATGGGCGCTCTGTCGAAAGAACCGTCATGGCCTTGGCCATGAAAGGCTTTCATTCTTGCAACCAAGTGTGGTGAAGATGAGCAAGCCTTTCATTTCTCTGTGCCCGGAGATCACCCGGGCAAACGCGCTGAATTTGATGGACTGGCTGGAAGACGAAAACGTCATCCGCTATCTGAGCGATTCGCGCCATGTCTCCCGGTTCATCGAGCAAGTCATCGGTCGGGTCCAGTTGCCGATCCTGACCCATCTGTTCAACCAGGGCGGCCGGTTCTTCATGGCTTACGACCGGCATGACGAGCCAGTGGGCTTCGTCCGCCTCGTCAAGACGGGGCCGGACTGCGAGATCGTCCTGGTCATCGGAAACCGCGACAACTGGGGCCGCAAGCTCGGCGCCAGCACCCTCCGCGAAGGCATGAAGCGCGCCTTCTTCGACATGCGAGCCGAGAAGCTCATCGCCAAGATCCACGCAGACAACACGCGCTCGCTGAGGGCCTTCCTGCGCTGCGGCTTCCTGCTTGACAGCGAAACGCCCACGCTCAAGTCATATGCCTTGACCTCGGAGCGCTATCTCCAGCGCTTGCGTGAAGGCGCTGCGGGCGACCCCTCTGAGATCTACATTACTGAAATCGACCAGGCCCGGCTCAGGAACTTGGTCGCGCTGGAGCAAGGCCCGGATGTGGTCGAACTGGAGCACGAGATCGAGCGAGCCATCGTCGTTGATGCGCGGCAGGTGGCGCGGAATGTGGTCACGATGAACTCCAAGGCCCTGCTGCATCTGGACGACGAGGAAATGGAAGTGAACCTGGTCTACCCGCAGGATGCGGACGGTAGTGCCGGGAAACTGTCGGTTTGCTCCGGCGTCGGTACCGCGATCCTGGGCTACAAGGAGGGCGATGCCATCGACTGGCGGATTCCGGACCGGACCCGCCGCATCTGGATCGAGAAAGTGCTTTACCAGCCAGAAGCCGCGGGCGATTTCCACCTGTAGGTTCTCTGCGCTGGGCCACAGTCGCAGATCTCGCATGCAGGCTTCGCGACTGATAGCCCTGCCTCATGTACACGACCGAACCGAGCGGCAGGCCCACCTTTCCGATGCAGACCCGAACCTGCCGGCGACTTGCTGCAGCGACGGCCACCACAGGGCTCGCACCGTGGCTTTCGCGCAAACCATCAGATGCTCGACGGCCTGAAGCTCGCCTTCAAGGAGGCGGGCGGGCGCTGCAGGCCGAAATGCGCCTGCATGAACTCCACGCACACCCGCACCTTGGCCGAGCGCTCCAGCGGCGTGGGGTAGACGGCCCAGATGTTGGCCTCCTGGCGCCACTCGGGCAGTACCTGCACGAGGCGCCCCGCCTCCAGGTGGGCGCCCACGTCCCAGAGCGAGCGCAGCGCGATGCCGCAGCCATCCACGGCCCACTGCACCACCATCTCGCCGTTGTTGGCCGACAGCGGCCCCGTCACCTTCACCGACTGCTCCACGGCGCCCGCGCGCAGCCGCCACACGCCGAACGGGTGGTCGCGCTCCTTGATGACCAGGCAGTCGTGCGCGGGCAGCTCGGCCGGGCTGCGCGGCGTGCCCCGGCGCGCAAGGTAGTCCGGCGCGGCGCACAGCACGCGGTGGTTGTCGGCCAGGCGCCGCGCGATGAGGTGCGGCGCGATCTCGTCGCCCACGCGCACGTCCAGGTCGAAGCCCTCGCCCGCCACGTCCACGAGGCGGTCGAACACCTCCAGCCGCACCTGCAGGCCCGGGTGCCGCTGCACCAGGCGCGAGAGCATGGGCGCGACCACGTTGCGCCCGAAGCCGAAGCTGCTGGACACGCGCAGCAGCCCGCGCGGCTCGCGGCGCGTGACGGCCACCTCCTGCAGGAGCTGGTCCATGTCGTCGAGGATGCGCTGCGCCCAGTGGAACACGCGCTCGCCCTGGTCCGTGACGGCCACGCGGCGCGTGGTGCGGTGCAAGAGCGGCACGCCCAGCTCCTGCTCCAGCAGGCGGATGCGCTTGCTCACGTAGGCGGGCGATGCCGCCAGCTCCTGCGCCGCCGCGGCAAAGCCCGCCTTGCGCACCACGGTGCAGAAGACGCGCAAGTCGTCGGCCGGCGGTATTTTCTGCACAGTTCGTGAATGGTGGAACCACGGAAGCGCGCATTGTATGGATCTCGTCATCAGTGAACAATGGCGGCCAACATTTCCTGGAGAACCCACCATGCAACAACGCACATACAAGATCGCCGTGCTGCCCGGCGACGGCATCGGCAAGGAAGTCATGCCCGAAGGCCTGCGCGCCGTGCAGGCCGCCGCCCGGCGCTTCGGCCTGGCGCTGGACGTCCACCACTTCGAATGGGCCAGCTGCGACTACTACGCCCGGCACGGCCAGATGATGCCGGACGACTGGAAGGCCCGGCTGCAAGGCATGGACGCCATCTTCTTCGGCGCCGTGGGCTGGCCCGCCACCGTGCCCGACCACGTATCGCTGTGGGGGTCCCTCCTCAAGTTCCGCCGCGAGTTCGACCAGTACATCAACCTGCGCCCCGTGCGCCTGTTCGAGGGCGTGCCCTGCCCGCTGGCCGGCCGCAAGCCCGGCGACATCGACTACTACGTGGTGCGCGAGAACACCGAGGGCGAGTACACGTCGCTGGGCGGCATCATGTACGAGGGCACGGACCGCGAGATCGTGATCCAGGAATCGGTCTACTCGCGCAAGGGCGCCGAGCGCCTGCTCAGGTTCGCCTTCGACCTCGCGCAGAGCCGCCCGCGCAAGCACGTGACCCTGGCCACCAAGAGCAACGGCATCGCCATCAGCATGCCCTGGTGGGACCAGCGCGCCGACGAAGTGGCCAGGCAGTATCCCGGCGTCACGCTCGACAAGCAGCACATCGACATCCTCACCGCGCGCTTCGTGCTGCAGCCGGGCCGCTTCGACGTGGTGGCCGCCACCAACCTGTTCGGCGACATCCTCTCCGACCTGGGCCCCGCCACCACCGGCACCATCGGCCTGGCGCCTTCGGCCAACCTGAACCCCGAGCGCAGCTTCCCCAGCCTGTTCGAGCCCGTGCACGGCTCGGCGCCCGACATCTACGGCAAGAACATCGCCAACCCCATCGCCATGATCTGGTCCGGCGCGCTGATGCTGGACTTCCTGGCCCAGGGCCAGGGCGCGGGCCGGCAGGCGCACGACGCCATCGTGGCGGCGATCGAGGAGGTCATCAGGAGCGGCCCGCGCACGCCGGACCTGGGCGGCCAGGCCAGCACCCAGCAGGTGGGCGAGGCCATAGCGGCCCTGGTCGCCAAGGGCTGAGCCCCCGCGCACCAGCCGCCGCGTCCGCTCTTTATTCGATAGCTGCCAGCGCTTACTGCAAAAGCGCTGGCAGCTATTTTTGATTGAACTTTCCGCAGCGCGGCGACACTACCTGCAAGCAGGCGGGGCACCCGCCCTATACTCCCCGCCCCGATGAATGCAGGAACTCTTGGCATGCGCATGGCAGTCCTTTGGCGCCCGTTGGCTTATCTGGGCCTGGCCGGCCTGGCCGCGTGCGGCAGCGCACCGGCGGGCAAGAGCGCGGCGCCCGCGCAGGCCGCGGCGGCGTCCGCGGCCGAGCCGGTCAGGATCGGCATCGCCCTCGGCGGCGGCGCGGCCAAGGGCTTCGCGCACATCGGCGTCATCAAGATGCTGGAGGCCAATGGCCTGGCGCCCGCCGTGGTGGCGGGCACCAGCGCGGGCAGCGTGGTCGGCGCGCTGTATGCGAGCGGCATGAATGCCTTCGAGCTGCAGGAAAAGGCCGTGGCCCTGGACGAGGCCAGGATCCGCGACCTGCAGCTGTCCTCCGGCGGGCTGGTGCAGGGCCAGAAGCTCGAGGACTACGTGAACGAGCAGGTGCGCCGCAAGCCCCTGGAGCAGCTGGCCAAGCCCTTCGTGGCCGTGGCCACGCGGCTGGAGGACGGCGAGCGCACCGTGTTCGCGCGCGGCAACACGGGCCAGGCGGTGCGCGCATCCAGCAGCATCCCGGGCGTGTTCCAGCCCGTGGCCATCGGCCAGTACCACTACGTCGATGGCGGCATCGTCAGCCCCGTGCCCGTGGATGCGGCGCGCCAGCTGGGCGCCGACGTGGTGGTGGCGGTGGACATCTCCAACAAGGCGCGCGGCAAGGCACCGGAACACCTGCTGGGCGCGCTGGGCCAGTCCATCGCCATCATGGGCCAGAAGCTCGGCCAGGCCGAGCTGGCCCGCGCCGACGTGGTCATCCGCCCCAAGGTGCTGGACATCGGCCCGGTGGACTTCAGCCAGCGCGCCAGCGCCATCGTGGAGGGCGAAAAGGCCGCGCTGGCCGCCATGCCGCAGATCCGCGAACGCATCGCCCAGGTGCAGGAAGAGCGCGCGCAGGCCACGCGCCTGGCGCAGCAAAAGGCGCTCGACGCCCAGCGCGAGGCCTGCCTGAACAACCGCTCGCGCCTGCGGAAACTGGCGGGGATGGCAAGGCTCGATGACTCCTGCGCCATCCCCTGAGCGCCTCCTGTTCAGTCGGAGGCCTTGTCCGCTGCAATCACCTTTTCCTGCCCCTTGATGGCCTGCTGGTCCTGGTAGACCTTCTCGGCAACAGGTGATGTCGCGGCCATGCGCCCTGGCTTGTCGTCACGCTGCAGGCGGCGCTCGTCGGCCTTCAGCTGAGCGGCAGCCTCCTGCTTGAGCGTTACCTGGGCCCAGGCGCTGGGGATGGTCCCCCGAACCAGTGTGGCGGCCATGCGCTGTGCAGGGCTCAGCCTTTCAGCTTCGTGGCAATCTGCGCGACATATTTGCCTTGATAGCGGGCGCCTGCGAGCTCCACCGGGCTGGGCTGGCGCGAACCGTCGCCTGAGGCGATGGTCGAAGCGCCGTAGGGCGAATTACCCATCACTTCACCCACCCCCATCTGCCCCTGGAAGGCATAGGGCAGGCCGACAACGACGAAGCCCAAATGCAAGAGCACCGGGTGGAAAGTGAGGATGGTGGATTCCTGGCCGCCATGCTGCGTGGCGCTGGACGCGAACACGGAGCCGACCTTGCCCACCAGCGCGCCGCTGGCCCACAGGGCACCCGTCTGATCGATGAAGTTCTTCATCTGCGACGACATGTTCCCATAGCGTGTGCCGGTACCGAAAATGATGGCATCGTATTCGGGCAACTTCTGCACCGTTGCGACCGGCGCGGGCTGGTCCAGCTTGTAGCCTGACTTTCTTGCGATTTCCTCCGGAACCAGTTCGGGGACCCGCTTGACCACAACCTCCACCCCGGCCTCACGAACACCTTCCGCCACGGCATACGCCATGGTTTCAATGTGCCCATACACCGAATGATAAAGAACCAGTACCTTGGCCATGATGACTCCTCCTAGTGATTGACGCTTAAAAACCAGCGGCGTCACGCTGAAAAGCGAATACCGGCGGACTCACCTCATCGAGCTGCCGTTGCGTTCTCGCCAACTGATAGCGACCGTCAACGCCGCGACCACCGGCGGCAGCACAAAGCACACCATGCCCAAGGCCACATAGGCCAGCGCCGCCAGTGCGCAGCCCACGGCAAAGCTCATGATGGCCGGCAGCATCTTGCGCAGCCGCCCGATGGCCGCGCTGCGTGCGTCACCTTGCAAGCCCTTGAACAGATCGGCCAGATCGATCATGACCTGAGTTGTATTGCCCGTCATCAGCGTCGAGGGTGGCAGTTGGGCCAGGTGCATGCGCTGCATGGCGTTCTGCACGGCCATGGCACAGACCATCAGCATGCCGGCGGCAAACGCGGGTAACACATCGCCGTCCGCAAACGGGCCGAAGCCCAGCATCAGCGCCGCCGCCAGCGCCAGCATCAGCACCTGGGCCGTGATCAGGCTGCGCATGGGCGCCTGCTGCCGCGCCGCCAGGGCATTGCTGGCCAGGCGTGTCAGCACCACGGCCACGCAGAACATGGGCAGCGCCAGCAGCTTGGAGACCGTGCCCGCGCTGCCATGGATCAGTGCCGCGCCCAGCGTGACGAAGTTGCCCGTCACATGCGCGGCGAACAGGCCACCCAGTGCCAGAAAACCGGCCGTGTCCACATAGCCGGCGTTGAAGCCCAGCAGATGGCTCAAGGGGGCGGGAGTGCCATGAGTCTCGGGCATGGGTGCTCCAGGGAAGGATGGGTGGTCAGGACTGCTTGCCGTCCTGCTTCGTCAGGTATTTTTCGATGCGCGAGTCGGGCAGGAACCAGAGCGCGGCCATCGCGGTGAGCACGGCGAACGTGGCCCACGCGCTCCAGAAGCTGCAAGCCACGGCCAAGGCATAGACCAGCAGCGAGAGCTTGCCCTTGCCGTCCTTGCCCAAGGTGCAGGCAAGCACCGAGCCCCTGCCTTCCGACGCGATGATGGCGCGCGCCAACAGCCAGTAGGAGACCGAGCACATGAAGAGCGCGAACGCGTACAGGGCCGTAGGCACTTCCTCGAACTCCGAACGCTCCGCCCAGGCCGTGGTGACGGGAATCATGGTCAGCCAGAACAGCAGGTTCAGGTTGGCCCACATGATCCGGCCGTTAATGCCGCTGACCACCTGGAACAGGTGATGGTGGTTGCTCCAGTAGACCCCGACATAGATGAAGCTAAGCACATAGCCGAAGAAGCTGTGCGCCTCCTTCCACAGCCCGCTCCAGGTGAACTCGGCCGGCAGCTGGATCTGGGCCAGCATCAGCGTCAGGCTCACCGAAATGACGCCATCGCTGAAGGATTCGAGCCGGCTCTTGTTCATGGCCTGCCTCAGATGAACTGCTTGCGAAACGACAGGCTGGCCAGGTACAGCACGGCCAACATGAAGGGCAGCACGCTCCAGAAGCCGAAGCGCATGTAGAGCACGGCACCCAGAAAGGCGCCCAGCACGAAGCCACCCACCACACTGCCGCTCTTGAACAGGGCCTGGCCCTGCTCGCGGCCGGGCTGGCGCACATAGTTGGAGAGGTCGATGCCGAACTGCGTGGTATTGCCCGTCATCATGGTGCTGGGGCTGATGTGCTTGATCAGCGTCTTGCTGGCCGTGTTGCGGATCGCCAGTGCCATCAGGCCCAGACCGCCGGTCAGCGCCAGCGCACCGGCATTGGGGTCGCGGAACGGCTCCAACTGCAGGCCCGCGAGCATGAAGCCTGTGAGGAACACAGCCTCGGCCACGAACAGCCAGCCCAGCGTCTTATGGGACTGGCTGCAGCGATCGATCCACATCTTGGTGAGCATGACCGTGGCGATGAACAGCGGGATCGCACCGAGCTTGATCCACAGGCCCGCCCCGCCCTTGACGAAAACGGCGCCGGCCAGCACCAGGTTGCCAGTCACATGGGCGGTGAAAAAGCCCAGCAGCGCGATGAAGCCTATGGTGTCGATGGCACCTCCCACGATGGTGAGCAGCACGGGCGCGCGACACTGCGCCCAGAGCCCCGTGACCTGCCCCCCAGCCGGCGACACATTGTTGGCAGCCGTCATACAGCCTCCTTTTCCCGCAGGTCCAGCCAGGCCACAAGCAGAAATCCGCCGACCAGGCCCATATGCTCGAAAAAGGAATTGGCCGCCATGAAGCGCTCCTGGCCCGCGGGCAACTCCCAAAAGCGCAGCACCAGCAGCGTGGCCAGCAAGGTGAAGCCGGCCAGGGCCAGAGCGCCCAGCCAGCGCAGCCACCCGCCCAGTATCAGCGCCGAGGCGCCCAGTTCCAGTGCTATCACCAGCACCGCGAACACGGGCGCCGGTGCCAGGCCGAAATGCTGCATCTCGCCGATGATGCCAGGGAAGTCGGTGAGCTTGACCAGCCCGCCCTGCAGATAGGCCGCGCACAGGCCCAGGTAGGCCACGAAGCGCATAGCGGCACTGCCGAAGATGGGGCAGGCCATCGCCGTCAGACGGCTCTCCATGTGGATGCCGGTCATCGCAGCGCCCCTGCCTCAAGCCATCCAGCAAGAGCAGCCCAGAGCGCCAAAGAAGCTCTTCGGATCGGAGGACGGCACGCTCGACGCCCAAGCATCGGCATGCTGGTGTCCGTGCAGCCCGCAACTCGTGCCGCAGCCGCAGGCGGCGGCCAGGTTGCGGTAGCGGGCCGGGTTCAGCGAGTTCTTGCCCGCGCCTTCCGGTTCGCCCCAGGCCGCATAGCCGCCAAACAGCTTGGTGGGCGACCAGTCGGGCATGGGCGGCGGCAGCGGGTTGTCGTCATGCCGGGCAAACTCGCCTTCGCCGTAGACCACGCGGCCGCCGACGACCGTGAGGTGCGAAGTCAGGAAGGAAATCTCGTCCTCGGGCACCTTGAAGAAGTCCTTGCTCGGCACGATGAAGTCGGCCAGCTGGCCCACGGCAATGCGGCCACGCAAGCCTTCCTCGTTGCTGAACCAAGCCACGTTTTCCGTCCACATGCGCAGGGCCGTCTCGCGATCGAGCAGATTGCGCTGCGGGTACATCTGCGTGCCGCCCAGCGTCTTACCGGTGATCATCCACGACAGCGAAACCCAGGGGTTATAGGAAGCGACACGCGTGGCGTCGGTGCCCGCCGAGACCTTGACGCCTTTTTCCAGAATGCGCTTGATGGGTGGCGTGGCTTCGGCAGCGCGCGCGCCGTAGCGCTCGATGAAGTACTCGCCCTGGTAGGCCATGCGGTGCTGCACGGCAACGCCGCCGCCCAGCGCCGCGATGCGGTCGATCGACCGGTCGGAAATGGTCTCGGCGTGATCGAAGAACCAGTTGATGCCCGTGAGCGGCGTGTCGCGGTGAACCCTCTCGAACACATCAAGCGCACGCGAAATGGTTTCGTCATAGGTGGCATGCAGGCGCCAGGGCCATTGGTTTTGCACCAGCACGCGCACCACTTCTTCGAGCTCGCCTTCCATCTGCGGCGGCATGTCGGGGCGCTCCACGCGGAAGTCCTCGAAGTCGGCCGCCGAGTACACCAGCATCTCGCCCGCGCCGTTGTGGCGGAAGTAGTCGTCGCCCTGCTTGTACTTGACCGATCTGGTCCAGTTCAGGAAGTCCTCTTTCTCCTGCTTGGGCTTTTGCGTGAACAGGTTGTAGGCCAGGCGCACGGTGATCTGGTTGGCCTCGGCCAGCTTCTGGATCACCTCGTAGTCTTCGGGATAGTTCTGAAAGCCCCCGCCCGCGTCGATCACGCCGGTCACCCCCAGGCGATTGAGCTCGCGCATGAAATGGCGCGTGGAGTTGATCTGGTAGTCCAGCGGCAGCTTAGGGCCCTTGGCCAGGGTCGCATAGAGGATGGCAGCATTGGGCTTGGCCAGCAGCAGCCCGGTGGGACTGCCGCTGGAGTCGCGCACGATCTCACCGCCCGGAGGCGCTTGGGTGCCCTTGGTGTAGCCCACAGCGCGCAGCGCGGCAGCATTGAGCAGTGCGCGGTCGTACAGGTGCAGCAGGAACACCGGCGTATCAGGTGCGATGGCGTTGATCTCTTGCAGCGTGGGCAGACGCTTTTCAACGAACTGGTGCTCGGTGAAGCCGCCCACCACGCGCACCCATTGCGGTGCCGGGGTGATGGCCACCTGGCGCTTGAGCATATCGAGCGCATCGACCAGCGAGCGCACGCCGTCCCAGCGCAGTTCCATGTTGTAGTTGAGGCCGCCGCGCACCACATGCGTGTGGTTGTCGAACAGGCCGGGCAGCACGCTCTTGCGCTGCAGGTCGATACGCCGGGTGCGGTCGCCCGCCAGCGCCAGGACTTCCTGGTCGTCGCCTACGGCGACGAAGCGGCCGGCCTTGACGGCCACAGCGCTGGCCACGGGCTTGCTGCGGTCCAGCGTGGTGACCTGGCCGTTGAAAAAGATGGCGTCGGGATGGGGATCGGACATGGAAGATGCTCCTTGGTGATCGATTGCGGAGGCGTTGCGCCCCAGTAAGCCACCCAGCGCCAGCGTCGTCGCGGCGCCCAGGATGTCTCGACGGGATGTCATGCGTTTTCTTTCATGGAAAGCCGGTGCCTGGACCGTACGGTCAGGCCTGCTGGTCTCCAGCCGGCTTGTCGGCTGCCTGCCGGCCAGGCAATTGGCCCAGCACGGAAGCGGTAGCCCGGGTCTCATTGCAAGCGGTGCTGAAGGCACTGCCGCTCAGCAGCTGCTTGCCCACCGGAATGACCTGTTCACCCACCAGCATGCCCAGCAACCCCAGCAAGGCGATGAGCGGCGGTGCGGGTGAGCGCACGTTCAGCAGGCTGTAGATGACGCCGACCAGCAGGCCAGCGCCGATTGACATCGCATAGAGTTTCATGATCCGCTCCGCGGGTCTGGAAATGGATGTAGCCCAAGGCTTGGCGACGTACGCCGCGCAGACCCTGGGATGGATGGCCGAGCCTTATTACCTGGCCGGATTGGGGCCGATGCGCTCGCCGTGCTGCACGCGCTCGGGAGCCTTGTGCACCATGGTGTAGGCATAGTCCACGCCCATGCCGTAGGCGCCGGAGTGCTCGCGCACGATGTCCATCACCGCGTCGTAGGTGCTCTTGCGCGCCCAGTCGCGCTGCCATTCCAGCATCACCTGCTGCCAGGTCACGGGCACCACGCCGGCCTGCACCATGCGGTCCATGGCGCGCTCGTGCGCTTCGAGCGAGGTGCCACCCGAGGCATCGGACACCATGTAGATCTCGTAGTCGGTGTCATGCATGCACGACAACGCGAAGCCCAGGTTGCAGACCTCGGTCCACAGGCCCGACACGACGATCTTCTTGCGGCCCTGGGCGGCACCGGCGGCCAGTGCATCGCGCACATTCTGATCGTCCCAGGAGTTCATCGAGCTACGCTCGAGGATCTTGTTCTCGGGGAACACACCCAGCAGTTCGGGATAGCTGTGCCCCGAGAAACCCTCGGTCTCCACCGTGGTGATGGTGGCCGGGATTTCGAAGACCTTGGCCGCCTTGGCCAGGCCCACGACGTTGTTCTTCAGCGTCTGGCGGTCGATGGACTGCACGCCAAAAGCCATCTGCGGCTGCTGGTCGATAAAGATGATCTGGCTGTTCTGGGGGGTCAGAACTTCGGTGTACTTGCTTTTGGGCATGGTGAACTCCTTGATTGGGGGTGGAAAGGGAAAGATCAGTGCACCGCGCCGGCATCGACCAGCACGATCTCGGTGTCTTCGCTCGCGGTGATGCGCAGGCTTTTTTCGGCATGCACAGCCGCGCCGTCACGGGCATCCAGCATCACGCCATTGACTTCGGCACGGCCCTTGGCGAGTACCAGGTAGCCATAACGGTCGCCCGAGGCGAACTGGTATTCGGAGCTCTCGCCGGCCTTGAGCGTGGCGCCCAGCACGCGCGCATCGGCACGGATGGGCAGGGCATCCTCGTCGCCGCCTGCACCGCTGGCCAGCGTCACGAAGCGGCCCGCGCGCTCGCCCTTGGGAAAGGGCTTGGTGCCCCAGGCGGGCCGCTGGCCACGCTGGTCCGGCAGGATCCAGATCTGGAAGATGCGCGTGACGTCGGGCTCGAGATTGAATTCGGAGTGGCGTATGCCGGTGCCCGCGCTCATCACCTGCACGTCGCCGGCCACGATCCGGCCCTGGTTGCCCAGGTTGTCGCGGTGGGTGATGGCGCCTTCGCGCACATAGGTGATGATTTCCATGTCGGCATGCGGGTGCGGCGGAAAGCCCGAGCCCGGCGCGATGGCGTCGTCGTTCCACACCCGCAGTGCACTCCAGTGCACGCGCTCGGGGTCGTGGTACTCGGCAAAGGAGAAATGGTGCCTGGCGTCGAGCCAGCCGTGGTGGGCGGCACCCAGGCTTGCCAAAGGACGGCGTTCGATCATGGTCTGCTCCTGCGGGACGCGTTGATGACGATGGAGCCAGTCTAGAAACCGGTGATCACGCTGAGAAGACAAAGAATGGAATTCCATCCTTTCCGTTTTTGACATGCACGGATAGCCTCTTGCGCTGGCATATTGCGGGTATGTCCTATAGCGGTTCCGACCTACCAACGCCATGAACAAACTGCCAGACCTGGAAGCGTGGGCGATCTTTGCCAAGGTCGCGGAAACCGGTTCGTTCGCACGCACCGCGGCCGAGTTTTCGCTGTCGCAGGCCACGGTGTCCAAGGCTGTCTCGCGGCTGGAAGCACGCATGAAGACCACGCTGTTCCACCGCACCTCGCGCCGCATGTCGCTGACCACCAACGGCCATGCGGCGCTGGAGCGCGCCTCGCGCATCCTCGAAGAGGGCCTGGCCGTGGAGGCCGAAGTGGCCGAGCAGTCCACCAGCCTGCGCGGCGTGATACGCCTGTCCGCCCCTATGTCCTTCGGCCTCGCGCGGCTGGCGCCGGCGCTGCCCGGCTTTCTGCAGGCCCATCCCGACGTGGAGCTGGACGTGCATTTCAACGACAAGCAGGTGGATCTGGTGGGCGACCGCTTCGACCTGACCCTGCGCATCGCCAACCTGGTGGATTCCAGCCTGCTGGCGCGCCAGTTGTGCAAGGTGCGGATCGTGCTCGTGGGCTCGCCAGCCTACTTCGAGCGCCACGGCCGGCCGCGCCACCCCAGCGACCTGGCCCACCACAAGGCGCTGCAGTACAGCTACCAGAACAGCGGCACCCATTGGCGTTTCAAGCATGCGCAGCACGGCGAGTTCACCCAGTCGATGGCGGTGCAGATGCAGGCCAACAATGCCGACGCATTGACCCCCGCGCTGCTGGCAGGACTCGGCGTGGCGCTGCAGCCTACCTTCCTGGTTTGGCAGGAACTACAGGCAGGCACACTGGAAGCGGTGATGGAAGACTGGCAGGTGGAGCCCATCGCACTGCATATCCTGACCCCGCCGGGCCGCGCCCGCCCTGCGCGCGTGCAGGCCCTGATCGAGCATCTGGTCCGGTCCTTCGCCAGCGAACCATGGGCCGGCGTGGCGGAGCTGGTGGGGCCTCTGCAGCCCGGCTAGGACTTAAGGTGCCGCCTCCCTCAAACACTCCACCAGCAACCCCGTCACCGGCGTCACCCGCTGCCCGCGCAGCGTGATCAGCCCCACGGGCGGGAGCGCGACCTGCACGGGCAGCCTCAGCACCGCCAGCATGCCCTGCTGCGCGAAATGCCGCGCCACCGTGCGCGCCATGAAGGCCACGGCGCCGCGCTGGTGCAGGAAGGTGATCTGCGACAGGAACGAGGCCGATTCGACGATGTCCGCCGGCGGGTGCAGGCCGTGGGCGAAGAACTGCTGCTCCAGCTTCACGCGCAGCGAGGCCCAGGGCGGGGGCATCACGCAGGGCTGCCCGGCCAGGTCGGCCCACTGCACGGCGCGCCTGCGCGCGAGCGCGTGGCCGGGCTGCGCCACGGCCACCATGGGGTCCTCGTAGAGCGGCTCGGTCTCCAGGTCGGGCGAGGCGTAGCCGGGCTCCAGGCGGCCCACGAACAGGTCGAGCTCGCCCAGGCGCAGCTTGGGCAGAAGGCGCGCGAGGTCGCCCTCCTCGATGAGCACCGTGGTGCGGTGCGAGCGCGCCTTGAGCCGCTGCACGGCCTGCGCCAGCAGCACGGGCGTGGCCGACACCATGGCGCCCACGCTGGTGCGCCCGCTGGCGCCGCTGGCCTCGGCGGCGATCTCGTCGCGCGTGCGGTCGTAGCCGGCCAGCACCGAGCGCGCGAAGCGCACCACGCTCGCGCCCGCGGCCGTGGGCTCGGTGCCGCGCGTGGAGCGCTCGAACAGCGGCAGGCCGAACATGGACTCGATCTCGGCCAGCGTCTTGGAGACGGCCGGCTGCGTGACCGACAGGAATTCCGCCGCCCGCCCCAGGTGGCGGAACTGGTCCAGCGCCACCAGCATCTGCAGGTGGCGCAGCTTGAGGTTGCTGCGCAGTACGCGGTCTATCTGTGCCATCGCCGGGCCTTTCGTCGCAGGGGCTTCATAACCCGCAGGCAATGAAGCAAGTCCGTATTTTCATTGGATTGTTATGCAGCAGGATCCAACAATGGCGGACTGGCAACAACCCCACGACAGGAGACACGCATGCAGACCCCACGCAGTGAACGCCGCCAGTTCATCTTCGGCGCGCTCGGCGCCGCCGCCCTCGCCACCGGCTCCACCCGCCTGTTCGCGCAGGAATGGCCCGCGCGCCCCATCACCTTCATCTGCCCCTGGCCCGCGGGCGGCACGGCCGACCAGTCGATGCGCGCACTGTGCACCGTGGCCGCGCGCGTACTGGGCCAGGCGATCGCGGTGGAGAACCGCGCGGGCGCCTCGGGCATGATCGGCGCGAAGGCGCTGGCATCGGCCAAGGCCGACGGCTACACCATCGGGCAGATCCCGATCTCGGTCACGCGCTTCTCCCAGGTCGGCACGCTGGCGGCCGACCCGCGCAAGGATTTCACCTACATCGCGCGCACCTCGGGCCAGACCTTCGGCATCGCGGTGCCGGCCGGCTCGCCCTACAAGACGCTGCAGGAGCTCGTGGCCGCCGCCAAGGCGAGGCCGGGCCAGGTGACCTACGCCCACGCGGGCGTGGGCGGCGCCACGCACGTGGGCATGGAGGAGTTCGCCATGGCCGCGGGCGTCCAGTTCAACCACGTGCCCTACAAGGGCGGCGCCGAGGCGCTGCAGGGCGTGCTGGGCGGCCACGTGGACGCGCTGGCCGACTCCAGCTCGTGGGCGCCGCACGTCGAGGCCGGCAAGCTGCGCCTGCTGGCCACCTGGGGCGAGCAGCGCACGCCGCGCTTCAAGGACGTGCCCACGCTCAAGGAGCTGGGCTACAACGTGGTGGTGGACGCGCCCAACGGCATAGGCGCGCCCAAGGGCATGGACCCGGCCATCCTCGCCAAACTGCGCGACGCCTTCAGGCAGGCCGTGGCCAGCCCCGAGTTCAAGGCCGTGACGGACAGGATCGATGCCCCGGTCATGTACCTGGACGGCCCCGACTACGAGAAATACGTGAACGCGGTCTACCAGAAGGAGACCGTGCTGATCGACAAGCTCAAGCTGCGCGAGCTGATGAAGGGCTGAGCATGAGCACCGGCCCGCTGCTGCACCTGCACCCCAACGACAACGTGTTCGTCGCCAAGACGGCGCTGGCGCTGGGCCAGGAGATTCCCGAGCTGGGCGTGCGCGCACGCGCCCAGGTGCCCGCGGGGCACAAGATCGCCGCGCGCCGCATCGCCGAGGGCGAGCAGGTGAGGAAGTACGACACCGTGATCGGCGTGGCCACGCGCGACCTGGAGCCGGGCGACTACGTGCACAGCCACAACCTGATGATCGTGGACTACTACCGCGACCCGGCCTTCGGCGCGGACGTGCGGCCCGTGCAATACGTGCCCGAGGACCGGCGCGCCACGTTCCAGGGCTTCGTGCGCGCCGACGGCCGCGTGGGCACGCGCAACTTCATCGGCATCCTGTCGTCGGTGAACTGCTCGGCCACGGCGATCCGGCACATCGCCGCGCACTTCACGCCCAAGCGGCTCGCGGCCTATCCCAACGTGGACGGCGTCGTGGCCTTCGCGCAGACGAGCGGCTGCGGCATGTCCTCGCCCAGCGAGCATTTCGACGTGCTGCGCCGTACGCTGGCGGGCTATGCGCGCCACCCCAACCTGGCGGGCGCGCTCATCGTGGGCCTGGGCTGCGAGCGCAACCAGGTCGACGCCCTGGTGCAGTCGCAGGGCCTGCAGCCGGGGCAGCTGCTGCGCACCTTCGTGATGCAGGACATGGGCGGCACGCGCGCCACCATCGCGGCGGGCATCGCGGCCATCGAGGAGATGCTGCCCGTCGCCAACCAGGCGCGGCGCCAGGCGGTGAGTGCCAGCCACCTCAAGATCGGGCTGGAGTGCGGCGGCTCCGACGGCTTCTCGGGCATCACCGCCAACCCGGCCCTGGGCGCGGCCATGGACATCCTGGTGCGCCACGGCGGCACGGCCATCCTGAGCGAGACGCCCGAGATCCACGGCGTGGAGTTCATGCTCACCCGCCGCGCCGTCAGCCCCGAGGTGGGCCAGAAGCTGCTCGACCGCCTGGCCTGGTGGGAGAAGTACGCCGCGGGCCAGAACGCCCAGTTCAACGGCGTGGTGGGCCACGGCAACCAGGCCGGGGGGCTGGCCAACATCTTCGAGAAATCGCTGGGCAGCGCCATGAAGGGCGGCACCACGCCGCTGCAGGCCGTGTACGAATACGCCGAGCCCATCACGCAAAGCGGCTTCGTCTTCATGGACTCGCCCGGCTACGACCCCGTGGCCGCCACGGGCCAGATCGCCAGCGGCGCCAACATGATCTGCTTCACCACCGGGCGCGGCTCCATGTTCGGCAGCAAGCCCGCGCCCACGGTCAAGCTGGCCACCAACACGCCCATGTACCTGCGCCTGCAGGAGGACATGGACATCAACTGCGGCCTGATCGTCGATGGCGAATGCACCGTGCCCGAGATGGGCGAGCGCATCTTCGCGCAGATCCTGCGCCACGCGAGCGGCGAGCCCACCAAGAGCGAACTGCTGGGCCTGGGCGACAATGAGTTCGTGCCCTGGCACCTGGGCATCGTCAGCTGAAACTCCTGAAACCATAGCTGCCAGCGCTTTCCCGGCAAGCCCTGGCGGCATATTTCATTCAAAGCCATGCCACTGACTCTCTCCCGCCCCGACCTGATCCGCAGCGCCAACTTCATCGCCGGCGCCTGGACCGGCACGCCCGCCGCGCGCCTGGCCGTCACCGACCCGGCCACGGGCAGCACCATCACCGACGTTCCCGACAGCGGCGCGGCCGAGGCCCGCGCCGCGCTCGACGCCGCGCACGCCGCCTTCCCCGCGTGGCGCAAGGTGCCGGCCAAGCAGCGCGCGGCCATCATCAAGCGCTGGCACGACCTCGTGATGGCGCACCAGGACGACCTGGGCAAGCTCATCTCCCGCGAACAGGGCAAGCCCCTGGCCGAGGGCAAGGGCGAGGTGGCCTACGCCGCCAGCTACATCGAATGGTTCGGCGAAGAGGCCACGCGCATGAACGGCGAGGTCATCCCCGCGCCCGTGCCGGGCCGGCGCATGTTCGCGCTGCGCGAGCCCGTGGGCGTGGTGGCCGCCATCACGCCGTGGAACTTCCCCGCCGCGATGATCGCGCGCAAGATCGCACCCGCGCTCGCGGCCGGCTGCACCGTGGTCTGCAAGCCCGCCGAGGACACGCCGCTCACCTCCCTGGCGCTGGTGCTGCTGGCGCAGGAGGCGGGCGTGCCCGCCGGCGTGCTCAACATCGTGACCGCCTCGCGCGAGAAGACGCCCGAGGTGGTGGACGTGTGGCTCGACGATGCGCGCGTGCGCAAGATCACCTTCACGGGCTCCACGCCCGTGGGCAAGCACCTCGCGCGCCGCGGCGCCGACACGCTGAAGAAACTCTCGCTCGAACTCGGCGGCAACGCGCCCTTCATCGTGTTCGACGATGCCGACGTGGACGCCGCCGTCGAAGGCTTCATGGCCGCCAAGTTCAGGAACGGCGGCCAGACCTGCGTGTGCCCCAACCGCGTGCTCGTGCACCGCGCCGTGTTCGACGCGTTCGCGCAGAAGCTCGCCGCGCGCGTGGGCGCGCTGAAGGTCGGCCCCGCGAGCGACCCGGCCTCGCAGATCGGCCCCATGATCAACGGCCGCGCGGTGGAGAAGATCGAGCGCCACGTGCAGGACGCCGTCGCCAGGGGCGCCAGGGTGCTCACCGGCGGCAAGCGCCTGCCCGGGCTTGGCCCCACCTACTACGCCCCCACCGTGCTCACCGGCGCCAACCCCGCGATGGCCTGCGCCTGCGAGGAGACCTTCGGCCCCGTCGCGCCGCTCACCGTGTTCGACGACGAGGCCGGGGTGGTCCAGGCCGCCAACGACACGCCCTTCGGCCTGGCCGCCTACTTCTACAGCCAGGACGTGCGCCGCATCTGGCGCGTGGCCGACGCGCTCGAATCGGGCATCGTCGGCATCAACGAGGGCGCCATCTCGGCCGAGGCCGCGCCCTTCGGCGGCGTGAAGGAATCGGGCTACGGGCGCGAGGGATCGACGCACGGGCTCGACGACTACCTGCACACCAAGTACGTCTGCCAAGGCCAACTCGACTGAAAAGCCATGCCCGCACACAACCCCTTCAAGACCGCGCTTGCCAACGGACAGGCGCAGATCGGCCTGTGGCTCTCCATGGCCGACCCCTACCTCGCCGAGGCCGCCGCCACCACCGGCTACGACTGGCTGCTGATCGACGGCGAACACGCGCCCAACGACCTGCGCAGCACCCTGGCCGCGCTGCAGGCCGTGGCGCCCTACCCCGGCCAGCCCGTGGTGCGCGTGGTGGAAGGCAGCACCGCCCTCATCAAGCAGATGCTGGACATAGGCGCCAGGTCGCTGCTCGTGCCCATGGTCGATACGCCGGAACAGGCCCGCGCCATCGTGGCCGCCACGCAGTACCCGCCCAGGGGCGTGCGCGGCGTGGGCAGCGCCACGGGGCGCGCGTCGCAGTGGAGCAGCCGCGCCGACTACCTGGCCGTGGCCGACGACGAGGTCTGCCTGCTGGTGCAGGCCGAGACCGCCACGGCGCTCAGGAACCTGGAGGCCATCTGCGCCGTGGACGGCGTGCACGGCGTGTTCATCGGCCCGGCGGACCTGGCCGCGTCCATGGGCCACCGGGGCAACCCGGGCCACCCCGAGGTGCAGGCCGCCATCGAGGGCGCGATGCGGACCATCGTCGCCAGCGGCAAGGCCGCGGGCACGCTCACCTCGGACCCGGCGCTGGCGCGGCGCTACCTCGACCTGGGCTGCACCTTCGTGGCCGTGGGTGTGGACGTGCTGCTGTTCACCCAGGCGGCGCGCAAGCGGCGCGCCGAAATACACGGCCAGCCCGCCGCCGGCGCCATCCCGCCCAGCGCCGCGTACTGAGATAAAACGACAACCCCCTGAGCGACTTCGTCGCTTCCCCCTTCTCTCACGCTACGCGTGGGAAGGGGGACGCCGCCCGTGCGGCGGGGCGGCCCTTGCACGGCGGCCCTGGCTTGGGGTGCGCCAGTTTCATGCGTCGCGGGTGCCGCGTACGCGGAATGGATAGCTGAAATAATCGGGCGGTGCATGCTCCAGCCCTCATGACCGCCATCCAGCCTCCCGGCCTGCCCTTCTCCCAGGCCTGCGAAAACAACAAGGCCCCCATCCTGGCCGTGCTCGTGCAGGCCTTTGCCGACCGCCGCCACGTGCTGGAGATCGGCTCGGGCACGGGCCAGCACGGTGTGCATTTCGCGCCGCGCCTGCCGCACCTCGTCTGGCAGACCAGCGATCTGGCCGAGAACCACGCCGGCATACGCGCCTGGCACGCCCTGCACCCGGCGCCCAACCTGCGCCCGCCCCTGCTGCTGGACCTGCAGGGCGGCGACTGGCCCCCTGGCGCGTTCGACGCCGTGTTCACCAGCAACACCACGCACATCGTGGCCTGGCCGCTGGTGCAGCGCCTGTTCGCGCTGGCCGGCGCCCACCTGCCTCCGGGCGGCGTGCTGGCGGTGTACGGCCCCTTCAACTACGGCGGCGGCTTCACCAGCGACAGCAACCGCGCCTTCGACGCCTGGCTGCGCGCGCGCGACCCGGCGAGCGGCATACGCCACTTCGAGGACATCGCGGCGCTGGCCGCGCGGCACGGTCTGGCGCTGGAGCGCGACCACGCCATGCCGGCCAACAACCGGCTGCTGGTATTCCGCCGCGGCGGCGCCCAGGCCACTGCCGTAGAGTGACGCCCTTCGCCTCCATTTCTTCCGCCACGCATTCCATGACTGAACCCCTTGCCGCCCGGCCCATAGGCGTGTTCGACAGCGGCATAGGCGGCCTGAGCGTGCTGCAGGCCCTGCGCCACGAGCTGCCGCACGAAGACTTCGTCTACCTTGCCGACAGCGGCAACGCGCCCTATGGCGACGCCAAGGGCGAGGCCTTCGTGCAGCAGCGCACGCTGGCCATCGCGCGCTGGCTGCGCGCGCGGCACGGCATCAAGGCCCTGGTGGTGGCCTGCAACACGGCCACGGCCGCCGCCGTGGAGCAGCTGCGCGCCACCCTGCCCGATCTGCCGGCCATAGGGGTGGAGCCCGCGCTCAAGCCCGCGGCCGCGCGCAGCCAGACGCACCACGTGGGCGTGCTGGCCACGCGCGGCACGGTGGACAGCGCGCGGTTCCAAAGGCTGCTGCAGGCGCATTCGGCGCAGACGCGGTTCGCGGTGCAGGCCTGCGACGGCCTGGCCCGGGCCATAGAGCAGAGCACCGAGGAGCCGCTGCCGGCCGCCGGGTCGGCAGAAAAAATAAGAGCACTCTGCGCCCGGTACACGGGCGCTCTAGGCCAGTTTGGCTTGAAGACCGGCGACATCGACACGCTGGTGCTGGGCTGCACGCACTACGTGTTCGCCAAGGACGCGCTGCGCGCCCTGGTCGGGCCGGACGTGCAGATCCTGGACACCGGCGCCGCCGTGGCGCGCCAGACGCGCCGCATCCTGGCCCAGGCCGGCGCGCTGGCGCACGAGCGCTCCGGCGCGCCGCCGGGCGGCATCAGGCTCTACACCACCGGCCAGCTCGGCGCGCTGCAGGCCGCAGCCGGGCGCTGGCTGCAGCTGCCGGCGCAGTGCTGCGCCGCGCTGCCAGACGTCTAGCCGCCCCGCCGCGACAGGGCGAACGCCAGCGCCGCCTCGACCATGCGCCGGAGGTGCGGCTGCACGCGCGCCGCCACCTCGGGCAGGTAGTCGAAAGGCAGCGCCTCCTGCATGTAGCTGCACTGCGTCATCTCCAGCTGCACGGCGTGGATGTTGCGCGCGGGCTCGCCGTAGTGGCGCGTGATGTAGCCGCCCGTGAAGCGGCCGTTGAGCACTGCGCTATAGCCCGTGGCGGCCTTGGCGATGCCGAGCAACTCCTCGGCCAGCGCCGGGTCGCAGCTCGTGCCCTTGCCCGTGCCCAGGTTCAGGTCGGTGAGCCTGCCCTCGAAGAAGCGCGGCAGCACCGAGCGGATGGAGTGCGCGTCCCACAGCACGGCCACGCCGTGCTCGGCGCGCATGCGCTCCAGCTCGGCGCGCAGCTGCGCGTGGTAGGGCTCCCAGTAGGCGGTGCGGCGCGCGGCCACCTCGGCCTCGCCGGGCGCGTCGGCGGGGTCGGCGTACAGGGGCGTGTCGTCGAACGTGTCCACGGGGCACAGGCCCGTCACGCTCTGGCCGGGGTAGAGGCTGGCGCCATCGGGCGGGCGGTTCAGGTCGACCACGTAGCGCGAATGCGTGGGCACGAGGATGGAGGCGCCCAGCTCCCTGGCAAAGCCGTAGAGGCGCTCCAGGTGCCAGTCGGTGTCGGGCACCTGGCGCGCCTCGGGCGTCAGGCGCGCGGCGATGGCCGGCGGCAGGTAGGTGCCCACGTGGGGCATGGAGATGAACAGCGGCGCCGTTCCCTGGTGGAAGGTGAAGAGCGGGTGGGTGGTGTCGGGCATGGTGTGGGCCTCGTGAAGTGTTCCTGTATTCAAGCGGCGATGATGGCCGCGCGTGCGGCGACGAATTCCTGCGCGGCGCGCTCGTGCAGCGCGTGGCGCCCGGCGGCCACGCGCTGCACGCCGCCGGTCCAGACGCCGTGCAGGGCCGTGCCGCGGCTGCTTGCGAAGACATGGGCCGAGAGCATGGCCTCGGCCGGCAGCCCGGCCAGCGCCACGTGCCGGGGGTCGAGCACGGCGAAGTCGGCCTGCTGGCCCACGGCGATCCCGGCCACGGCGCGGCCCGCCGCCTGCGCCCCGCCCTGCACGGCCGCGAGCCACAGGGCCGTGCCGACCTGCGGCTGCCCGCTGCTGGCCAGCACGTTGCGCTGGCGCAGCGACAGGCGCTGGCTGTATTCGAGCATCAGCAGCTCCTCGGCCACGTTCACGCAGGCATGGCTGTCCGAGCCCACGCCCCAGCGGCCGCCATGCTGCAGCCACAGCGGCATGTCGAAGATGCCGTCGCCCAGGTTGGCCTCGGTCGTGGGGCAGATGCCGGCCACGGCGCCCGTGCGCGCGGCGGCGGCGTATTCCTCGGGCGTCATGTGCGTGGCGTGCACCAGGCACCAGCGCGCATCGACGCTCGCATGGTCCAGCAGCCACTGCACCGGGCGCTGCCCACTCCAGGCCACGCAGTCATCCACCTCCTGCCGCTGCTCGGCGACGTGGATGTGGATGGGCGCGCGCGCGTCCAGCGCCGTAAGCCCCTGCACGGCCGCGCGCAGGCTGTCGGGCGGCACGGCGCGCAGCGAATGCGGCGCAAGGCCCAGAACGGCCTCTTGCGCCCTGGTGGCGGGCGCAAGACGCTCCAATAAAGAGAGCATGTTGTCGGTGCTGCGGATGAAGCGCGCCTGGTCGGCGCGCGGCGGCCGGCCGCCGAAGCCGCTGGCCTGGTAGAGCACGGGCAGCAGCGTGATGCCGATGCCGGCCGCCCGCGCCGCGCGCAGCAGCGCCAGCGACAGCGTGGCGTCGTCGGCATAGGGCCGGCCGCCCTGGTCGTGGTGCACGTAGTGGAACTCGCACACCGAGGTGTAGCCCGCCTCCAGCATCTCCACGTACAGCCAGGTGGCAATGGCCTGGAGCGACTCGGGCGAGATCCGGGCGGCGAAGCGGTACATAAGGTCGCGCCAGCTCCAGAAGCTGTCCTGCGCCTGGGCGCGGTACTCGGTCAGGCCCGCGAACGCGCGCTGGAAGGCGTGCGAATGCAGGTTGGGCATGCCGGGGACCACGGGGCCGGGCGCACGGGGCGCGTCGCCCGCGTCGCTGCCGGGGGCGGCGCAGACAAGGCGCCCGCCCGCGTCCCAGCGCAGTAGCACGTCACGGGCCCAGCCGCCGGGCAGCAAGGCATGTTCGGTGAACAGGGCGCCCGCCGCGTCGCGGGCGGGCAGGTGCGGCGCTTCGGGCCGCGCTGAGGTGTGGGTCTTGTCCATGGGTTCACGTGCCTTTCACGATGCGGCCCTGGCGCACGATGGTGCGCGCCGGGTTGTGGCCGAGCCAGTAGGCCAGCTCCGCCGCCTCGCCCACGGACCACAGCACGAAGTTGGCGGGCCGCCCCGCCGCGATGAGGCCGTGCGTGTCCGAGAGGCCCAGCGCGCGCGCCGCGTGCGTGGTGATGCCCGCGAGCGCCTCGGGCACCGTGAGGCGGAACAGCGTGCAGGCCATGTTGGCCATGAGCAGCAGGCTCAGCGCGGGCGAGGTGCCGGGGTTGTGGTCAGTCGAGACGGCCATGGGCACGCCCGCGGCGCGCAGCTGCGCGATGGGCGGCAGGTGCGTGTCGCGCAGCGTGTAGTAGGCGCCGGGCAGCAGCACGGCCACGGTGCCGGCGGCCTTCATCGCGTCTATGCCCTCCTGCGAGAGATGCTCGATGTGGTCGCACGAGAGCGCGCCGTGGCGCGCCGCGAGCTGCGCGCCGCCCATGTCGGAGAGCTGGCCCGCATGCAGCTTGACCGGGATGCCCAGCCTTTGCGCGGCCTGGAAGACCTGCCGCGTCTCGGCCAGCGTGAACGCGATGCGCTCGCAGAACGCGTCCACCGCGTCGACCAGCCCCTCGGCGGCGAGCGCGGGCAGCATCTCGTTGCAGACCGCGTCGGTGTAGTCCTGGCTGCGGCCGGCGTACTCGGGCGACAGCGCGTGCGCGCCGAGGAAGGTGGTGCGCACCGTCACGCCCAGCGCCTCGCCCAGGCGGCGCGCCACGCGCAGCTGCTTGCGCTCGTGTTCCAGGGCCAAGCCGTAGCCCGACTTGATCTCGATGGCGCACACGCCCTCGGCCAGCAGCGCCGACAGGCGCGGCAGCGCGAGCGCGAACAGCTCATCCTCGCTCGCCTCGCGCGTGGCGCGCACGCTGGAGACGATGCCGCCGCCGGCCCTGGCCACCTCTTCGTAGCTGGCGCCGGCCAGCCGCATGGCGAATTCGTTGGCGCGCTGGCCGCCGTAGACCAGGTGGGTGTGGCAGTCCACCAGCCCGGGCGTGGCCAGCAGGCCGCCGCCGTCGCGGCGCGCCAGCCGCGCGTAGCCTGCGGGCAGGGCCGCGGACGGGCCCACCCAGCGCAGCACCCCGCCCTGCACGACCAGGCTGGCGCGCTCATCGGTGCCCACGGCCATGTCGGCGCGGGCCAGGCCGGGGGCAAGGCGCAGGCCCTCCCAGACGCCGTCGGCGCTGGGCGCGGTGAAGGGATCGGTATCGTCCATGGTTGGTTCTCTCGCTATGCAAACGGTAGCTTGCAGCGCTTGTCCATCAAGCGCTGGAGGCGTTTTTCTCTTGAAAACAAGGCATGAGCCCCACCCAGGCGAGCACGGGCGCCTCGCCGCCCTGCCGCGCGTGCGGCGCGAGCGCGGGGCCGGCCCCGGCGGCGCTCCACCAGAGGCCCTGGCCCGGCTCCAGCACGTCGCCGCCCAGGCTCCAGCGGCCCGCGAGCACCATGCACAGGCCCGCGGGCGTGCTGCCGGGCACGCGCGCATCGCGCGCCACCTCGACGCTGCCGCGCCAGCGGCCGCGGCGCAGCATGAGGTTGAAGTCGGTGGAGCTGCCGCCGAGCAGGCGGCAGCCCACGGCCACGTCGCCCGGGAAGGCGAACGGCCGCCAGCGCCGGTCCAGCCGGTGGTCCAGGCCGGCGCCCGGCGCGCTCAGGTGCACGCCGTCGCCATCGAGCAGCATGATCTGCCGGTCAACGCCCGCGAAGGCCGAGAACGGCCCCGGCGCCGCGATGGTGGCCACGCTCACGCGCCACTCGAAGCCCTCCATGCCCGCGCCGGGCGGCCAGCAGGCCAGCTCGCGCGTGTGGCCGCCGCCGTTCTTCCAGGGAGTGGGCGGCACGGCCGCGAGGTCGAAGCGTTGCATGCTGGTCACGCGCGCGTGAGCACGGCCTGCAGGAACGAGCGCGTGCGCTCCTGGCCGGGGTTGGTG
The DNA here is from genome assembly GCF_054512775.1 of Alicycliphilus sp. T452. Taxonomy (NCBI): domain Bacteria; kingdom Pseudomonadati; phylum Pseudomonadota; class Betaproteobacteria; order Burkholderiales; family Comamonadaceae; genus Alicycliphilus; species Alicycliphilus sp. T452. Next base: position 26,458 of record NZ_JBTNEH010000021.1, read on the forward strand.
AAGATGGTGGCGGGCGGGCCCGATTCGATGATGCCGCCGCCGTCCATGACGACGACCACGTCGCCCACCTCGCGCGCAAAGTCCATCTCGTGGGTCACGACCATCATGGTCATGCCCTCGCGCGCGAGCACCTTCATGACCTGCAGCACCTCGCCCACGAGTTCGGGGTCCAGCGCCGAGGTGGGCTCGTCGAACAGCATCACGCGCGGCTTCATGGCCAGGGCGCGGGCGATGGCCACGCGCTGCTTCTGGCCGCCCGAGAGGCTCGCGGGCATGGCCTCGGCCTTGTGGGCCAGGCCCACCTTTTCGAGCAGCACGCGCGCCTCGGCCTCCGCCTCGGCGCGCGGCAGCTTGTGCAGCTTGCGCGGGCCCAGCGTGACGTTGTCGATCACCGACAGGTGCGGGAACAGGTTGAACGACTGGAACACCATGCCGACCTCCTCGCGCAGCGCGTTGAGGTCGCTGTCGGGCAGCATCCGGCCGTCATCGACGAGCGTGCGCCCGCAGATGTCGATGCGCCCGCCCTGCGGCTGCTCCAGGCCGTTGCAGCAGCGCAGGAAGGTGCTCTTGCCCGAGCCGCTGGGGCCGATCACGACCACCACCTGCGAGGGCTGCACGTCGAAGTCGATGCCGCTGAGCACGACATGGTCGCCGTAGGCCTTGCGCAGGCCGCGGATGCGCACGATGGGCTCGGCGCCCTGGGAACCGGCCTGCATCGTCATTGCACCATCCCCCCCGCGCGCAGGCGCAGCTCCATGTGGCGCAGCACCAGCGTGGTGGCGCCCGTGAGGACGAAGTACACGACCGCGATGGCCAGGTACACCTCCAGCGAACGGTAGGACACGCTGATGATCTTCTGGCCCTCGTGCATGAGGTCGTGGATGGTGAGCAGCGACACCAGGGCCGAGTTCTTGATGAGCGCGATGAACTCGTTGCCCAGCGGCGGGATCATGCGCACCACGGCCTGAGGCAGCACCACGCTGCGCATGGCCTGGCCCGACGACAGGCCGATGGAGCGCGCGGCCTCCATCTGGCCCCTGTCGATGGACTGGATCGCTCCGCGCACGATCTCCGACACGTAGGCGCCCGAGTAGATGCCCAGGCCGATCACGCCGCACACGAAGGCCGGCAGCAGCACGCCCAGCTGCGGCAGGCCGAAGAACAGCAGGAACAGCTGCACCAGCAGCGGCGTGCCGCGGATGGCCGCCACGTAGGCCGTGCACAGGCCGTAGACGATGCGGTTCCTGGGGTTGAGCCGGCCGATGCCGACCAGCAGGCCCATGACGCAGCCCAGCAGCAGCGAGGCCGCGGTGACCTGCACCGTCACCACCGCACCCTGCAGCAGCTGGAGCCATCCGGCCCAGACGGGGGAAAAATCGAGTTCCATCGCTCAACCCCTCATCACTTGGCCGCGGCGCCGGTGCTGAACCACTTCTTCACGATGGCGGCATAGGTGCCGTCGGCCTTGAGCCTGGCGATGGCGGCGTTCACGGCCTTGGTGAGCTCGGGCGTGTCCTTGCGCAGGGCCATGCCGTATTCCTCGGTGGTGAGCTGCTCCTCGAGCACGCGCAGGCCGGGGCGCGTGCGCACGTACTGGTAGGCCGCGGGCTTGCCCGTCACGGCGGCGTCGGCGCGGCCGATGTCCACGAGGTTGAACATCTCCTGGTTCTTCTCGACCTCGATGCGCTGCACCTTGGGGTAGTTCTGCGTGAGGAAACCCACCGACTTGGTGCCCACCTGCACGCTGACCCTCTTGCCGTCGAGGTCGGACAGTTTCCTGATCGAGGTGTTGCCCTCCTTCACCATGGCCACGAGGCCGCCCGCGTAGTAGGGCTCGGTGAAGTCCACCACCTTCCTGCGCTCGTCGGTGATGTAGATGGCCGACACGGCCATGTCGAAGCGCCTGGAGATCAGGCCCGGAATCAGGCCCTTGAAATCGATGTCCACCCACTCGACCTGTTTGCCCATGGCCTTGGCGATGGCTTCCACCAGCTCGATGTCGAAGCCCGTGCGCTTGCCGTTCTCGACGAACTCCATGGGCGGGAACGTGGCGTCGGTGCCCACGCGCAGCACGTTGTCCTGGGCGTGCGCGCCTGCGGCGCCCAGCGCCAGCGCGGCCATGCCGGCGAGAAGAAGGTTGCGGCGGATAGTCATCATGGAAAGTCTCCGGTTGAGGTTCTAGGGGTAGGGAAAAGGGAAATCAGTGCAAGACCAGCTGGCGCGATATGCGCGCGGCGGCCACGACCGTCATGCGGATCAGCGCCTCCTCGTGGCCCTGGGAGCGCAGGATCGGCGCCATCAGCGTGATGGCGCCCACGGCCTGGCGCGAGGCGCCGAACAGCGGCACGCTGCAGCCCCACACGCCGGGGTCCACCGCGCCCGCGCTCACGGCGAAGCCCGCCTGGCGGATGGCGTCGAGCTCGTCCTGCGCGGCCTGGCGCTCGGGCGTGCCCGGGCCCCACAGGCCGTCGAGCACGGCCGCGCGCGCGGCCTCGGGCAGATGGGCCAGCACGCACTTGGCCGAGGCGCCCGCGCGCAGGGGCACGCTGCGCCCCTTCTCGAACGAGCAGCGCAGCGACTGCTGGCTCTCCACCATGTCCAGGCAGATCGCCTGGTCGTTCACGGCCACGATCAGGCCCACGCTTTCCTGCGACTGCTGCGCCAGCTCCAGCATGCCGGGGCGCGCCAGCCGCACCAGGTGTGAGGCCAGGTCGAACCCCAGCGCGAGCTGCAGGCTCAGCGGCCCGGGCGCGTAGTGGCCATCGCTTTCGAGCACGAAGCCCCAGCGCTTGAGCCGCGCGAGCTGGCGGTACAGCGTGCTGCGCGCCAGGCCCGTGTGCTCCATGAGCTCCGCGGCCGACAGGGTCTTGCCCTGCCGGGCCAGCACGGCCAGCACCTGCAGCACACGGTCTGCGGTGGGGACGGCGGCGGACGAAGCGCTCTTGGACATGGCGGCAGTATCAAAGCAAGCCGTTGCCATTCACAGCCCCTCATTCCCAAAAATTGGGAATGAAGGTCCCTTTTTTTGACGTTCCGTGGGATTCCCTTTTCCCTTCCCTCCCCTTTCCTCAACGCACCATCGGCAGGTTCAGGCCGCTGCGCTTGGCGCAGGCCACGGCGCTCTCGTAGCCCGCGTCGGCATGGCGCATCACGCCCGTGGCCGGGTCGTTCCAGAGCACGCGCGAGAGGCGCTGCGCGGCCGCGTCGGTGCCGTCGGCCACGATGACCACGCCCGCGTGCTGCGAGTAGCCCATGCCCACGCCGCCGCCGTGGTGCAGGCTGACCCAGGTGGCGCCGCCCGCGGTGTTGAGCAGCGCGTTGAGCAGCGGCCAGTCGGAGACGGCGTCGGTGCCGTCCTTCATGGCCTCGGTCTCGCGGTTGGGGCTGGCCACGCTGCCGCAGTCCAGGTGGTCGCGGCCGATCACGATGGGGGCCTTGAGCTCGCCGTTCCTGACCATTTCATTGAAGGCCAGCGCCGCCTTGTGGCGCTCGCCCAGGCCCAGCCAGCAGATGCGCGCGGGCAGGCCCTGGAAGCTGATGCGCTCGCGCGCCATGTCGAGCCAGCGGTGCGTGTGCCTGTTCTCGGGGAACAGCTCCTTGATCTTGGCGTCGGTCTTGTAGATGTCCTCCGGGTCGCCCGACAGCGCCACCCAGCGGAACGGCCCCTTGCCCTCGCAGAACAGCGGGCGGATGTAGGCGGGCACGAAGCCGGGGAAGTCGAAGGCGCTCTTCACGCCCTCGTCGAAGGCCACCTGGCGGATGTTGTTGCCGTAGTCCACCGTGGGGATGCCCATGGCCTGGAAGTCCAGCATGGCCTGCACGTGCACGGCGCAGCTCTGGGCCGCCGCCTTCCTGAGCGTGGGGTGCTGGCCGGGGTCGGCCGCGGCGGCGTTCCACTGCTCCACGGTCCAGCCCGCGGGCAGGTAGCCGTTGACCAGGTCGTGGGCCGACGTCTGGTCGGTCACGATGTCGGGTCGGGAGCCGCCCGCCTTGGCGCGCTTGACCAGTTCGGGCAGGACCTCGGCCGCGTTGCCCAGCAGCGCGATGGAGACGGCCTCCCCCCTTCCGGTGTGGTGCTTGATGAGCGCCAGCGCGTCGTCGATGTCCCTGGCCTGCTTGTCCACGTAGCGCGTGCGCAGGCGGAAATCGATGCTGCTCTGCTTGCACTCGATGGTCAGCGAGCAGGCGCCGGCCAGCGTGGCCGCCAGCGGCTGGGCGCCGCCCATGCCGCCCAGGCCGGCCGTGAGGATCCACTTGCCGGTCAGGTCGTTGCTGTAATGCTGGCGGCCGGCCTCGACGAAGGTCTCGAACGTGCCCTGCACGATGCCCTGGCTGCCGATGTAGATCCAGCTGCCGGCCGTCATCTGGCCGTACATGAACAAGCCCTTCTGGTCGAGCTCGTTGAAGTGCTCCCAGGTGGCCCACTTGGGCACGAGGTTGGAGTTGGCCAGCAGCACGCGCGGCGCGTCGGGGTGGGTCTTGAACACGCCCACGGGCTTGCCGGACTGGATCAGCAGCGACTCGTCGGCCTCGAGCTTCTTGAGCTGCGCGAGGATTTCGTCGAAGCATTCCCAGTTGCGCGCGGCGCGGCCTATGCCGCCGTAGACCACCAGGGCCTGGGGGTTCTCGGCCACGTCGGGGTCCAGGTTGTTCTGGATCATGCGGTAGGCGGCCTCGGCGAGCCAGTTCTTGCAATGCAGATCGCTGCCGCGCGGCGCGCGGATGACGCGGCTTGCGTCGTGGCGGGGGTCCTGCCGGGCGGCGTTGAGGATGGCGTCGTTGGCGTTCATGGTCGTGTCCTTCATGAATGAGAGGGGAAAGGGTCTGGCCGGTTTACCCGGCATGGCTGGTGTGGGCAAGGCTGCCGTCATAGCCGGGCACCGTGTCGGGCGCCCCGGTGGCCGGCTCGGTGACCGGATAGATCATTTGCCTGGGAACGTTCATGGTTCTCGCCGCCAGCGGGTAGTACACCAGCGCAGTGACGACCAGGCTCACGATCCAGGAAATGTCGGCGCCGCCCATGGCCTTGGCCAGCGGGCCTTCGTACATGGCCTGGTTGATGAACGGGATCTGCACGGCGATGCCCAGCACGTAGCTGAACAGGGCCACGCCGTTGTAGGCGCCGTAGCGGCCCCTGCTGTCGTAGAGCGCGGGGATGTCCACCTTCTCCTTGGAGATCAGGTAGTAGTCCACGAGGTTGACGGCGCTCCAGGGCACGAACACGGTGAGCAGCAGCAGCACGAAGTTCTTGAACGTGGACAGGAAGTTGGAGCTGGCCAGCAGGGCCACCAGCACCGTCACCAGCACGAAGCCCAGGATGTAGGCGAGGCGGGTGGCGGGAGAGAACTGCTTCCTGTCGTTGAAGGCGCTCACGGTGGTGAGCATGGTCATGACGCCGCCATAGGCGTTGAGGCAGTTCACCGTGAGCTTGCCGGTCACGATGACCAGGTAGATCACCACGGCCAGCGGGCCGGCCAGCTCGCCCAGGAAGCCGACCTGGTTCTTGATGAAGTTGGCGCCCAGAGCGGCCACCAGCGCGCCGAAGGTCATGGCCAGCTGGGCGCTGATCACGCTGCCACCAAAGGTGGTCCAGAAGGTGGCGGCGGTGGAGGTCTTGCTCGGCAGGTAGCGCGAGTAGTCGGCCACATAGGGCGCGAAGGTCATCTGCCAGCCGGCCGACAGGGCCATGGCCGTCAGGAAGCTGGCCCAGGTGAAGGGCTTCTGGCCGAAGGCGCTGGCCACGTCGTACTGATGGAACAGCTGCCAGGCCAGGTAGCCGAAGCCCAGGATGCCGACCACGGTGGAAATGCGGCCCACCGTGTGGATCAGCCTGTAGCCCACGACGGCGACCAGAGCGGTCAGCGCGCCGAAGATGGCGATGCCCGCCGCCGGCGCGCTGAACCCGAACATCAGGTTGATGGCCTGGCCCGAGAGCACCGTGCCCGTGGCCGCGAAGCCCAGGTACATGAGGATCACGAGCAGCAGCGGCAGGGCAGCGCCCTTGACGCCGAACTGCACGCGGCTGGAAATCATCTGCGGCAGGCCCAGGCGCGGGCCCTGGGCCGAGTGCAGGGCCATGACGATGCCGCCGAGGACGTTGCCGATCAGCAGGCCGACGATGGCCGCCATGGCCTCGGCGCCGAAGACCACGGCCAGGGCGCCGTCGACCACGGCCGTGATCTGCATGTTGGCGCCGAACCAGAGGGTGAACTGGCTGGAGGGCGAGCCGTGGCGCTCATCCTCCGGGACCATGTCTATGGTTCTTCTCTCGATGGGACCGGTCGAGACCGGCGTGCTTGTCTCACTGCGCATGGGTGCTCCGTCATTCCCTTGGTGATGTTTATTTGCACATACAACTATCGATGAATTTCTCATTAGTTGTATATACAAATTTTGTGTTTTACTGGCGGCACCGTCAATCGTCTATACAGGTTTTTTGATCCGTACAAACCCTATGCATCGCCCCATTCGCACATCCTCCCCGGCCGCCGTGCCGACGTTCCAACGCATCAAGGACTATGTGCTGCAGCAGATCCAGAGCGGCACGTGGCAGGAAGGCGATGCCATCCCCAGCGAAGCGGCCCTGGCCAAGCAGTTCGAGGTGGCCCGCATGACGGTCAACCGCGCCCTGCGCGAGCTCAGCGACGAACGGACGCTGACGCGCGTGCGGGGATCGGGCACCTTCGTGGCCCAGCAGAAGTACCAGTCCACCCTGGTCCAGCTGCGCAACATCGCCGACGAGATCGCGGCGCGCGGCCATGCGTACCGCGGCGAGCTGCAGAAGCTCGAACGCTGCCGCGCCGACGCCGCCCTGGCGCGGCAATTCGAGCTGTCCGCCGCCCAGACCCTGTTCCATTCCGTGGTGGTGCACTTCGAGAACAACGTGCCCATCCAGGTCGAGGACCGCTACGTCAACCCCGCGGTCGCGCCGGACTACCTGGCCCAGGACTTCGGCAGCCAGACACCCAACGCCTACCTGATGCGCGTGGCGCCGCTGCAGGGCGTGCAGTTCTCCATCGAGGCCGGCATGCCCGGCGCCGAGGTGGCGGACATGCTGCGCATGGACGCCGGCGAGCCCTGCCTGGTGCTGCGCCGCAGCACGCGATCGCAGGGCCAGGTGGCCTCCGTATCGGCGCTGTGGCACCCGGCATCGCGCTACCGGTTCACGGGCAGTTTCTAGCTCGCCGAACTGGGCAGGATGCGCCGCAGCGTCTCGGGCCAGCAGGTCCGAAGCGCCCACAGGCGCATGACCTCGATGTCGGGCGCGAGGTAGCGGTCCCGTTCGAGGAAGGCCACCCGCGCGCGGATGGCGGCGAGCTGCGCCTCGACCAGCGGCGAGCTCTTGAGCCACGGCGCGGGCGCGGCGCCCGGGGCCGGCACGCGGTCGAAGTCGATGCCCTGCGCGGCGGCCATGGCCTCGATGCCCACGATCACGGCCGTGTTGCGCGCCATATCGGCAAGGCGCCGCGCGCCGTAGGTGGCCATGGACACGTGGTCCTCCTGGTTGGCCGAGGTGGGCAGGCTGGTCACGCTGCTGGGGTGGGCCAGGCACTGGTTCTCGGCGGCCAGGGCCGCGGCCGTGACCTGGGCGATCATGAAGCCCGAATTCACCCCGCTCTCGCGCACCAGGAAGGCGGGCAGGCCCGAAAGGCCCGGGTCCAGCAGCAGCGCCAGGCGCCGCTCGGCGATCGCGCCGATCTCGGCCAGCGCCAGCGCGACGATGTCGGCCGCGAAGGCCACGGGCTCGGCGTGGAAGTTGCCGCCCGAGATGACTTCCGCGGTGTCGGTGAACACCAGGGGGTTGTCGGACGCGGCATTGGCCTCGATGCGCAGCACGCGCGCGGCATGCTGCAGGTTGTCCAGGCACGCGCCCATGACCTGGGGCACGCAGCGGATGGAGTACGGGTCCTGCACGCGGCCGCAGTGCGGGTGCGAGGGGTCGATGGCGCTGCCCTCCAGCAGCGCGCGCACGGCGGCGGCCACGGCGATCTGCCCGGCCTGGCCGCGCGCCTCGTGGATGCGCGCGTCGAAGGGCTTGACCGATCCCTTGATGGCTTCGAGCGTGAGCGCGCCCGACACCAGGCCCGCGGCGAACACGCTCTCGGCATCGAACAGGCCCGCCAGCGCCAGCGCCGTGGACACCTGCGTGCCGTTGAGCAGCGCCAGCCCCTCCTTGGGCCCGAGCACGAAGGGATCGAGCCCCACGGCCGCCATGGCCTCGCGGCCCGGCACGACCCGCCCCTGCACCCGGGCCTGGCCCTCGCCGATCAGCACGCAGGCCAGGTGCGCCAGCGGCGCGAGGTCGCCCGAAGCACCCACCGAGCCCTTGGCCGGGATCACGGGCAGCACGTCGGCATTGGCCAGGGCCAGCAGCGCATCGGCCAGGGCCGGGCGCACGCCCGAGTGGCCGCGCGCCAGGCTCACGGCCTTGGTGGCCAGCACCATGCGCACCACGGGGTCGGGCAGGGGCTCGCCCGTGCCGACGCTGTGCGAGAGCACCAGGTTGCGCTGCAGTTCGGCCAGGTGGTCGTGGGCAATCTTTGTGCTGGCCAGCTTGCCGAAGCCGGTGTTGATGCCGTAGACCACCTGGTCTTCATCGACGATGCGCTGCACCGTGGCCTGCGCGGCCTGCATGCCGGCCTGGGCCGCAGGGTCGAGTCGCAGATGCACGCCGCCGGCCTGGATGCGGCGCAACTCGGCCAGGCTCACGTGGCCGGGGCGCAGCACCAGAGCGTCGGGCTCGGAAGGGTTGGCTGGGTTCATGGTTCGATCCTGTATATACAAGCTCACACAAGCAAAAACGGTTCGCGCGTGCCCGACCCGTGGCTATCCGAACACCGGGTTGCCGTCGGCGCGGATGCGGCAGCCCAGGCGGTAACGCGACGCCGGATGCAGGCAGCGCACCAGCGTCACGGGCGTGCCGCGGTTCCAGGTGCGGCGCATCAGCAGCAGGCAGGGCTGGGTCGGCTCCATCTCCAGCAGCCGGGCCTGCTGCGGCGTGGGCAGCACGGCGTCGACCACGTGCTCCATCTGGTCGTAGGGCACGTTGCGCACCAGGAACTCCGACGGCTGCAGTTGCGCGAAGTCCTGGTCGATGAAGTCGGGCACGATGCGCGGGTTGACGTAGCGGTCCTCGAGCTGCACGGGCACCCCGTCCTCCAGGTGCACGCACAGGGCATGGAACACCGGCTCGCCCGTGCGCAGGTCGAGCGCCGCCGCCACCTCCATGCCGGCCGCCACGCGTTCCACGCCGAGCACCTTGCAGCTGTAGTCATGGCCGCGCTGGCGGATCTCGCTCGCCAGGTTGGCGATCTGCAGCAGCGTGGACTGGGGCTTGCCCTCGGCCACGAAGCTGCCCACGCCCGCCACGCGCACGATGCGCCCCTGCTCCGCCAGTTCGCGCAGGGCGCGGTTCACGGTCATGCGCGAGATGCCGAACTGCAGCACCAGCTCGTTCTCGGACGGCAGGCGGTCGCCGGCCTTCCACGAGCCGTCCTGGATCCGGCGCGCGACATGGTCCTTGACCTGCTGGTACAGGGCCACCGGCGAGGCCTCGGTGAGCCGTGCAGGCCGCGCCTTGGCGCGGGCGGAGGAAGCGGATGCCATGGGACGCCGCTCAATGGGCCTCGGCGGCCATGGATTCGGCGCGGATTTCCTCGGTGAGGCGCGCCTTGAGCTCCATGAACTCGGGCGAGGTCTTTACGCGATAGTGGCGCGGGTGCGGCAGGTGGACGGCGATCTCGCTCTTGATGCGCCCGGGGCGCGCGCTGAACACGGCCACGCGGTTGGCCATGAAGATGGCCTCGTCGATGTCGTGCGTGACGAACATCACGGTCTTGCGCTCGGCCTCCCAGATGCCTAGCAGCAGTTCCTGCATGAGCACGCGGGTCTGATTGTCGAGCGCGCCGAAAGGCTCGTCCATGAGCAGGATCTTGGGATCGTTGGCCAGCGCCCGCGCAATCGCCGTGCGCTGCTGCATGCCGCCCGAGAGCTGCTTGGGGAAATGCTGCTCGAAGCCGCGCAGCCCCACCTTGGCGATGAAATACGCCGCGCGCTCCTTCTGCGCGCCTTCGGGCATGCCGCGTTCGCGCAGGCCGAAGCGTATGTTCTGCTCGATGGTGAGCCAGGGAAACAGCGTGTAGCTCTGGAACACCATGCCGCGGTCGGCGCCGGGCCCCTCGACGGGCTGCCCGCCCAGCAGCACCCGGCCCGAGGTCGGATGGTCCAGCCCGGCGACGATGCGCAGCATGGTCGACTTGCCGCAGCCGGACGGCCCGAGGATGGTCACGAAGTCGTTCTCCTGCACGTCGAAATCGACGGGCAGCAGGGCCTGGGTGGCCTGCCCCTTGGGGCTGACGAAGGTGCGCGACACCGCCTGGATGGAAAGGAGCGGGTTCATCACAAGGCACTCCAGGCGAACAGGCGGCGGTTGACGGCCTTGAATAGCACGTCGGACACCAGGCCGATCAGGCCGATGACGATGATGCCGAAGATGATCTGCCCCGTGTTGAGCAGCGCCTGGCTGTCGGTGATCATGTGGCCTATGCCCGAGGCCGAGCCGATGAGCTCGGCCACGATCACGTAGGTCCAGGCCCAGCCCAGCACCAGGCGCAGCGTCTCGGCGATGTCGGGCGCGGCGCCCGGGATCAGCACGCGGCGCACGATGCCGCTGCTGGAGGCGCCCAGCGTGTAGGCGGCCTCCACGAGGTCCTTGCGGGCGTTGCCCACGGTGACGGCCACCATCAGGATGATCTGGAACACCGAGCCGATGAAGATCACGAGCAGCTTCTGCAGTTCCCCCAGCCCCGCCCACAGGATCAGCAGGGGGATGAAGGCCGAGGCCGGCAGGTAGCGGCAGAACGACACGAAGGGCTCCAGGAAGGCCTCCACCCCCTTGTGCGCGCCCATCGCGATGCCCAGCGGCACGGCGACCACGGCGGCCATGACGAAGCCGCCGAGCACCCGCCACACGGTCATGCCGATGTCGTGCAGGAAGCCGAACTCGGTGAAGAGCAGCCAGCCCTCCCTGGCCATGGTGATGGGGCTGGCTAGGAACGTGGGCGACACGAAGCCGCCCAGCGTGAAGAAGGCCCACACCACGAAGAACAGCACGAAGAAACCCACGCCCAGGGCCACCCGCATGCGGGCGCTCACGGGCTCCAGCGGCGCCAGGCCGCGGCGGCGCGGCCGCCGCTCCCGCCGCCCCAGCGCGGGGGCGGCGCTCATCGCCTGATTCATATCCCGGTCCTCCTGCACCCTGCGCTCACTTGATGAAGCTGGCGTCGTACATCGCGTCGTAGCCGTCGGGCAGCTTGCGGATCACGCCGGCCTCGAGCAGGATGGCCGCGGCGTCCTTCATGAACTGCTGCAGCTCGCCCGCGAAGAACTTCTGGTTCGCGGCCTTGTCCTGCCAGCGCAGGTAGGACGCGGACTTGCCGAATGCCTCGCCCGTCTGCTTGACGGCCGAGCCCATGATCTCGTAGGACTTGGCGGGATCGGCCTTGATCATCTCCAGCGCCTGGAAGTAGGAATTGGCCATGGCCTGCGCGGCCTTGGGGTTGGCCTTGAGCCAGGCGGGGTCGCACCCCACGGTGTCCATCACCATGGGGTAGTCCAGCGTGGTGGCCAGGATCTTGCCGGCCTGCGGGTTGGCGCGCACGGTGGAGAGATACGGCTCGTAGGTCATGGCCGCATCGTTCTGCCCCGAGATGAAGGCCTGGGCCGCGGGCTGAGGTTCGAGCGAGACGATCTTCACGTCCTTGAGGCTCATGCCGTTCTTGGACAGCATCCAGGCCAGGCCGAAGTGCGGCGCCGTGCCGGGAGCGCTCACCCCCACGGTCTTGCCCTTGAGGTCGGCGAAGCCCTTGACGTCGTTGCGCACGGCCAGGCCGTCGGCGCCGTAGGACTTGTCCATCTGGAAGATCTGCACGATGGGCACGCCGTTGGTGTTCCAGGCCACGTGCGTCTCCACCGTGGTGGCGGCGCACTGGATGGCCTTGGAGGCGAGGGCCAGATGGCGGTCCTTCTGCGGAATCATCTTGAGCTCCACGTCCAGGCCGTTCTTCTTGAAGATGCCCGCCTTGTCGGCCAGCGTCAGCGGCGCAAACCCCGTCCAGCCCGACATGCCCAGGGCCACCTTGGTCTCCTGCGCCTGGGCCGGCGCGGCCAGCCCCGCCACGCATGCCACCGCCGCCGCCAGCGGCGCCATCTTCACAACCGTTCGGCTCATCTTCAGCTCCTGTAGGAAAAAGTACGTTGGCTCATCCGGATCGGGAAGCAGGCCCTGCCTCCTCGCCGCGATGATCGGCGCGCCCACGCACCTGTCTATACAGGGTAAACACGAGGAAACCGCCCCTCGGGCACCAAGAAAACGGCCTCCTTCCCATCTCCCGGGATTGCGTTGCGGAACGTCCCGGCACGGTGTCAGTCCGCCAGCACGGTGCGCGCGATGATGTTGCGCTGCACCTCGGACGAGCCCTCGTAGATCCGCAGGATGCGCGCGTCGCGCACGTAGCGCTCCAGCGGCATCTCGCGCGTGTAGCCGTAGCCGCCGTGGATCTGCAGCGCGGCGTCGGCCACGAAGCCCGCCATCTCGGAGGCGTGCAGCTTGGCCATGGCCGACTGCAGCGTGAACGGCTGGCCCGCCTGGCGCAGCGCGAGCGCCTGCAGCGTGAGGCCCCAGGACGCCTCCAGGCGCAGCTTCATGTCGGCCAGCATCCACTGCAGGCCCTGCTTGCCCGCGATGGGCTCGCCGCCGATCTGGCGCTCCTTCATCCAGCGCGTGGCGTCGGCCAGCGCGGCCTCGGCAATGCCCAGGGCCGTGGCCGCCACGTCGAGGCGGCTGTTGTCCAGCACCCTCATCGCGGTCTTGAAGCCCGTGCCCTCGGCGCCCAGGCGGTTCGCAGCCGGCACGCGCACGCCGTCGAACGCCACCTCGAACGCGTGCGCGCCCTGGATGCCCATGAGCCTCTCGGGCGACGAGATGCCGATGCCGGGCGAATCGGTCTCCACCACGAAGGCGCTGACCCCGCGCGCGCCTGCGCCGGGGTCGGTCTTGGCGAAGACCACGAGGAACCCGGCCTCCTTCGCGTTCGAGATGAAGTGCTTCACGCCATCGATGCGGTAATGCGCGTCCTCGCCCTCCCCCTCGCGCGTGGCGCGCGTGCGCAGGTCGGCCGGGTGCGACCCGCCGCGCGGCTCGGTCAGCGCGAAGCCCGCCAGCCACTCGCCGCTGGCCGCGCGCGGCAACCACCGCGCGTGCTGCCCGGGGCTGCCGCCTATGAGCACCGCGTCGGTGCCCAGGTAGTGCGCGCCGATCATCGACGAGGTGGCCGCGCAGGCCCGCGAGATCTCCACCAGCGACAGCAGCATCGCCGTGGGCGTGACGCCCGCGCCGCCCAGGTGCTCCGGCAGGTTCATGCCCATCACGCCCAGCTCGGCCAGCTGCGGCACGTGGCAGGTGACGGACAGGCCATGTTCATCGATCTCCCGCGCGCGCGGCGCGAGGGTCCCGGTGGCGAAGCGGGCCACGGCGTCGGCCACGGCCCGGTCGTCGGCGGTGACGCCGAGTCGGTTCAAGGTATTCATATAAAGAGCTCCTTCAAGGTTGTGGGCGATCGTGGAATTCAGGCGGGGCCGAACAGCCCCGCCGCGCGCAGCGCGGCCAGCCGCTCTCCGCCCGCCTGCAGCAGCCCGGCCATGAGCTCGTCGGTGTGCTGGCCCAGATCGGGCGCGGGCTCGGCGCGGTTGGGAGCGGCGCCGCCGAACTTCACGGGCTGCGTGGGCACGCGCAGCCCCGGCAGGCGCGGGTCGTCCACCGCGCGCAGCAGGCCGCGCGCCAGGCCCTGCTCCGATTCGAGGGCCTGCGCCATGGTCCACAGCGGGCTGCCAGGCACGCCGGCGGCCTCCAGCTGCGCCACCACCTCGGTCACGCCGAGCCTGCCGGCCCAGGCCTCGATGGCGGCGGCAAGCTCGGGCTCGTGGGCGCGGCGCAGCTCGTCGGTGGCAAAGCGCGCGTCCTGCGCAAAGCCGGGCGCGCCGATCAGCGCCGCCAGCGCGGCGAACAGCCTGTTGTTGAGCACGGCCAGCGCGAAATGCCCGTCCCGCGCGCGGTACACGCCGAACGGCGCCGAGAAGGAATGCCGGTTGCCATTGCGCCGTGCGCTCTCGCCCGTGAACAGGTAGCGGCCCACGCCCGTGACGAGGAAAGCCAGCGTGGCGTCGAACATCGCCACGTCCACGTGCTGGCCCCGGCCCGTGCGGCGCTGCTGCAGCAGCGCGGCCAGCGTGGCCCAGGACGCGAACAGGCCCGCGATCACGTCGGACACGGCCTCGCCCACCAGGGTGGGCGGGCCGTCGGGCTCGCCCGTGGCCTCCATCAGGCCGCTCATGGCCTGCACGATGATGTCGTAGGCCGGCAGGTGCGCGAGCGGCCCCGTCTGGCCGAAGCCCGACACGCTCACGTACACCAGGCGCGGGTTGGCGCGGCGTAGTGCATCGGGGCCCACGCCCAGGCGCTCGGCCACGCCGGGGCGGAAGTTCTCCACCACCACGTCCACTTCCTGCGCCAGCTGCGCCACGATGCCCGCGGCCTCGGGGTGCTTGAGGTCCAGCACCATGCTCTTCTTGTTGCGGTTGAGCGCGGTGAACAGGCTGCTGATGCCGCCGCGCATGGGGCCGATGTGGCGGTAGTCGTCGCCGCCCGGCGGCTCGACCTTGATGACCTCGGCCCCCAGGTCCGCCAGCAGCGCCGTGGACAGCGGGCCCGCGAGCACGCGGCTGAAGTCGAGAATGCGGATGCCGTCGAGCGGCCGGATGGTGGGGGGCGGTACGGGCATGCGGGGCTCCTGTGAATGCACGGAAGCCCGATGGTTGCCCAAAGCAGGATCAAAATAAAATATTCAATCTTGATACCTTGAATCAACTATCTTGATAAATATCAGCCTGCGCCAGCTCGAATACTTCGCCGCCGCGGCCCAGCACGGCGGCGCGGCGCGCGCGGCCGCGGCACTCAGCGTGTCGCAGCCCAGCATTTCCAAGGCCATCGCCGACCTGGAGGCTCTGTGGGGCGAGGCGCTGTTCGTGCGCCGCCATGCGCGCGGCCTGGAGCTCACGGCGGCGGGCCAGATGCGCCACCGCGAGACGCACGCGCTGCTGGAGCGCGCCCGCGCGCTCGAAGGGCCGCGCACGGACGAGGAAGCGGGGCTGCTGCGCGTCGGCTGCCTGTCCACGCTCGCGCCGCGCCACCTGCCCGCCATGCTGGTGCGCATGCGCGAACGCCATCCGCAGGTGGAGGTCGAGGTGCACGAGGGCGACACCGAGGCGCTGCTGCAGATGCTCGAACGCGGCGCGCTGGACGCCGCCCTGCTCTACGACATGGGCCTGGCGCGCCCCGTACGCCTGGAGGCCGTGACGTCATTCGTGCCCTACGCCCTGCTGCCCGCGGGCCACGCGCTGGCGGCGCGCACCAGCCTGCCGGTCACCGCGCTGGCGCAGGAGCCCTTCATCCTCATCGACCTGCCGCACAGCCGCGAATACTTCCTGTCGCTGTTCCGCCAGGCGGGCGTCGCGCCGCGCATCGCGCATGCGACGCCGTCGATCGAAATGGTGCGCTCGCTGGTGGCCAACGGGCTGGGCGTCTCGCTGCTCACCACGCGCCCCGTGCGCGACTGGAGCTACGACGGCAAGCGCCTGGCCTGCCGGCGCCTGCGCGGGCCGCTGGCGGCCCAGTCGGTGGTCATGGCGTACCCCGAGCGCCTCGGCGCGCACAATCCGCGCGCGCCCTTGTTCGCGCACGTGGTGCGCGAATGCTTCACGCGCCAGCGCGATGCCATGACGGCGCCCGATGCGCCGTAGCCGCCCGGGGGGCGGCTACGCTGCTTACTCGGGGTCGATCTTGGAGCTCTTGATCACGTCGGCCCAGGCCGCGAAGTCGGCCTTCACGCGCGCGCCGAGCTGCTGCGGGCCCTGGTAGTCGGCCGTGGCGCCCTGCTCCTGCGCCTTCTTGCGGAAGGCCGGGTCTTCCACCACCTTCTTCATGTCGGCCGCCAGCTTGTCGATGATCGGCTTGGGTACGGCCGCGGGCGCGAACAGCGCGAACCACGAGGTGGCGTTGACGCCGGGGTAGCCGGCCTCGGCCGTGGTGGGCGCGTCGGGCAGGCTGGGCAGGCGCTCCTTGCCCGTGACGGCCAGCACGCGCAGCTTGCCGGACTGGATGTGCGGCATGAACGGTGGCGCGGTGCCGAAGGTCAGGTCCACCTGGCCGCCCAGCAGGTCCTGCAGCGCGGGGCCCGTGCCCTTGTAGGGCACGTGCACCATCTTGATGCCGCCCTGCTGCTCCAGCATGGCGCCCGTCACGTGCTGCAGCGAGCCGTTGCCCGACGAGGCGTAGTTGAGCTTGCCCGGGTTGGCCTTGGCGTAGGCGACCAGCTCGGCCAGCGTCTTCACGGGCAGGCCCTCGCGCACCACGATGATCTGCGGCGCCGAGAGCACGTTGGCGATGGGCTGGAAGTCCTTCTGCTCCCACTGCGGCGCGCGGGTCAGGTGGGGCGAGATCACGTGGTAGCCCGAGTACTGCATGAGCAGCGTGTAGCCGTCGGGCTCGGCGCGCTTGACGATGGCAGCCGCGATCGTGCCGTTGCCGCCAGCCTTGTTGTCCACCACCACCGACTGGCCCAGCACGGGTGCCAGCGCCTGCGCGGCCATGCGCGCCGCGATGTCGGTGGTGCCGCCGGCCGCGGCCGGCACCACGAAGGTCACGGGCTTGGAGGGGTAAGGCCCCTGGGCCCAGGCCGTGGACAGCGCCAGCGGCGCGAGCGCGGCCAGGGCCAGCGCGGTGAAGCGTTTGCGGGTGATCGTCGTCATCTCGTCTCCTTCGAGGGTTTCATCAAATCAAAACGGTGGGTCGTGCCGTCAATCCACGGTGGCGCCGGTGTCCTTCACCACGCGCGCCCACTTGGGCAGGTCGGCCCGCACCAGCGCGCCAAGCTGGGCCGATGTGCCCTTGAACGGCTCGCAGCCGACGACGGCGAGCTTGTCCGCCACGTCCTTGTGGTCCAGCGCGCGCGCCACCTCGGCCTGCAGCCGCTCCACGATGGACGCGGGTGTGCCCGCGGGGGCGAACATGGCATACCACGGCGCCTGGCCGAAGCCCTTGAGCGTCTCGCCGATGGTGGGCACGTCGGGCAGCACGGCCACGCGCTTCTCGTTCACCACGCCCAGCACCTTGAGCTTGCCCGCCTTGATGAAGGAAATCGACGAGGGCAGGCTCTGCACCGACAGCGGCACCTGCCCGCCCGCCACGTCGGTGGCGGCGGCGGCCGAGCCCTTGTAGGGGATGTGCTGCAACTGGATGCCCGCGGCCTTCTGCAGAAGTTCGCCGATCAGGTGGTTGAGCGTGCCGTTGCCGGCCGAGGCGATGGCGTACTTGCCCGGGCTGGCCTTGGCGAGCCGGATCAGGTCGGCCACGTTGTTGGCCGGGAACGAGGGGTGCGCCACGAGCACGTAGCCCGCCGTGGCGATGGGCGCCACGGGCTCGAAGTCCTTGACGGCATCGAAGCCCGGGTTCTTGTAGAGCGCGGGGCCGATCACGTGCGCGCTGTCGGCCGTGACCAGCAGCGTGTAGCCGTCGTGCCTGGCGCGCGCCAGGGCCGCCGTGGCCAGCGTGCCGCCCGCGCCGGGGCGGTTGTCCACGATCACGCTCTGGCCCATCTGCTCGGTCAGGCGCTGCGCGAGCACGCGCGCGATCGCATCGTTGGCGCCGCCCGCGGCCTGCGGCACCACGAGGGTGATGGGCTTGGAGGGGTACTTGTCCTGCGCGGCGGCGGCCAGCGGCGCGGCGCACAGTACGGCGGCCAGCGCCAGTGCGGCATGGCGCCGGGCCACGGCATGGGTGAAAGGCATGGGGTCGTCTCCTGTGGGGTATGCGGGGTACGGCGTCACCGCGCCAGTGCGCGTTCGCGGATCGCGTCGAAGCCGGCGGGCACCGGGTGCAGGTCCAGCCGGCAGCCGGCCTTGACGATCTGGCTGGGCACCTCGTGGCCGATGAGCGCGGGCAGGCGCGCGGCCGCCGCGATGAGCGCGGAAAGCTGAACGCCCGTGTCATAGCCCATGAGCGCGAGCGCGTGCACGATCTCCTCGGTGCACACGTTGCCCGTGGCGCCCGGCGCATAGGGGCAGCCGCCCAGGCCGCCGAGCGAGGCGTCGAACCGGTCGGCCCCCGCGTCGATGGCGGCGAGCACGTCGGCCAGCCCCATGCCGCGTGTGTTGTGGAAGTGCAGCGTGAACGCCAGGCCCGGCCAGCGCGCGCGCGCCTGCGCCACCACCTGCGCCACCTGCGAGGGGTAGGCCATGCCCGTGGTGTCGCACAGCGTGATGCCGGCCACGCCCAGGCCGGCGAAGCGCTGCACCCAGTCCCACACGCCGTCCAGGGCCACGTCGCCCTCCATGGGGCAGCCGAACACGCACGACAGCGACACATTCACCGGCACGTGCGCGGTCTGCGCCATGGCCACCACCTGCGCCAGCGCCGCGAACGACTGCGCGCGCGTCATGCGCAGGTTGGCCAGGTTGTGCGTCTCGCTCACCGACATGACGAGGTTGAGCTCGTCGGTGCGCGACTCGATGGCGCGCTCCGCGCCGCGCGCGTTGGGCACCAGCGCGGTGTAGGTGACGCCGGGGCGGCGCGCTATCTCGCGCATCACCACCTCGGCGTCGCGCAGCGCGGGGATGGCCGTGGGCGAGGTGAACGAGGTCACCTCGATCTTGGCGATGCCCGCCGCCGACAGCGCGTCGACGAGGGCGATCTTGTCCTCGGTGGGCACGAACTGCGCCTCCATCTGCAGGCCGTCGCGCATGCCCACGTCGCAGATCTCGATGCGGCGCCCGGCGCCGTTCCACACGGTGTTCATTGGATGACGCCCTTGCTGCGCAGCAGCGCGATCTGTTCCTGCGTCAGGCCGGCCTCGGCCAGCACGGCGTCGGTGTCGTCGCCCAGGCGGGGGGCGCTGGAGCGGATCGTGCCTGGCGTGGCCGAGAGCTTGGGGCAAATGCCCGGCACGGTGACTTCGTCGCCGTCGCGCGTCTGCTGCGTGAGCAGCATGCCGCGCGCCTGGTAGTGCGGGTCCTCGGCGATGTCCCGGGCCGTGTAGACCTTGCCCGCGGGCACGCGCGCGGCGGCCAGCCGCTCCATGACCTGCGCCACGGTCAGCGTGGCCGTCCACGCTTGAATAGCCCCGTCGATCTCGGCCACGCGCGCCACGCGGCCCGCGTTGTCGGCCAGCTGCGGGTCGTCGGCCAGGTCCTGGCGGCCGACGGCGGCCATCAGGCGCTTGAAGATGCTGTCGCCATTGCCCGCCACCAGCACCCAGCCGTCCTGGCAGGGGTAGGCGTTGGAGGGCGCGATGCCCGGCAGCGCGCTGCCCGCGGCCTCGCGCACCACGCCGAAGGCGCTGTACTCGGGGATCAGGCTCTCCATGCAGTTGAACACGGCCTCGTGCAGCGCCACGTCGATCACCTGGCCCGCGCCGCCGTGCACCTTGCGGTGGTACAGCGCCATCATCACGCCGATGGCGCCGTGCAGCGCGGCCAGCGTGTCGCCGATCGAGACGCCCACGCGCACCGGCACGCGGCCCGGCTCGGCCGTGAGGTGGCGCAGGCCGCCCATGGCCTCGCCGATCACGCCGAAGCCCGGCAGGTCGCGGTACGGCCCCGTCTGGCCGTAGCCCGAGATGCGCAGGATCACGAGGCCCGGGTTGAGCGCGTGCAGTTCCTCGAGCGACATGCCCCAGCCCTCGAGCGTGCCGGGGCGGAAGTTCTCGATGAGCACGTCGGCCTCGGCGATGAGGCGGCGCGCTATTGCTTGCGCCTCGCTCTGGCGCAGGTCCAGCGCCACCGATTTCTTGTTGCGCGACTGCACCTGCCACCACACGGACGTGCCGTTCTTGATGAGGCGCCAGTTGCGCAGCGGGTCGCCGGCTCCGACCGCCTCGATCTTGATGACCTCGGCGCCGAACTCGCCCAGCGTCTTGCCGCAGAACGGCCCGGCGATGAGCTGGCCCATCTCGATCACGCGCACGCCGGCCAGCGCGGCGGGGGTGGTTGTCTCTTGCATGGCGGTGTCGTCTCCTGAAATCCGCTGTGGATGATGCGCCGCCCGGCGCCGCGCACAAAACGCTCAAGCGCGACGCTGCCATCGCAAACCGGCATGGCCGCGCGCCGCCGCAGTACCATCGCCGCCCATGAAGCTCGACCCGGTCTCCCTGCGCCTGTTCGTCGCGGTGATGGAGGAAAACGCCATCGCCCGCGCCGCCGCGCGCGAACACATCGCGCCATCCGCCGCCAGCCGCCGCCTGGCTGAGCTGGAGGACCAGCTGCGCGTGGAGCTGTTCACGCGCAGCAACCGCGGCACCGAGCCCACGGCCGCGGCCTACGCGCTGCTGAACCTCGCGCGCGGCGTGCTCAACGACCTGGACGGCATCGCCACGCAGATGCGCGACTACCGCGCCGGCGTGCGCGGCCATGTGCGCGTGGTGGCCAACATCTCGGCCATCACGCAGTTCCTGCCCGGCGAACTGCAGCGCTTCATGGCCGCGCATCCGCAGGTCGGCGTGCGGCTGCAGGAGCAGATCAGCAGCGCCGTGGCGCAGTCGGTGGCCGAGAACGCGGCCGACGTGGGCATCCTCAACCACGGCAGCTACGGCGAGCGCGTCGCGCTGCTGCCCTACCGCGAGGACGAGCTGGTGCTCATCGTGCCCACGGGCCATGCGCTGGCGCGCCGGCGGCGCGTGCGGCTGGCCGACGCCCTGCCCTGCGACTTCGTCGGCATGCACCCGGGCAGCGCCATCAACAACCTGCTCACGCGCGCGGCGGCCGAGCTGGAGATGCCCCTGCGGCTGCGCATGCAGGTCACGAGCTACGACGCGCTGTGCCTCATGGTCTCGGCCGGCCTGGGCGTGGCCGTGCTGCCGCGCGGCAGCGCGCAGAACCTGCGCGGCACGCTGGCCATCCGCGCCGTCGCGCTGGCCGAGCCCTGGGCGCGCCGGCGGCTCTCGCTGTGCGTGCGCGCGCAGGAGCCGCTCTCGGGCGTGGCCCGGCTGCTGGTGGACCACCTGCGCGCCCAGGGCACGGAGGCCGGCGCATGAACGCCTCGTTGCGCTGGGACATCTTCTGCCAAGTCATCGACAACTACGGCGACATCGGCGTGTGCTGGCGCCTGGCCGCCGAGCTCGCCGCCCGGGGCCACCGTGTGCGCCTGTGGGTGGACGACGCCACGGCCCTGTCGTGGATGGCGCCACGGGGAGCCGCAGGCGTACAGGTGCTGCCCTGGCCCGCCCAGGCGCCGCCGGATGGGCCGGGCGACGTGGTCGTGGAGGCCTTCGGCTGCGAGATTGCTCCCGACTTCATAGCTGCCATCGCCCGCCACACGGGCGATGGAGGCAAAAAACCCTTGTGGATCAACCTGGAGTACCTGTCGGCCGAAAGCTACGTCGAACGCTGCCACCGCCTGCCCTCGCCTCTCACGGGCGGCCCCGGCGCGGGCCTGACGCGCTGGTTCTTCTACCCCGGCTTCACCGAACGCACGGGCGGCCTGCTGCGCGAGCGCGACCTCGCCGCCCGCCAGGCGGCCTTCGACCGCCAGGCCTGGCGCGCGCGCCACGGCATCGCGCCGCACGACCTGGCCGTCTCGCTGTTCTGCTACGAGCCCCCCGCCCTTGCGCAGCTGCTCGCGCAGCTCGGGCCCCGCCCCGGCGCGCACCTGCTGGTCACGCCGGGCCGCGCCACGGCGGCCGTTTTGCATGAAATCGACCTGAAACCCGCATGGATGGAGCGCAAGCAGCTCTCTTTTTCATACCTCGAACCCTGCCCCCAGCCGGCATTCGACGAAATGCTCTGGGCCTGCGACCTGAACCTCGTGCGCGGCGAGGATTCTCTGGCGCGCGCGCTCTGGGCCGGCCAACCCTTCGTGTGGCACATCTACCCGCAGCACGACGGCGCGCACCACGCCAAGCTGATGGCATTCCTGGACTGGCTGCAAGCGCCCGCATCGCTGCGGCGCTTCCATGCGCTGTGGAACGGGCTGGACAGCGCGCCCGCGCTGCCGCTGCTCGATGCCGCCACGCTGGCCGAATGGCGCGCCTGCACGGCGGCGGCACGCGCCCGGCTGCTGGCACAACCCGATTTATTGACCTTACTACTAGGGTTTGTGGCGGAGAAACGCTAGAATTCCTGGTTTTGCGCCATACCCCAAGGCCGCACGCTAGCGTGCCCAGCCGGCGCCCCCGCCGCGGAACATGCGCCGGGGTGGAAGGCGGCCCCCCCGCGGCCACGCCCGCCCGCCCCGACTTGTGGAGCGGCCCAACCTTACCATCCCAAGCAAGCCATGAAAATCGCTCAAGAAATCCGCGCCGGCAACGTGATCATGCAGGGCAAAGACCCCATGATCGTCCTCAAGACCGAATACGCCCGCGGCGGCCGCGGCGCCGCCACCGTGCGCATGAAGCTCAAGGCGCTCCTGTCCAACATGGGCACCGAAGTCGTCTTCAAGGCCGACGACAAGATCGATAACGTGATCCTGGACAAGAAGGACTGCACCTACTCCTACTTCGCCGACCCCATGTACGTGTGGATGGACGCCGAGTACAACCAGTACGAGGTCGAGGCCGGCAACATGGGCGACGCCATCAGCTACCTGGAAGACGGCATGGCCGCCGAAGTGGTGTTCTACGACGGCAAGGCCATCTCGGTGGAGCTGCCCACCAGCGTCGAGCGCGAGATCACCTGGACCGAGCCCGCCGTCAAGGGCGACACGTCTGGCAAGGTGCTCAAGCCCGCGAAGATCGCCACCGGCTTCGAAGTGGCCGTGCCCCTGTTCGTGGGCCAGGGCGACAGGATCGAGATCGACACCCGCACGGGCGAATACCGCAAGCGCGTCTGAACGGACGCCACCCGGCTGGAAAGGAACGTGCCCTGCACGTTCCTTTTTTTATGCCCGTTCTCCGGGCGCGCGGTCATGCGAACAGCGCGCGCTCCAGCCGTTCGTACTTCGCCTCGCCCACCGCGTCGCGGATTTTGGGCGCCAGCGCGGCCAGGGACTCGAAGCCCGTCGTGCCTTCGACGGCCAGGTTCAGGCGGAACCCGCGCAGGCCCAGGCTGGCCGTGAGTTCGGTGGCGATGAGGTAGGCCGCCTGGTAGCGCTCGCTGGCGGAGTGGGCGCCGCCTTCATCGGCCTGCGCGGGCGCCTCGGGCTCCCTGGCCTGCGGCGCCGCGCTGGCGCGTTCGAGCAGCCCCTCGTCGATCATGAACTGCACGTCGTCCTGCGTGATCCCGATCGCGGCGGTGGCCGCAAGCACCTGCGCCAGCGCGCGCCGGCCATCGAACAATATGAAGGCCGAGCGCTGGCGCGGCGACAGCACGCCATGGTGCTCCTTGAGCGCCTTCTGCCCGGCCTGGGTTTTCACAAAGATCATGCGCTTGCCCTCGCCTCGCGCCACATCGGGAACATGGCGCCATAGAGGTTTCAGTCTTGCACAAACGTGAAAATTTGTGAACCGCAAAACCACTTGCGCAGAAGTGCGGTCAGGCGCGAGTCACAGCCCGTCTGCCGGCACGGGCCGCGGCCTGCCCGGCCGGGTGGCCAGGCTGACGAGCCAGGCCACGGCCAGGCCCGTGGGCACGCCGAACACTCCGGCGGAGATCGGGTGTATGCCAAACCACAGGCCATCCGAGAGCAGCAGTTTCGGCACCAGTTCGCGCACCCCATCGACCTGGGCAAGCAGGTAGTACATGGTGACCGACAGGCCCGCCAGCATGCCGGCCACGGCGCCGTGCCGCGTGGTGCCGCGCCAGAAGATGCCCAGGACCATGGCCGGCACGAAGGCCGATGCGGCGATCGAGAACGATGCCGAGACCATGGGCAGGATCTCCGAGGGCTTGAGCGCCGCCACGAAGGCGGCCGACAGCGCCACCGTGAGCAGCGTGAACTTGGTGAGGATCACGCGCTGTTCGGGCGACGCCCTGCGGCGCGTCTCCTGGAAGTACAGGTCGCGCACCAGCGCGTTGCTGATGGTCAGCAGCAGGCCGTCGGCGGTGGACAGCGCCGCAGCCAGCCCGCCCGCGGCCACCAGGCCCGAGATGACGTAGGGCATGCCGCCGATCTCGGGCGTGGCCAGCATGATGAGGTCGGCGCCGAAGCGGACTTCGCCGAACTGCACGATACCGTCGCCGTTGATGTCCTCGACCGACAGCAGCGAGGCATCCACGCGCGCCCACTGCGCCATCCAGTTGGGCAGCTGGTCGAAGCTGCTGCCCACGAGGTTGTTCATGACCTCGAACTTCACCAGCACCGCCAGCGCCGGCGCGCTCAGGTACAGCAGGGCGATGAAGAACAGCGACCAGGCCACCGAAGCGCGCGCGCCCGCCACGGACGGCACCGTGTAATAGCGCGTGAGCAGGTGCGGCAGGCCTGCCGTGCCCACCATGAGGCAGAACATCAGCGCCAGGAAGTTGCGCCGCGAATTGTCGAAGGCCTCCCGCTCGGCGGGCGTGCCCTGCGGGTCGCCGGCAAAGGCCTGGCTGTGGCGCGGCAGGCCGCCCAGCGCGCGCGCGCGCTCGTAGTTGGCGTGCATCTCGCGCGTCCAGCGCTCGCGCGCGGCCGCCTCGTCGCGCGGCATGGAGGCCAGCTCGCGGCTGGCCGCGACGATCAGGCCCACGTCGGCGTTCTGGCCGCGCAGGCGCTGGATGCGCTGGCGCGCGGCCTCGTGTTCGCGCGCCAGCGCGGCAGGCACATCGGCCAGCCGCGCCTCGTAGTCGCGCGCTCGCTGCAGGTAGGCGGCCACGACCTGGTGCTCGACCTCCGAGGCCAGCAATCCCTCTTCCAGCTGCGCGATCTTGCCGATCTGCAGGCCCACTGCGACCGGGGCCGCAGGATTGCCCAGCTGCTTGTAGGCCAGCCAGGACACGGGTATCAGGAACGCCAGCAGGATCACCATGTACTGCGCGACCTGCGTCCAGGTGATGGCCCGCATTCCCCCCAGGAACGAGCACAGCAGCACTCCGCCCAGGCCCAGCATGATGCCGATCTCGAACTGCACGCCGGTCAGGCGCGAGGCGATCAGCCCCACGCCATAGATCTGCGCCACCACGTAGGTGAACGAGCACAGCACGGCCGCCAGGGCCGCGATGATGCGCGGCCAGCGCCCGCCATAGCGCACCTGGAAGAAGTCGGGGATGGTGTAGAGGTTCATGGCCCGCAGGTGCGGCGCGACCAGCATGGCCACGAGCACGAAGCCACCCGTCCAGCCCAGCAGGTAGGCCAGGCCGCCGGGCTGGTCCGGCGTGCCCGAGAAGCCCTGCAGGTACAGCGCCCCCGACAGGCTGATGAACGAGGCCGCGCTCATCCAGTCCGCGGCCGCGGCCATGCCGTTGTAGACGGGAGGAATGCGGCGCCCCGCCACGTAGTACTCGTCCGGGTCGGTGGTGCGCCCGTAGACGCCGATGGCGGCATAGACCATCACCGTCAGGAACAGGAAGATGGGCCCTATCCACTGGCGCGACAGGCCGTTCTGCTCGGCCCAGGCCATCAGGGCCAGGAAGCCCAGCAGGCCCACGATGTACATCGCGACGATGCGGTTCAGGCGCGCCATGTAGGAGCGCCCTGCGCCTCGCTCAGTCATGCGCCCGGGCTTCGGCGGCCTTGCGCTCTGCCGCCATGTCCTGCCGCTCGAAGTGGCTCATCGCCGCGCAGTAGACGCAGACGATGGCGATGAACATCAGCACCGCCCCCTGGGAGGCGATCCAGTAGCTCAGGTGCCACTGCCCCACCGTGAACTGCAGGTCGCGCGCGAAGAAGCAGGCGGCGAACGACACCAGCGCCCATGCGAGCAGCAGCCCGGCCTTGAGCCACAGGTGGCGCGCGTCGTGCAGGTCGGGGGCGAACGGCGCCCCCGCGTGCTCGTCGTGCGTCAGCGTCCTGCGGTGCGGCATGGCGTGGCGGCAGTCAGCCGGCCAGTTTCTGCCAGGTGTCGATCACGCTGTCCGGGTTCAGCGAGATCGACGTGATGCCTTCGCCCGCCAGCCACAGGGCGAAGTCCGGATGGTCGCTGGGCCCCTGGCCGCAGATGCCCACGTACTTGCCCTGGCGCTTGCAGGCCTCGATGGCGCGCTTGAGCAGCGCGCGCACGGCCGGGTCGCGCTCGTCGAAGTCCTTCGCCAGCAGCTCCAGGCCCGAGTCGCGGTCCAGCCCCAGGGTGAGCTGGGTCAGGTCGTTGGAGCCCACCGAGAAGCCGTCGAAGAACTGCAGGAACTCGTCGGCCAGCACGGCATTGCTGGGCACCTCGCACATCATGATGATCTTGAGGTCGTTCTCGCCGCGCTTGAGGCCGTGCTCCGCCAGCAGCTGCGTCACGCGGTCGGCCTGGCCCAGGGTGCGCACGAAGGGCACCATGACCTGCACGTTGGTCAGGCCCATGTCGTTGCGCACGCGCTTCAGGGCCTCGCATTCCATGGCGAAGGCCTCGCCGAAGTCCTCGCTGATGTAGCGCGCCGCGCCGCGGAAGCCCAGCATGGGGTTCTCTTCCTCGGGCTCGTAGCGGCTGCCGCCGATGAGCTTGCGGTACTCGTTGGACTTGAAGTCCGACAGGCGCACGATGACGGGCTTGGGCCAGAATGCGGCAGCGATCGTCGCCACGCCCTCGGCCACCTTGTCCACGTAGAACGCGCGGGGGCTGGCGTGGCCCCGGGCCACGGATTCCACGGCCTTCTTCAGGTCGGCATCGACGGCGGGGTAGTCCAGGATGGCCTTGGGGTGCACGCCGATGTTGTTGTTGATGATGAACTCCAGGCGCGCCAGGCCGACGCCCTCGTTCGGCAGCTGGGCGAAGTCGAAGGCAAGCTGCGGGTTGCCCACGTTCATCATGATCTTGGTGGCGATCTGCGGCATCTCGCCGCGCTGCACCTCGGTCACCTCGGTTTCCAGCAGGCCGTCGTAGATCTTGCCGGTGTCCCCCTCGGCGCAGCTCACCGTCACCAGGGTGCCGTCCTTGAGCCGGTCGGTCGCGTGGCCGCAGCCCACGACGGCGGGAATGCCCAGCTCGCGCGCGATGATGGCGGCGTGGCAGGTGCGCCCGCCGCGGTTGGTGACTATTGCCGAGGCGCGCTTCATCACCGGCTCCCAGTTGGGGTCGGTCATGTCGGTGACCAGCACGTCGCCCGGCTGCACCTTGTCCATCTCGCGGATGTCGTGGATCAGGCGCACCGGGCCGGTGCCTATCTTCTGGCCGATGGCGCGGCCCTCTGCCAGCACCTGACCGTGGCCCTTGAGCTTGTAGCGCTGCTCGGCCTGGCCCTTGGCCTGGCTCTTCACCGTCTCGGGACGGGCCTGCAGGATGTAGAGCTGGCCGTCCTGGCCGTCCTTGCCCCACTCGATGTCCATGGGGCGGCCATAGTGCTGCTCGATCACCAGGGCATATTGCGCCAGCTGCTGCACCTCGGCGTCGGTCAGCGAATAGCGGTTGCGCTGCTCGGTCGCCACGTCGATGGTCTTGACCAGCTTGCCGGTGGCCGCCTTTTCCTCGGGGCTGGCGAACACCATCTGGATCAGCTTGCTGCCCAGGCTGCGGCGGATCACGGCGCGCTTGGAGGCCTTGAGCATGGGCTTGTGCACGTAGAACTCGTCGGGGTTCACGGCGCCCTGCACCACGGTCTCGCCCAGGCCGTAGCTGCTGGTGATGAAGACCACGTCCTCGAAGCCGCTTTCGGTGTCGATGGTGAACATCACGCCGGCCGCGCCCAGGTCCGAGCGCACCATGCGCTGCACGCCGGCCGACAGGGCCACCACGTCGTGCGCGAAGCCCTTGTGCACGCGGTACGAGATGGCGCGGTCGTTGTAGAGGCTGGCGAACACCTCCTTCATCTTGTGCAGCACGTCCTCGATGCCGACGACGTTCAGGAAGGTCTCCTGCTGGCCCGCGAACGAGGCGTCCGGCAGGTCTTCCGCCGTGGCCGAGGAGCGCACGGCGAAGCTGGCCTGGTCGTTGCCGCCGGAAAGCCGGGCGAAGGCCTCGCGCACGGCCTTCTCCAGGTCTGCCGGGAAGGGCTGGGCCTCGACCCAGCCGCGGATTTCGGCGCCGGCCTCGGCCAAGGCGCGCACGTCTTCGGTATCGAGCCTGGCCAGGCGGGCGCTGATGCGGTCCGCCAGGCCCTCGTGCCTCAGGAACTCGCGGAAAGCGTGCGCCGTGGTGGCAAAGCCCGTGGGCACGCGCACCCCTTGGGGCAGCTGCGAGATCATCTCGCCGAGGCTGGCGTTCTTGCCGCCGACGACCTCGACGTCGCTCATTCTCAGGTTTTCAAACGGTACGACCAGGGCGGTCGCCTCGAAACGTGCAGACATGGGAAAGCTCCAGAAGTTGAAACCGGGTCTGCGCCTGCACAGGCCAAGAGATGCCTCAGGCGGTCGCCCATGCAGCGGCCACGGCTTTGCTGTTGTGGTTGTGGGCCGGCGCGGTGCATGGGGAGAAATTGGGAATAATGGGCGCCATTGTAGGGGCGCAGCCCGTTACCGCGCACGCCCCGCGTCCTACCCTATCCGCTTCCTGCCCATGCACACGCGCACCGTGTTCTACATCTCCGACGGCACCGGCATCACGGCCGAAACCTTCGGCAACGCCATCCTGGCCCAGTTCGACATGCGGCCGCGCCATGTGCGCCTGCCCTTCGTGGACACCGTGGACAAGGCGCACCAGGCGGTGCGCCAGGTCAACCACACGGCAGAGCTGGAGGGCAAGAAGCCCATCGTCTTCACCACGCTCGTGAACATGGACGTGCTCAAGGTGATACAGGAGGGCTGCAAGGGCATGCTGATGGACATGTTCAGCACCTTCGTGCGCCCGCTGGAGCAGGAGCTGGGCATCAAGTCGCTGCACCGCGTGGGACGCTTCGCCGACATCACGCGCTCCAAGGAATACCTCGACCGCATCGAGGCGATCAACTTCAGCCTGGACCACGACGACGGCCAGAGCCACCGCGACCTGGAGGGGGCGGACGTGATCCTGATCGGCATCTCGCGCAGCGGCAAGACGCCCACCAGCCTGTACCTGGCCATGCAATGCGGCCTGAAGGTGGCGAACTACCCGCTGATCCCCGAGGATTTCGAGCGCCGCCAGCTGCCGCCCGCGCTCATGCCCTACCGCAAGAAGATCTTCGGCCTGACCATCCAGCCCGAGCGCCTGTCCGAGATCCGCAACGAGCGCCGCCCGAACTCGCGCTACGCCGACCTGGCCAACTGCCGCTACGAAGTCAACGAAGCCGAGGCCATGATGCGCCGCGCAGGCATACGCTGGCTCTCCACCACGACCAAGAGCATCGAGGAGATCGCCACCACCATCCTGCAGGAGGTGCGGCCCGAGCGGCTGGTGTATTGAGTTCCAGTCCGCCGGGCCGGGGCCAGGGCTGCGTCAGAATGCCTCTGTGCGCTTGTCGTCGAGCAGGCGTTCGGCGTCGCGCCGGCCAACGAGCCAGAACAGCGCCGGGGTGAGGAAGGTGTCGAGCAAGGTCGAGCTGACCAGCCCCGAGAAGATCACCACCGCCACCGGATGCAGTATCTCGGTGCCCGGGCGCTCGGCCTCGAACAGCAGGGGCGCCAGGGCGAAGGCCGTCACCAGGGCCGTCATGAGCACGGGGCTCAGGCGCTCCAGGGAGCCGCGCAGGATCATGGCGTGGTCGAAGCCCTCGCCCTCGGTGCGCATCAGGTTCAGGTAGTGGCTGACCTTCAGGATGCCGTTGCGCACCGAGATGCCCGCCAGCGTGATGAAGCCGATCAGCGCCGCCACCGACAGCGGCTGGCCCGAGATCCACAGCCCCAGCACCGCGCCCACCAACGCCAGCGGGATGTTGGCCATGATGAGGGCCGACAGCCGCGCCGACTGGTAGCGCGCATAGAGCACGACGAACATCAGCGCCAGCGATACGACGGCCAGCATCGCGACGAGGCGGCTGGCCTCCTCCTGCGCCTGGAACTGCCCGCCCAGGGTGATGAAGTAGCCCTCGGGCAGGCGGGTCCCGTCCACCGCGGCGCGGATGTCGGCCACCACGTCCGAGAGCGGCCGCCCCTGGGCGTTGGCCGACAGCACGATGCGCCGGCGCCCGTCGTCGCGGCTGATCTGGTTCGGGCCGTCGCCCTCCTCGATGCTGGCCAGGCGCGACAGGGGCACGCGCCCGCGGGGCGTGTCGAGCAGCAGCTGCGCCAGCCCGCCGGGGGCGCGCGCGCTGTCCGGCAGGCGCACCACCAGGGCGAAGCGGCGCCCGCCCTCGACGATCTGCGCGATCTTCTCGCCCTCCACCAGGCCTTGCAGGGTGGCCAGCACCTGGGCCGCGCTCACGCCGTACTGGGCGGCGGCGGCGTAGTCCACGCGCACCGTGATCTGCGGCGCCAGCACCTGCTTCTCCACCTCCAGGTCGGCCAGGCCGGCTATGCCAGACAGGCGCGCGCGCAGGCTTTCCGCCTGGCCGCGCAGCGTGTCGAGGTCCTCGCCGAACAGCTTGATGGCGATTTGCGAGCGCACGCCCGAGAGCATGTGGTCTATGCGGTGCGAGATCGGCTGCCCCATGGAGATGGCCGCGGGCAGCGGCGCCAGGCGCGCGCGGATGTCGGCCTGCACCTCGGCCATGCTGCGGCCCATCCCGGAAGCGGGCAGCAGGCCCACGTCCAGCTCGCTGACATGCACGCCCTCGGCATGCTCGTCGAGCTCGGCGCGGCCGCTGCGCCGCCCCACGTGGGTGACCTCGGGCACCTCGCGCACCAGGCGCTCGGCCTGGCTGGCCAGGGCCGTGGATTCGGCCAGGGTCACGCCCGGGTTCAGGCGCATGCCGATGAGCAGCGTGCCCTCGTTGAACGGCGGCAGGAACGTGGTGGGAAACAGCGGCACGGCGGCCGCGGCCGCCAGCACCGCCAGCGCCCCCGCCGCCACCGCCTGGCGCGGGCGGTTCAGCACCGCCTGCAGGCCGCTGCGGTAGCGCGCCTTGAGCCAGGCCAGCAGGCGCGTGTCGCCGTGGTCGAGGTGCTTCATGCGCGGCAGCAGGTAGAAGGCCAGCACCGGCGTGACCGTGACCGACACCAGGAGCGAGGCCAGCGTCGAGACGATGAAGGCCACGCCCAGCGGCACGAACAGCCGCCCCTCTATGCCCGGCAGCGCGAACAGCGGCAGGAACACCAGCACGATGATGGCCGTGGCGTAGACGATGCCCGAGCGCACCTCCATGGAGGCGAGCTTGACCACCTCGATGGGGTGCAGCCGCATGCCGGGCTTCTTCTGCCGGTCCATCTTCAGCCGGCGCAGCACGTTCTCCACGTCCACCACGGCGTCGTCCACCAGACCGCCGATGGCGATCGCCAGCCCCCCCAGCGTCATGGTGTTGATCGACAGGCCGAAGTAGCGGAACACCAGCGCGGAAAGAAAGATGGAGACCGGTATGGCCGTGAGCGCGATCACCGTGGGCCGCAGCGTGCCCAGGAAGGCGAACAGGATCACCGCCACGAACACCGAGGCGCCGATCAGCTTGCCCTGCAGGGTGCGTACCGAGGCCTCGATGAAGCTCGCCTGGCGGAAGGTCACGCGCGGCGCCTGCATGCCCTCGGGCAGGGATTTCTCCAGCCCGGCCAGGGCCGCCTCGATGCGCCCGGTGAGCGCGATGGTGTCGGCCGTGGGCTGCTTCTGTATGCCCAGGATCACGGCAGGGCCGCCCTCGAAGCCCGCATCGCCGCGCCTGGTGGCGGCGGCGAAGCTGACATCGGCCACCTGGCGCAGCAGCAGGCTCTGGCCGTTGGGCGCGGCCAGCGCCAGGTTCTGCAAGTCCTGCAGGCGCGTGGTCTGGCCCAGGTGGCGGATCAGGTACTCGCGCCCGTTGAGCTCCAGGAAGCCCCCCGAGGTGTTGGCCGAAAAGCCCTTGAGCGCGGCCGTCAGCTGCTCGTGCGTGATGCCCAGCTGCGCCATGCGCGCCGTGTCGGGCCGCACCTGGAACTGGCGCACCTCGCCGCCGATCGGTATCACCTGCGCCACGCCGGGGATGGCCAGCAGGCGCGGGCGCAGCACCCAGTCGGCGTACTCGCGCACGGCCATGGGCGTGGTGCGCGCGGGGTCGATGGGGATCGCCACCTGCATGATCTCGCCCATGATGGAGCTCACCGGCCCCATGGTCGGCGTGATGCCCGGGGGCAGCGCCCCCTCCATCGCCGCCAGGCGCTCGGCCACCATCTGCCGGGCGCGGAAGATGTCCACGCTCCAGTCGAAGGTGACGTAGACGAAGGACAGGCCGGCGCTCGACGTGGAGCGCACGCTCTCCACGCCGGGAAGGCCGTTCATGGCGGTCTCCAGCGCAAAGGTGATGAGCTGCTCGACCTCCTGGGCCGCCATGCCGCCGGCCTCGGCCATCAGGGTCACGGTGGGCTTGTTGAGGTCGGGAAACACATCGACCGGCGTGCGCGAAAGGGTGAACGCGCCGTAGGCCATGAGCACCGCCGCCGTCGCCAGGACCAGCAGCCGGTTGGCCAGGCTGTTTTCCAAGAGCCACTTGAACATGTCGCGGGCTCCTTCAGCGCACTTGGTTGATGAGCGCCGCGCCCTGGGTGGCCACGCGCTCGCCGGCCGCCAGGCCCTGGGTCACGGCCACGCTCACGCCATCGAGCGGCAGGTAGCCGACGACGCGCGGGGCGAACTGCTCGGCCGCGGTCTTGACCCAGACGATGCTCTGGTTGGAGGGGTTGCGCTGCAGCGCGGCCATGGGCACGCGCACCCCGGCCACGCGCGAGCGCGTCTGCACCACCAGGCGCACGGGCTGGCCCAGGGCGAGGCGGCCCAGGGCCTGGGCGTCGCCGGCAAAGGACAGCGGCAGGGCCTGCTCGCGCAGGCTGCGCGCCGCGCCCACGAAGCGCAGCGGCACGGCCTGGCCGTCCAGGGCCAGGTGGGCGGAGGCGATGTCCTGCGCCTGGGCCGGCTCGTAGGCCAGTGCCTCTATGCGCAGGCGCGCGGGGTCCACCACCTCGAAGATCAGCTCGCGCGCATCCACCACCTGCCCCGCCACGGCGTTGCTGGAGGCGATCACGCCCGACACCGGCGCCACCAGCGCATCGCGCTGCGCAAGGCCCGCGCCCACGGCGGCCAGGCGCTGGGTGAGGCTGTGCAGCTCGCTCTCCGCCGCCTCGATGTCCTTGCGCGCCACGGTGTCGGCCAGTTCGCGCAGGCGCGCCACGCGCCGCTGCGCCAGGGCCTGGGCGGCGCGCAGTTCGGCCTGCTGCGCGAGCTGGTTCGAGCGCTCTATCGCGCCCGCCGTGGGCACCACGTAGGCCAGCACCTGGCCCTTCTTCACGCTCTGGCCCGGCACGGGCAGCCCCTGGGGGCCGGCCTGCAGCCGCCCGGCCAGCGCGGCCTGCACCTTGCCGCTGGCGTTGGGGTCCATGGCCACGGTGCCCGCCAGCTCGAAGGCCTGCGGGTACTCGCCCGCCGCCACGGCCAGGGTGCGCAGGTTCATCTGGCGCTGCGCGCTCTTGGGCACGAAGACGCTGCCGTCGGGCTGGCGGCGCGGGCTCTCGCCGGCTGCGGCGGGCGCGGCCTCGTCGTGGCCTTCATGGGCCGGCGCGGCCAGCGGCAGGGCCAGGGCGGTGGCGAGCAGGCAGGCCACGGCGCGCATGTAGGGGCGGCGGTTCATGCTGCACCTCCCATGCGCGCGGCGGCGCTGCGGCGGCTGCGCAGCCAGGCCCACAGCCCCAGGGCCACGCCCGCCAGGCCGGCAGCGGCGGCAAGCAGGGCGGTGCGCGTCCACCCCTCCTTGCCCGGCGCCGCTGCGGGCGCATGCCAGTCGATGTCCGCGGCCAGCCGATCGGAATCCGCCCCGGCCACCACGGTGGCCGTGACGGGCGTTTCGCCATCGGCGAGGGGCTGCGCCAGCTCGGCCTGGTACAGGCCCTCGCCCACGCGGGCCACGGCCACGGCCTGGCCGCCCAGGTCGAGCTCCAGCCGCGCGTCCTGCACCGGGCTGTTGTCGCCGGCATGGTCGAGGTAGAGCGTGAGCCTGCGCCCGTCGATCACGCCGACCAGTTCGAACCGGTCAGAAACCGCGGCAAAGCGCGGCGCGGCGCCGGCCGGCGGGGCCGCGGGGCCATCGTCGTGGCCCTCATGGGCGCGGGCGGCGGGCATGGCCAGCCCCAGCAGCAAGGCCAGGGCGGCCGGAAGAGTACGGAAATGATGCATGGTGAATTCCAGTGAACGCAGCCATCGAGCTGCATTTTCGATAGCTAGCAGCGCTTGATACACGGGCGCTACAGGCATTTTTTGATGAATTTCCGGGAAGGCCGCCCTCATTGCGGCAGCAGCCCCAGCGCCTGGCGCAGGGCGGACACGGCGGCAGCGGCGTCGATGCGCGCGCGCAGCGCCTGGCGCTCGGCCTGCACGGCGTCCTGCTCGGCGCGCAGCCGCGTGGGCCAGTCGGCCTCGCCCAGCGCGAAGGCCTTGGCGACGAAGCCGCGCGTGGCGCCGGCCAGCCCGGCATTGCGCGCCATGGCCTGCTCCTGCGCGGCGGCGGCGCTGGCCTGCGCCTGGGCGGCACGGATGCCGGCGGCCAGGCGCGCGCGCTCGCGCTCCACGCGGGTCTCCAGCTCCAGCGCCAGGGCCAGGGCGGCGGCCTCGCGGGCATGGGCGCGCACGCCCGCGCCCAGCGGCAGGCGCACGCCCAGCGTGACGGACTGCTGGTAGCGGTCGCCGGCCAGGCCGCGTTCGCTCGATGCCGACAGCGTCAGCTCAGGGTTGGCGCGCGTCTGCACGGCCGCCAGTTCGGCCTGGCGGCGCGCCAGCGCGGCCTGGCGCTCGCCATCGGCCAGGGCCGGATGGCCGTACGCCGCGGCCAGGGGCGGTTGGAGGACGGGAGCGGGCTCCACGCCCAGGGCTTCGCCCTCGGGCGGCAGAGGCTGGCCGTCGCTCCAGACGGCCAGCGCCGCCCGGGCGGCGTCGCACGCGCCCTGCGCCTGGGCCAGCGTGGCCTCGGCCTGGGCCTGGACGGCCTGGGCCTGGTAATGGTCGGAGCGCGCCATGTCGCCCGCCGCCAAGCGGCGCGCCACATCGGCGGCCAGGGCGCGCGCGTTCTCCCGCTGCCCCTGGGCCAGCGCCCGGTCGCTGCAGGCGCGCCGCCAGTTCCACCAGGATTCGCGCACGCGCGCGGCCAGCTCCAGCTGCGCGGCCAGGCCGCTGCTGTCCACGGCCTGCAGCTCTGCATCGCCCAGCGCCGCCTTGCGCGCGCGCTCGCCGGGCAGCCACAGCGGCAGGGCCACGCCCACGGTGTGCTCGCGCGCGCCCAGGCGGCTGCCGATGCGGTCGTTCTTGGTCTGCAGTTCCAGCGCCGCGGGCTCGGGCGTCCAGGCGTCGGCGCTGTCGCGCCCGGCCTGCGCGGCCTGGCGGCGCAGCGGCAGCGCCTGCGCCTCGGGCTGGCGCCGCCAGGCCTGCTCGAACAGGGCCTGCAGCGGGGAGACGGCAGGGGTTGCCTGGGCGGCGGCGGACGTCGCCGCCAGCCCCCAGGCCAAGGTGAGTGCGAGGGCCCGCAAGCGGGCCCGGGAAATCTTCCAGACAAATGGCATCCGATATTTCTCCATTGGCATGGCCATGGGTGAAAAATCGGCAAGGCATTGCAGGCACTGCGGCCAGGCCGCGGCTGCGTCGATGAAAGCCGGCCCGCTCGATCACCGGAACGGGCGGACTGCACCGCGCCGGATTCCAGTGTTTCAGTGGACCAGGGGCTGCCCCGCCCCGCCTTGCCGTTCAGGCAAGGCCCGGCCAGTTGGGTCGTTCGGGGCGCGCGGGCGCGGGGGCGCGCAGCAGCGGCAATACGAAGGGCGCGGGGCGCATGGCGCCCAGGCGCAGCGCGGTGGCGGCGGGCCCGGCATGCAGGACGCTGCCCAGGCCGTGGCAGACGTGGCAGTCCATGTCGACGCCGCCCGTGCGCACGCTGGTGCCGTCATGGCCATGCGCGCAGTCGCCCGATGCGGCTGCGGCGTGATCGTCGTGGACCAGGTGCTGGTGGTGGCCAAAATGCGCGGCCGCAGGGGCCGTCTCATGCCCGCAATAGCTGGCCGCCGCCGCCCAGATGGACTGCAGCGGCAGGCAAGCCAGTATCAGGATGAACAGCAGGCGGCGCATGGAAGGCGCGCATTTTAAATCCAGATCACGCGCGATCCATGGGCAGCGGGCGTCGTCAGCCTGCGTACTCGCTCGCGGGGATGCCCAGGGCCTGGGCCACGCCCGCGCCATAGGCCGGGTCGGCCTTCAGGCAGTTGCGGATGTGGCGCAGCTGCACCTCGCGCGTGGCGCCGCCGATGGAGGCGGCCGTGTTATTGAACAGCGCCTGCCGCTGGGCCGGGCTCATCAGGCGGAACAGCGCTCCGGGCTGCGAGTAGTAGTCGCCGTCCTCGCGGTGGTTCCAGTGGTCGGCCGAGCCCTCCACCGACAGCGGCGGCTCGCGGAAGTCCGGCTGCTCGGCCCATTCGCCGTAGCTGTTGGGCTCGTAGCCGCGGGTGCCGCCGAAGTTGCCGTCCACGCGCATGGCGCCGTCGCGGTGGTAGTGGTGCACGGGGCAGCGCGGCGCGTTGACCGGGATCTGGTAGTGGTTCACGCCCAGGCGGTAGCGCTGCGCGTCGCCGTAGGAGAACAGCCGCGCCTGCAGCATCTTGTCGGGCGAGAAGCCGATGCCGGGCACCACGCTGGCCGGGTTGAAGGCCGATTGCTCGACCTCGGCGAAGAAGTTCTCCGGGTTGCGGTTGAGCTCCATCACGCCGACCTCGATCAGCGGGTAGTCGCCATGCGGCCAGACCTTGGTCAGGTCGAACGGGTTGTAGGGCACCTTGGAGGCGTCCTTCTCGGGCATGACCTGGACCATGAGCTTCCAGCGCGGGAAGTCGCCGGTCTCGATGGCATCGTACAGGTCGCGCTGATGGCTTTCCCGGTCCTTGCCGACCAGGGACTCGGCCTCGGCGTCGGTCAGGTTGCGGATGCCCTGCTGGCACCTGAAGTGGAACTTGACCCAGAAGCGCTCGTTGGCCGCGTTGATGAAGCTGAAGGTGTGCGAGCCGAAGCCGTGCATGGTGCGGTAGCTGGCGGGGATGCCGCGCTCGGACATGACGATGGTGACCTGGTGCAGCGCCTCGGGCAGCGAGGTCCAGAAGTCCCAGTTGTTTTGCGCGCTGCGCATGTTGGTGCGCGGGTCGCGCTTGACCGCGTGGTTCAGGTCCGGGAACTTGAGCGGGTCGCGCAGGAAGAACACCGGCGTGTTGTTGCCCACCAGATCCCAGTTGCCCTGCTCGGTGTAGAACTTGACGGCAAAGCCGCGGATGTCGCGCTCGGCGTCGGCCGCGCCGCGCTCGCCCGCCACGGTGGTGAAGCGCGCGAACAGCTCGGTCTTCTTGCCGACCTCGGAGAAGATCCTGGCCTTGGTGTACTTGGTGATGTCGTTGGTGACGGTGAACGTGCCGTAGGCACCGCTGCCCTTGGCGTGCATGCGCCGCTCGGGGATGACCTCGCGGTCGAAGTGCGCGAGTTTTTCCAGCAGCCAGACGTCCTGCAGCAGGACGGGACCGCGCGGGCCGGCCGTCATCGTGTTCTGGTTATCGACCACGGGGCAGCCGAAGGCGGTGGTGAGCTTTTGTTTGTCGGTCATGGTGCATCTCCTGGGTGGGTGAAAGAAATGGGCCGGACCCGCAAGGCGCGGGCCCGGTCCGCCGGCTCATTGCGGAGCGCTGGTACGGATCAAGTGGTCGAAGGCGCTCAAGGCGGCGGTGGCACCCGCTCCCGCGGCGATGACGATCTGCTTGTACGGAACCGTCGTGCAGTCGCCCGCAGCGAACACGCCGGGCACGCTGGTCTGGCCCTTGGCGTCGATGACGATCTCGCCGAACTTGGACAGCTCCACCGTTCCCTTGAGCCAGTCGGTGCTGGGCAGCAGGCCGATCTGCACGAAGATGCCTTCGAGCTCCACGCGCTTTTCCTCGCCCGTGGCACGGTCCTTGTAGGCCAGCGCGTTGACCTTGCTGCCGTCGCCCAGCACCTCGGTGGTCTGGGCATTGAGCACCACGTCCACGTTGGGCAGGCTGGCGAGCTTCTTCTGCAGCACGGCGTCGGCCTTGAGCTGGGGCATGAACTCGAACACCGTGACATGCGCCACCACGCCGGCCAGGTCGATGGCCGCCTCCACGCCGGAGTTGCCGCCGCCGATCACGGCCACGCGCTTGCCCTTGTAGAGCGGGCCGTCGCAGTGCGGGCAGTAGGCCACGCCCTTGGTGCGGTACTGCTCCTCGCCGGGCACGTTCATGTTGCGCCAGCGCGCGCCGGTCGAGAGGATGACGGTCTTGGCTTTCAGCACGGCGCCGTTGTCCATCTCCACCTCGATCAGGCCGCCGCTCTGGCTGGCCGGCTTCAAGGCCTTGGCGCGCTGCAGGTTCATCACGTCCACGTCGTACGCGTTCACGTGCTGCTGCAGCGCGGCGGCGAACTGCGGGCCCTCGGTGCGGGGGATGGAGATGTAGTTCTCGATGTCCAGCGTGTCGTTGACCTGGCCGCCGAAGCGCTCGGCCGCCACGCCGGTGCGGATGCCCTTGCGCGCCGCGTACACGGCCGCCGCCGCGCCGGCCGGGCCGCCGCCGACGATGAGCACGTCGAACGCTTCCTTGGCCGAGAGCTTGGCGGCCTCGCGCTTGGCGGCGCCGGTGTCGAGCTTGGCGACGATCTCGGCCAGCTCCATGCGGCCCGCGCCGAACACCTGGCCGTTCAGGTAGACCATGGGCACGGCCATGATCTCGCGCGCCGTCACCTCCTCTTGGAAGGCGCCGCCCTCGATCACCGTGGTCTTGACCTTGGGGTTGAGCACGGCCATGAGCGACAGCGCCTGCACCACGTCGGGGCAGTTGTGGCAGGTCAGGCTCATGTAGACCTCGAAGTTGAAGTCGCCGTCGAGCGAGCGCACCTGTTCGATCAGGTCCTGTTCCACCTTGGGCGGATGGCCGCCGGTCCACAGCAGGGCCAGCACCAGCGAGGTGAATTCATGGCCCAGGGGCAGGCCCGCGAAGCGCAAGCTGGTGCCCGCGCCCACGCGCTGCAGCGTGAAGGAGGGCTTGCGCGCATCCTGGCCGTCTGTGCGCAGGCTGATCTTGTCGCCGCGCAGCGACTGGATGGTCGTGAGCAGCTCGCGCATCTGCGCCGAGGTCTCGCTCTCGTCCAGGGATGCCACCATCTCGAACGGTTGCGTCACGCGCTCCAGATAGGCGGCGAGTTGGGATTTGAGTTGATCGTCCAGCATGGTGGAATCCTTGTTCTGAAAAAGCAGGGGCGTAAAAAAACCGGACGGCAGGGCGCGCACGCCCTGCGTCTGTCCGGCTGCGTGGCGTCTTGTGCTTAGATCTTGCCAACCAGGTCCAGCGAGGGCGTCAGCGTCTTGGCGCCTTCCTTCCACTTGGCCGGGCACACTTGGTCAGGATGCGCTGCCGTGAACTGGGCCGCCTTGAGCTTGCGCAGGGTTTCCGACACATCGCGGGCGATCTCGTTGGAGTGGATCTCCAGCGTCTTGATCACGCCATCGGGGTTGATCACGAAGGTGCCGCGCAGCGCCAGGCCTTCCTCGGGGATATGCACGCCGAAGGCGTTGGTCAGCTGGTGCGTGGGGTCGCCCACCAGCGGGAACTTGGCCTTGCCCACGGCGTCGGACGTTTCATGCCACACCTTGTGCGAGAAATGCGTGTCGGTGGTCACGATGTAGACCTCGGCGCCGGCCTTCTGGAACTCGGCGTAATGCTCGGCTGCGTCCTCGATCTCGGTGGGGCAGTTGAAGGTGAAGGCCGCAGGCATGAAGATCAGCACGGACCACTTGCCCTTGAGGCTCTGCTCGGTCACTTCGATGAACTCGCCCTTGCCGCCGCGGTTGACGAAGGCGGTGGTCTTGAAGGGCTGGACTTGGGTGTTGATCAGGGACATCGTTGTTTCCTTTCGGTTGCGGTTGAGTGATGACAGGACTGGAGTCTAGGCCGAAGTTGAGAATGAATCCAATCAATTGATTTCATTGATTTGATTGCCATAAACTATATTTACTTCCGTTCCATGCCGAAACAGCCCGCGACGGCGCGCCAGCTGTCCGACAATGCCACCTGCTTCCCATCCACCCCACCTTCAGGAGCACACCATGCAAGGCGACGCCCAAGTTATCTTCCACCTGCAGGCCCAGCTGAAGAATGAGCTCACGGCCATCAACCAGTACTTCGTGCACTACCGCATGCTCAAGCACTGGGGCTTCGACAAGCTCGCCAAGAAGGAATACGAGGAGTCCATCGGCGAGATGAAGCATGCCGACAAGCTCATGGACCGCATCTTCATGCTCGATGGCCTGCCCAACCTGCAGGACCTGGGCAAGCTGCAGCTGGGCGAGGATGTACCCGAGATCCTGGAATGCGACCTGCGCGCCGAGCATGGCGCGCAGGCCACCGTCAAGGAAGGCATTGCCTACTGCGAGTCGGTGCGCGACTACGTCTCGCGCGACCTGCTGCAGGAGATCCTGGAGGACACCGAGGAGCACATCGATTTCCTGGAGACCCAGATCGAACTCGTCGGCAAGGTCGGCCTGCCGAACTACCTGCAGTCGCAGATGGGCGACGCGGACTGACACCCCACCGCAATGGCGTGCAACGGGCTTCGGCCCGTTTTTCGTGCGCAGGCCGACGCCGATGTAAGGGAAATTCCTACAAGCCCCGTCAGACAGCCGGACGCCACGCAGCGCGGAACCCCGACTTAATTTCCTTTTGGACGGGTTTCACAATCCATTTCAACGGATCACGCAACACATGCAACAGCATGCAAGGCAAGATCCACCACTGGAAAGGATTCACTCATGACTTCAGAACAACTGCTTGCCGAAATCCGTGAAGCCAACCTCACCTACCTGATGCTGGCCCAGACCCTGATCCGCCAGGACAAGGCCGAGGCCGTGTTCCGCCTGGGGCTCAATGAGGACGCCGCCGACATCCTGGCTTCGCTCTCGGCCGCCCAGGTGCTCAAGCTGGCATCGCGCAACACGCTGCTGTGCAGCTTCCGCGTGGACGACGAGCTGGTGTGGAGCCTGCTGACCAACCACAACACTCCGCGCAAGGCGGCCAACGAAGCCACCAACACGCTGCACGCCAACATCCTCATGGCCAGCCGCGTGTCCGAAGTGCTCTGACCCTGCCCCGCCCACCCGCCACCATTTCCCGAAAGCCACCATGTCCGCACCTGCCAAGAGCGTCCTCAACGAGTCCAAGCAAATCGAACGCGCCGCCATGCTCATCGAAATGGGGGCCCGCATGCAGGTGCTGGAGTCGGAGACCACGCTGTCGTACGAGCGCCTGATACGCCTGTACAAGGAGATCGCGGGCAAGTCGCCTTCCAAGGGGCAGCTGCCGTTCTCGACCGACTGGTTCCTCACCTGGCAGGAGAACATCCACAGCTCGCTGTTCCTGAACATCTACGAGTACCTGTCCAAGGGCGTGAGCCTGGACAGCGTGGAGCTGCTCACCAAGGCCTACCGCCTCTACAACGAGCAGGTGGCGGCCGCGCAGATCGAGCCCCTGCTGTCGTTCACGCGCGCCTGGCGCCTGATCAAGTTCGTCGACGCGGGCATGCTCACCCGCACCAAGTGCTCGCAGTGCGGTGGCCAGTTCGTCACCGAGCTGTACGAGAACCGCCACTACACCTGCGGCCTGTGCAACCCGCCGGCGCGCGCGGGCAAGAGCAAGAGCGCGGGCGCACTCACGCTGCACTGAATCGCTTCGGCGGCGCGCCCGGCCGCCATCGATCAGCCGGTATTGCGCAACCCCGCCGCGATGCCGTTGATGCAGATGTGGATGCCGGTCTGCACGCGCTCGTCGCCCTGGCCGGCGCGCCAGCGGCGCACCAGCTCCACCTGCAGGTGGTGCAGCGGATCGATGTAGGGGAAGCGGTGGCGCATCGAGCGCGCCAGCGCCGTATTGGCCGCCAGGCGCTGCTTTTCGCCGGTGATGCGCGTGAGGGCCTCCGACGTGCGCTGCCATTCCTGCTCGATGGCGGAGAACACCTTCTTGCGCAGCCGCGCATCGGCCACCAGCTCGCTGTAGCGCGAGGCCAGCGCCAGGTCGCTCTTGGACAGCACCATGTCCATGTTGGACAGCAGCGTGCGGAAGAACGGCCATTGCCGGTACATCTTCTGCAGCAGCGCCAGCCGCGCCTTGGGGTCCTGGCCCGGCGTGTCCACGAAGGCCTGCACCGCCGCCCCGAAGCCGAACCAGCCCGGCAGCGTGAGGCGGCACTGGCCCCAGCTGAAGCCCCAGGGGATGGCGCGCAGGTCCTCGATGCGCTGGCTGGGCTTGCGCGATGCGGGGCGCGAGCCGATGTTGAGCTGCGCGATCTCGCGGATCGGCGTGGCGCCGAAGAAATAGTCCACGAAGCCCGGGGTCTCGTACACCAGGGCGCGGTAGGCCGCCATGCTGTCGCGCGAGAGCTGCTCGGCCGCCTCCAGGAAGGCCTTGGTCGCGGGCTTGGTGGGC
The DNA here is from genome assembly GCF_054512775.1 of Alicycliphilus sp. T452. Taxonomy (NCBI): domain Bacteria; kingdom Pseudomonadati; phylum Pseudomonadota; class Betaproteobacteria; order Burkholderiales; family Comamonadaceae; genus Alicycliphilus; species Alicycliphilus sp. T452. Next base: position 69,023 of record NZ_JBTNEH010000021.1, read on the forward strand.
TGCAGCAGCGTGGCCTCCAGCGTGGCGGCGACCAGCGTTTCGAGGTTGCGCCGGCCGATTTCGGGGTTGGCGTACTTGGATGCGATCACCTCGCCCTGCTCGGTCATGCGGATCTGCCCGCGCACCGTGCCGGGCGGCTGCGCCAGGATGGCCTGGTAGCTCGGGCCGCCGCCGCGCCCCACGGTGCCGCCGCGGCCGTGGAACATGCGCAGCCGTATGGGCGTGCCGCCCTTGGCGGCGTTGAGTTCGTCGAACAGCGCCACGAGAGCGATCTCGGCGCGGTACAGCTCCCAGTTGCTGGTGAAGATGCCGCCGTCCTTGTTGCTGTCGCTGTAGCCCAGCATGATGTCCTGCTCCGCGCCGCTGGCACGCACGAGCTGCGCGATGCCGGGGATGGCATAGAACTCGCGCATGATGGGCGCGGCGTTGCGCAGGTCCTCGATGGTCTCGAACAGCGGCACGACGATCAGGTCGGCGCGGGCGCCGGCATCGAGCGTGCCCCGCACCAGGCCCACCTCCTTCTGCAGCAGCAGCACCTCCAGCAGGTCGCTCACCGTCTCGGTGTGGCTGATGATGTAGTGGCGGATGGCATCCTTGCCGTAGCGTTCGCGCATCAGCCGCGCGGTCTCGAAGATGGCGAGCTCGTTCGTCGCGAGCTCCGAGTACTGCGCGCCCACCACGCGCAGCGGCCGCGCGTCGCACAGCAGGCGCAGGAGCAGGGCGCGGCGCTCGGGCTCGGGCAGGGCCCCATAGTCGGCCTGCACGCGCGCCGTGGCCAGCAGCTCGGCCACCACGTGCTCGTGCTGGTCCGAGCTCTGGCGCAGGTCCACCGTCGCCAGGTGGAAGCCGAACACCTCCACCGCGCGCATCAAGGGGCGCAGGCGCTCGCCCGTGAGCGCGGCGCCGCGGTGCGACTGCAGCGAGGCCTCGATGACGCGCAGGTCGGCCAGGAATTCCCCGGCGCTGGCATAGGCGTTCTGCGGCGCCACGGCGTGGCGCGCGGCATCGCCGCCGCTGAGCTCCTTGAGCGTCGCGGCCAGGCGCGCATAGACGCCAGCAAGCACCCGGCGGTAGGGCTCGTCCTGGCGATGCTCGCTGGTATCGGGCGAGCGCGCGGCCAGCTCCTGCATCTCGGGCGAGACCTGCACCAGGTTGGCCGACAGCGACAGCTCGCGGCCCAGGTGGTGCACCTCGGTCAGGTAGTGGCGCAGCGCCACGTCGGACTGGCGGCGCAGGGCCAGGGCCAGCGTGGCGGCGCTCACGTTGGGGTTGCCGTCGCGGTCGCCCCCTATCCACTGGCCCATGCGCAGGAAGCTGGCCACGCTCTGGTTGCCTCCGAGCTCGCGTTCGAGATCGGCGTAGATGCGCGGTATCTCCTGCAGGAAGGTCGATTCGTAGTACGAGAGCGCGTTCTCGATCTCGTCGGCCACGGTCAGCTTGGAATAGCGCAGCAGCCGCGTCTGCCACAGCTGGGCCACGCGCGCGCGCAGCTGCGCCTCGTTGGCGGCCAGCTCACGCGGGCTCACGGTGTCCTTGGCGCTGTTGTAGAGCTGGGCGCGGGCCTGGATGTCGTCGCGCCGGGCGAGCAGCAGCGCGATCTCGCGCTCGGCATCCAGGATGCTCTTGCGCTGCACCTCGGTCGGGTGGGCCGTGAGCACGGGCGCCACGTAGCTCGTGGCCAGGGTCTGCGCCACCGTGCGCGGCGCGATGCCGGCCCAGCGCAGGCGCGCCAGCGCCACCTCGATGCTGCCCTCCTGGCTGCTGCCCGCGCGTTCGTGCACGGCGCGGCGGCGGATGTGGTGGCGGTCCTCGGCCAGGTTGGCCAGGTGGCTGAAATAGGTGAAGGCGCGGATCACGCTCACCGTCTGGTCGCCCGTCAGGCCCTTGAGCAGCTTCTTGAGCATGCGGTCGGCCTCATGGTCCGCGTCGCGGCGGAAGGCCACCGACAGCTTGCGGACCTGCTCCACCACCTCGTAGGCGGCCACCCCCTCCTGCTCGCGGATCACATCGCCCAGGATGCGCCCGAGCAGGCGGATGTCCTGGATCAGCGGCAGGTCCTTGTCGGTCCTGCGGGCGGGCGACGCGGCGGCGTCGGTCTTGCGGGCAGTGGCGGTCATACGCGGGTGTCTCCTGGTGCGCCGATGAAGGGAAATGGCAAGGTTTGTGTTGCGGCGCAGCATGCTAGCATTGCCCGCTGCCCCGCCGCCGTGTCCGCAGGGCCCACCCGCATGCCGCCATGACCACCTCCAGCGCCCTTCCCCCCATCGTCATCGCCACGCGCGAAAGCCAGCTCGCCCTGTGGCAGGCCGAGCATGTGCAGGCCCTGCTCGCCGCGCGCGGCCACAGCGTGTCGCTGCTGGGCATGACCACGCGCGGCGACCAGATCCTGGACCGCACGCTGTCCAAGGTGGGCGGCAAGGGCCTGTTCGTCAAGGAGCTCGAGGTGGCGCTGGAGGAAGGCCGCGCCGACATCGCCGTGCACTCGCTCAAGGATGTGCCCATGGAGCTGCCGGACGGCTTCGCCCTGGCCTGCGTCATGGAGCGCGAGGACCCGCGCGACGCCTTCGTCTCGCCGCGCCATGCGAGCCTGGACGAGCTGCCGCAGGGCGCGGTGGTCGGCACCTCCAGCCTGCGCCGCCAGGTGCTGCTGCAGGCGCTGCGGCCCGACCTGAAGATAGAGCCGCTGCGCGGCAACGTGCAGACGCGCCTGCGCAAGCTCGACGAGGGCCAGTACGCCGCCATCGTGCTCGCCGCCGCGGGCCTCAAGCGCCTGGGCCTGCACGAGCGCATCCGCAGCGTCTTCGAGCCCGGCCAGATGCTGCCCGCCGCCGGCCAGGGCGCGCTGGGCATCGAAATCCGCAGCCACCGCCAGGACCTGCGCGACGCGCTCGCCCCGCTGGCGCACGGGCGCACCTGGCTCACCGTCACGGCCGAGCGCGCCGTGAGCCGCGCCATGGGCGGCAGCTGCTCCATGCCCCTGGCCGCCCATGGCGTCTGGAGCGGCGACACGCTGCGGCTGCAGGCCGCCTGGGGCGACGTCGAAGGCCGGCTGCCGCTGGTGCGCGCCGAGGGCAGCAGCCGAGTGGCCACGCCGGACGAGGCCGATGCGCTGGGCCTGGCCGTGGCCGGGCGGCTGCGCGCCGCCGGCGCCGTGGCCGCATGCTGAGCGTGGCCGCGCCACCGCGCGCCATCGTCACGCGCCCCGCGCGCGAGGCCGCCCAATGGGTGGCCGACCTGCAGGCGCACGGCATCGCGGCGGCGGCGCTGCCGCTCATCGCCATCGGTGCGGTGACCGACCCCGCGCTGCGCGAGGCCCTGCAGCACGCCCGCGCGCGCCTGGGCAGCTACCGCGCCGTGATGTTCGTGAGCGGCAATGCCGTGCAGTACTTTTTTGAAGAAAATCAGGCTTCAACGCTTGTCCAGCAAGCGCTGGCAGCTATCAATACCAGAGTATGGGCACCCGGCCCCGGCACCGTGGCGGCGCTGCGCCAGGCGGGATTCCCGGCCGAGCGCATCGACGCACCCGGCGCCGATGCCGCGCAGTTCGACTCCGAGGCACTGTGGCAGGTCGTGGCGCCGCAGATCGGCCCCGGCGACCGCGTCCTCGTCGTGCGCGGCAGCAGCGCCCCCGCGGCCGAAGGCGGCAACGGGCGCGAATGGCTGGCAGGCCGGATCGGCGCGGCCGGCGGCGCCGTGGACTTCGTCGCGGCCTACGAGCGCGGTGCGCCGCGGCTCGGCGCCGCGGAGCAGGCACTGGCGCGCACGGCCGCCGGCGACGGCTCCCTCTGGCTGCTGAGCAGCTCCGAGGCCGTGGCCCACCTGGCCGCCGCCCTGCCCGGCCAGGACTGGGGCCGCGCGCGCGCCCTGGCCACCCACCCGCGCATCGCGCAGGCGGCGCGCGCGGCCGGTTTCGGCACCGTCCTGGAGTGCCGCCCTTCGCTCGCGGAAGTGGTCGCCTCGATAGAATCGCCGCATGAGCAATGAGTCGCCCCCCGAGTTGACCGCCTCCGAACCGACAGCCCCCCGGACGCCCGCGCCCACCTCCGGCAACGGCGCGGCGCTTTTTACGCTGAGCGTCATCTCCATTGCCGCGCTGGTGAGCTCGGTGCTGCTGTGGCAGCGCCTGTCCTCCATCCAGGAGCAGCTGGCGCGCCAGTCCGCCGACTCCGGCGCCCAGGCCATCGAGGCCCGCGCCCTGGCGCAGCAGGCGCAGGACCTGTCGCGCGAGACCTCGGCCCGCCTGGCCGTGGCCGAGGCGCGCGTGGGCGAGGTCGCGCTGCAGCGCAGCCAGCTCGAAGAACTCATGCAAAGCCTGTCGCGCTCGCGCGACGAGAACCTGGTGGTGGACATCGACGCCGGCCTGCGCCTGGCGCAGCAGCAGGCGCAGCTCACGGGCAGCCTGCAGCCGCTGGTGGCGGCGCTCAAGAGCGCCAGCCAGCGCATCGAACGCGCCGCCCAGCCGCGCCTGGCGCCCGTGCAGCGCGCCATGGGCCTGGACCTGGAGCGCCTGGAGCATGCCTCCGTCACCGACACGGCCGGCCTGCTGGGCCGCCTGGACGACCTGGTGCGCCAGGTGGACGACCTGCCGCTCGTCAGCGGCGTGGCCCAGGCAGCCGCCATGCGCCACCAGGCCGGCAGCGGACAGCCCGCCGCCGCCACGGCGGCGGCCGCCGCCAGCGAGCCGCGCTGGCAGGCCGTGCTGCGCCGCACCTGGGAAGGCGTGCGCGACGAAACCCGCGGCCTGGTGCGCGTGAGCCGCATCGACCACCCCGACGCCATGCTGCTCGCCCCCGACCAGGCCTTCTTCCTGCGCGAGAACCTCAAGCTCAAGCTGCTCAACGCCCGCCTGGCCCTGCTGGCGCGGCGCATGGACTCTGCGCGCACCGACCTGGCGGCCGCCACCGCGGCGCTCAACAAGTATTTCGATCCGGCCTCGCGCCGCACGCAGAGCGCCGCCACGGCGCTGCAGCAGCTGCAAGGCCACATGAAGGCCGCCGAAACGCCCCAGCTCGACGACACCTTCGCCGCCCTGGCCACGGCCGCGGCCGGCCGCTGACCCGCCTCAGGACGGACACCCACCATGCGCGCAGCACTCTGGTTCCTGGCACTGTTCGGCGCGGCCGTCGTGCTGGCGCTGTTCACAGGCAACAACCAGGGCACGGTCACCGTGTTCTGGCCCCCCTACCGCGTCGACCTCTCGCTCAACCTGGTGGTGGTGGTGCTGGTGGGCGGCTTCACCCTGCTCTATGCGGCGCTGCGCGGGCTGTCGGCGCTGCTGCAGCTGCCCCTGCAGGCCCGGCGCTGGCGCCTGCAGCAGAAGGAGCGCGCCATGCATGGCGCGCTGCTCGACGCCCTGTCGCAGATGCTGGCGGGGCGCTTCCTGCGCGCGCGCAAGGCGGCCGAATCGGCGATCGACCAGGAAAAAGCGCTCGAGGATGCCCAGCACGGCCTGCCCCACGGACGCCAGCTGCGCACGCTGGCCCATCTGGTGGCGGCGGAGAGTTCGCACGCGCTGCAGGACCGCGGCACGCGCGAATCGCACCTGCAGCAGGCCCTGGACAGCATCCCGGAGCGCGGGCCCGCCTCCATGCTGGAGCTGCGCGAGGGCGCGCAGCTGCGCGCCGCGCGCTGGTCGCTGGACGAGCGCGACGCGAGCACCGCGCTGGAGCGCCTGTCCGCCCTGCCCGCCGGCACGGCGCGCCGCACGCTGGCGCTGCGCGCCCGGCTCAAGGCCACGCGCCTGTCGCACATGACGGAGCAGGCCCTGGAGACCGCGCGCCTGCTGGGCAAGCACCGCGCGTTCTCGCCGGCCGCGGCCGAGAGCATCGTGCGCGGCCTGGCCGTGGAGCTCATCAACGGCGCCCACGACCCGTCCCAGCTGCAGCGCATCTGGCTCGGCCTGGAGAGCGCCGAGCGCGCCATGCCCGAGATCGCCGTGCAGGCCGCGCAGCGCCTGTCGCGGCTCGGCGGCGAGGCGGCGCAGGTGCGCGCCTGGCTGCTGCCCGTGTGGGAGCGCATGGTCGATCCGGCCCAGCCCGCCCTGCCCGACCAGCAGGCGCTGAAGGTGGTGCAGGCGCTGGAGGCCAGCCTCGAAGGGATGGACGCGGGCTGGCTCGCGCGCATCGAGGCCGCGCAGCAGGCGAACCCGCGCGATGCGCGCCTGCAATACCTCTCGGCCGTGGCCTGCATGCAGCGCGAGCTGTGGGGCAAGGCCCAGCACCTGTTCACGCAGGCGGCGCAGCAGCTGCGCGACGCGCCGCTGCGCGCCAGCGCCTGGCGCCACCTGGCGGAACTCGCCGGGCAGCGCGGCGACGGCGCGGCCGCCGCGCACGCCTGGCAGCAGTCCGCCCTGCAGCGCGCGGCGGACTGACGAAGGCTCTCCCCTCCCCCCTCGGCGGGCGACAGCGCCACGCTCCGGCACGCCCATCGCTCCCGGAGCGCGCAAGGGAGCCGGTAACACCATTCCCGGCATGGGTTTGCACGCAAATAAACAAGAATCAAAAATGAATCTTAAGATTCGCGCCCTACGCTCATAACACAGGGTCGCACCGGAACTTCTGCGCCACATCAACCCGCAAGGGCGCGGCACGTGCACCAGAGAAGAAAGGAAACACCGATGGACAGTGCCATCCTGAGCCTGCTGGGCGCCTTCCTGTTGTCGATCATCGGCCTGTTCGGCTTCATCTGGTCGCTGCGCAAGGGTCTGCTGGTCGAGAACCCCAAAGCCGCATCCGCGATCTTCGCCTCGGGCGAGATCGGGCACATCGACGATCCGGCGCTGGGCCGGGCCGGGCAGAAGCGCTTGCAGGCCGCGGCCGCCGAGCCCGGCGACTCCGCCCACCTTCCCGACGCCCGGGAGATCGAAGACCGGATCGACGCCGACCGCTCCAGCGCCTTTCCCGTCTTCATGTTCATCGCCTTCGCCTGCATGTGGCTGCTGTTCGGCGGCATCGCGGGCCTGACGGCGTCGCTCAAGCTGCACTGGCCCGACTGGCTGGTGAGCGAGGCATGGATGACCTTCGGCCGCATCCGCACCGTGCACCTGACGGCCGTGCTCTACGGCTGGATCACCAACGCCGAGCTGGGCGTCATCATCTGGCTGATGCCGCGCCTGCTGCGCACGCCGCTGATCGGGCCGATGTGGATCATGATGGGCGGCGCGCTGGTCAACGTGGCGATCGCCAGCGGCATAGGCGCCATCGGCGCGGGCTGGACGGACGGCCTGGAGTACCTGGAAATGCCATGGCAGATCGGCATCTTCTTCGCCGCGGGCATGGTCTGCATCATCGGCCCGGTGCTCTACACCCTGGTGAACCGCAAGTCGGAATCTCTGTACGTGACGACCTGGTACCACACGGCCGGCCTGCTGTGGATCACCATGCTGTTCATCGTCGGCAAGACGCCGGGCGTGCACTTCGGCGTGCAGCAGGCGGCCATGAACTGGTGGTACGGCCACAACGTGCTGGGCCTGTGGTTCACGCCCGTAGCCGTGGGCGCGATCTACTACTTCCTGCCCAAGATCATCGCGCGGCCGATCCGCTCGTACAACCTGTCCATCCTGGGCTTCTGGACGCTGGCCTTCTTCTACGCCCAGGTGGGCGGCCACCACCTCGTTGGCGGGCCGGTGCCGGGCTGGCTCGTCACGCTGTCCATCGTGCAGAGCATGATGATGATCATCCCGGTGCTGGCGTTCTCCATCAACATGGGGCTGACGATGAAGGGGCGCATGCGCCTGGGGGCCTATTCGCCCACGCTGCGCTTCATGATGTTCGGCGGCCTCATGTACCTGCTGTCGTCGCTGCAGGGCTCGTTCGAGGCGCTGCGCTCGGTGCAGGCGGTGACGCACTTCACGCACTTCACCGTGGCCCACGCGCACCTGGGTGCCTACGGCTTCGTCACCATGGTGCTGTTCGGCGCCATCTATTTCATGATGCCGCGCATCCTGCATTGGGAATGGCCCTTCCCCCGGCTGATCTCCTGGCATTTCTGGCTCGCGGCCGCGGGCATCCTGATCTACTTCGGCGGCCTGACCTATGGCGGCTGGCTGCAGGGCCTGGCCATGCTCGATGCGTCCCGGCCGTTCATGGACTCTGTGGCCGTGACCATTCCGTGGCTGCAGTGGCGCAGCGTGGGCGGCGCGCTGATGGTGGCGAGCCACCTGGTCTTCGTCGGCCACTTCCTGGCCATGGCGCTGCGCTTCGGCCCGGACCGCGCCGGCGCCGCGCTGTTCTCGACACAACCCAAGGCCAGGGAGCTCGCCCATGGAGAATGAAGTCAAACTCGCCGCCGGCACCATGGTGACCTTCGCCATCGCCGTCTCGGCGCTGGTCATCCTGCCCTATATCCAGGTGCGCGACGTCAAGCCGCCCGAGGGGCTCAAGCCCTACACCAGCGCCGAACTGCGCGGGCGCTCGGTCTACATCGCCAACGGCTGCGTGTACTGCCACAGCCAGCAGCCGCGCTCGGAGAGCTTCGCGCCCGACGCCAAGCGCGGCTGGGGCCGCGCCTCGGTGCCGGGCGACTACGTGTACGACAAGCCGCACCTGCTGGGCAGCATGCGCACCGGGCCGGACCTGCTGAACATCGGCGTGCGCCAGCCCAGCAAGGACTGGCACCTGGGCCACCTGTACCAGCCGCGCGCCTACGTGCCGGGCTCGATCATGCCGCCCTACCCCTATCTGTTCGAGGTCAAGGACAAGGCCGAGCCGGGCGAGGAGGCGCTCAACCTGCCGCCGGGCACCGCGCCCGCAGGCAAGGTGGTGGTGGCCAAGCCCGAGATGCTGGACCTGGTGAAGTACCTGCTGTCGCTCAAGCGCGAGTACCCGGTCCTGCCGCCCGAGCCGCACGAAGCCGCGGGCGCCAAGACATCCTCCGCGCCGCCGGCCGGCAAGCCGGCGTCCGCCTCCTGAAAGGACCGCCACGATGAGCCAAGACCCGGCCACGCGCGCCCAGCAGCGCGAAAACGAAGACCCCGAGGAAGCCATCCGGCCCATGCCGCTGTCCGCCCTGCTGGTGGCGGTCTTCATGGTGCTGTGGGCGGTGGTCTACATCCTGTACACCGAACCCCTGAATCTTTCCCAGTGGGGCGACCAGCGCACCCGCGCCGAGCTCTCCGGCCCCGCGCCCGCGGCGCCGGGCGCGGCCGTGGACGGCAAGGCGCTGTTCGCCGCGCAATGCGCCGCCTGCCACCAGGCCACGGGCCTGGGCCTGCCGGGGGTGTTCCCGCCGCTCGACGGCTCGGAGTGGGTGCAGGGCGAGCCGCGCGTGCTCGCCAACATCCTGCTGCACGGCGTCACGGGCGAGCTCACCGTCAAGGGCACCAAGTACCAGGGCGCCATGCCCAGCTTCCAGCAGCTCGGCGACGCCGAGCTCGCGGGCATCGCCAGCTTCATCCGCGGCAGCTGGTCCAACAAGGCCGATGCCGTGCAGCCCGAGCTGTTCGCCAAGGAGCGCAAGGACGGCAGCCGCACCACGCCATTCGAGGGAGAGGCGGCGCTCAAGGCCCTTCAATGAACCCGCCATGCTGCGCACCGCCCTGCTGAGCGCCGCGCTGGTGCTCTGCGGCCTTGCAGCGGCGCGCTGGCTGACCTGCGACTTCCAGGTCTGGACCGACGAGGGCGCGCGCCGCCTGGAGGTGGCGCTGCGCCCCGTCCAAGCGCCGCCCGTGGCCGTGCAGGGCCCGGGGGTGGCGGCGCCCGACCTGCCCGCGCTGCTGGCCGCAGGTGGCGGCGCCACGGTGGTCGACTTCTTCTACACCCACTGCGAGACCGTGTGCCTGTCGCTGGGCAGCAGCTTCCAGCAGCTGCAGGCCGCCCTGCAGGCCGACCGGGCGAAGGGCGAGGCATCGGGCGTGCGGCTGCTGTCCATCAGCTTCGACGGCGCGCGCGACGGCCCTGCCGCGCTGCAGGCCTATGCCCATGGCCTGCGCGCCGACCCGGCCCTGTGGCGCTTCGTGCGCGTGCCGGACGGCGCGCAGCAGCAGGCATTGCTGCGCCGCCTGGGCGTGGTCGTCGTGCCCGACGGCCGGGGCGACTACGAGCACAACGCCGCGCTGCTGGTGTTCGACGCCCGGGGCCGCATGGTGCGCATCTTCGACATTGCCGAGCAGCAGCTGGCGCTGGACTACGCCCGCCACCTGGCACGGAGGCCGCGGTGATGCCGCCCGCCTGGTGCACGCCCGCGCGCCAGGGCCTGGCCGGCCTGCTGCTGGCCGCGCTGCTGGCCAGCCTCCCTCTGCGCCACTGGCTGGAGGCGAGCATGTGGCGCCACATGCTGCTGCAGTTCCCGCTGTGGATGCTGGCCGGCACCCTGCTTGCCGCCGCCCTGCCGCCGCGCGCGCGCGGCGGCATCGCGCGCTGGAACGCCCACGGCATCGCCGGGCTGGTGGGCGTGGGCGTGGCGCTGTCGGTGCTCATGGTGCCGCGCGTGCTCGACCTGGCGCTGCAGGACGCGGGCACGGAGGCCGCCAAATGCGCCGCGCTGCTGCTCGCGGGCACGCTGCTGCGCCTGTCCTGGCGGCCGGCGGGGCTGGTGGTGCAGTGCTTCTTCCTGGGCATGCAGCTGCCCATGATGGTCGTCGTGGGACAGCTCTACATCGACTCGCCCCTGCGCCTGTGCAACGCCTATCTGCTCGACGACCAGGAGCGCCTGGGCCGCTGGCTCATCGCCGTGGCGGCCCTGCTGGCCATGGCCTGGCTCGCGCATGCGGCCTGGCGGCTGGTGCGGCGCGAGGATGCGCGGCTGGCGGGTCTCGATTAACCAAACGTAAATCAGTTACGGATAGTACAATATCGCACCCTACCCCAAGGAGGCGCATATGACCACCACCCTGCCCCCGCCCGCCGCCGTCCAGCAGCTGCACCACTACGCGTACCGCTGCCGCGATGCAGAGGAGACGCGCCACTTCTACGAGGACATCCTGGGCCTGCCGCTCTACCACATCATCCAGAGCGACTACGTGCCCAGCACGGGCGAATACTGCCCCTACACGCACTTCTTCTTCCGGCTGCGGGACGGCTCGTTCATCGCCTTCTTCGACCTGGGCGACGACGTGGCGCCCGAGCCCTCGCCCAACACGCCGCAGTGGGTGAACCACATCGCCTTCCGCGTCGACACGGTGCAGGAGCTGGAGGACACCAAGGCCCGCCTGCAGGCGCACGGCATCGGCGTGCTGGGCGTGACGGACCACCATATCTTCAAGAGCATCTATTTCTTCGACCCCAACGGCATCCGCCTGGAACTGGCGGCCCAGGTGGCCGATGCGGCGCAGATGGCGCGCGAGAGCACCGGCGCCCATGCCCGCCTGGACGAATGGACGGCGCGCAAGCAGCAGTGGCGCAAGGAGCGCGCAGCGGGCCACGCCGGCCAGCCCCTCAAGCCCCAGCACAACGACCGGCCGGAGTTCGTGCCGCCCGCATGATCATCAAAAGCGGCCTTACCGCATTACTGGCAAGCGCCGGCAGCTCCTAAACATGAAGCACGGCAGTAACGGAATAAAATCCCCCCATCCTCCGAACCATTGCCTATGACGGCATCCCACGGGATGCCGTTTTTCATTGCCATGAGCAACACCCCTGCACAACCCGGCCTGCAATCCCTGTCCAAGTCCTTCGAACCCGCCGCGCTGGAGGCGCATTGGGGCCCCGAGTGGGAGAAGCGCGGCTACGGCCGCGCCGGGGTGCGCGGCACGGGCCAGGCCGACGCCGGCGCGCCCGCCTTCGCCATCCAGCTGCCCCCGCCCAACGTGACCGGCACGCTGCACATGGGCCATGCGTTCAACCAGACGATCATGGACAGCCTGACGCGCTACCACCGCATGCTGGGGTGCAACACCGCCTGGATTCCGGGCACGGACCATGCCGGCATCGCCACGCAGATCGTGGTGGAGCGCCAGCTGCAGGAGCAGGGCGTGAGCCGCCACGACCTGGGGCGCAAGGACTTCGTCGCCAAGGTCTGGGAGTGGAAGGAGCAGTCGGGCAACACCATCACCACGCAGATGCGCCGCCTGGGCGACACCGTGGACTGGAGCCGCGAGTACTTCACCATGGACGGCAAGCTCTCCGAGGTGGTGACCGAGACCTTCGTCAAGCTCTATGAGCAGGGCCTGATCTACCGCGGCAAGCGCCTGGTGAACTGGGACCCCAAGCTGCAGTCCGCCGTGTCCGACCTGGAGGTGGAGAACGAGGAGAAGGACGGCTCGCTCTGGCACATCGCCTACCCGCTCGCCGACGGTTCGGGCCAGCTCGTCGTGGCCACCACGCGGCCCGAGACCATGCTGGGCGACGTGGCCGTGATGGTGCACCCCGAGGACGAGCGCTACCGGCACCTGGTTGGCAAGAGCGTGAAGCTGCCGCTGTGCGACCGCGAGATCCCGGTGATCGCCGACGCCTACGTGGACAAGGAATTCGGCACCGGCGTGGTCAAGGTCACGCCCGCGCACGACCAGAACGACTACGCCGTGGGCCAGCGCCACCAATTGCCGATGATTTGCGTGCTGACGCTCGCGGCCACCATCAACGACAACGCCCCGCAGAAATACCGCGGCATGGACCGCTTCGCCGCGCGCAAGGCCGTCGTGGCCGACCTGGAGGCGCTGGGCCTGCTGGTCGAGACCAAGAAGCACAAGCTGATGGTGCCGATCTGCACGCGCACCGGCCAGGTCATCGAACCCATGCTGACCGACCAGTGGTTCGTGGCCATGAACAAGGTGGGCCAGGGCGACGCCACGGGCAAGAGCATCGCGCAGAAGGCCATCGACGCGGTCGCCGGCGGCCAGGTGCGCTTCGTGCCCGAGAACTGGGTCAACACCTACAACCAGTGGATGAACAACATCCAGGACTGGTGCATCAGCCGCCAGCTCTGGTGGGGCCACCAGATCCCCGCCTGGTACGACGAGGACGGCAACGTGTACGTGGCGCGCAACGAGGCCGAGGCGCAGGCCCAGGCGCCGGGCAGGCCGCTCAGGCGCGACGAGGACGTGCTCGACACCTGGTACTCGTCGGCGCTGGTGCCCTTCAGCACCATGGGCTGGCCGGCGCAGACGGACAGCGCCACCGACGACTACAACCTCTACCTGCCCTCCTCCGTGCTGGTCACGGGCTACGACATCATCTTCTTCTGGGTCGCCCGGATGATCATGATGACCACGCACTTCACGGGCCGCGTGCCGTTCAGGCATGTCTACATCCACGGCCTGGTACTGGACGCGCACGGCAAGAAGATGAGCAAGTCCGAGGGCAACGTGCTCGACCCGGTGGACCTGATCGACGGCATCGCGCTGGAGCCCCTGCTGGACAAACGCACCCAGGGCCTGCGCCGCCCCGAGACGGCCCCCACCGTACGCAAGAACACGCAAAAGGAATTCCCCGAAGGCATCCCCGCCTACGGCGCCGACGCGCTGCGCTTCACCTTCGCGGCGCTCGCCAGCCTGGGCCGCAGCATCAACTTCGACAGCAAGCGCTGCGAGGGCTACCGCAACTTCTGCAACAAGCTGTGGAACGCCAGCCGCTTCGTGCTGATGAACTGCGAGGGCTTCGACTGCGGGCTGGACGCCAGCCAGGGCTGCACCGAGAGCTACCTGCACTTCAGCCAGGCCGACCGCTGGATCGTCTCGCGCCTGCAGAAGGTGGAGGCCGAGGTCGCCAGGGGCTTCGCCGAATACCGCCTGGACAACGTCGCCAACCAGATCTACGACTTCGTCTGGAACGCGTTCTGCGACTGGTACCTGGAGATCGCCAAGGTGCAGATCCAGACCGGCGACGAGGCGAAGCAGCGCGCCACGCGCCGCACGCTGATCCGCGTGCTCGAAGCCATCCTGCGCCTGGCCCACCCCATCGTCCCCTTCGTGACCGAGGCGCTGTGGCAGGTGGTGGCGCCCGCCGCCGGCCTGCCCGGCGCGTCCATCGCGATTGCCGCCTACCCGCAGGCCCAGCCCGCCAAGATCGACGAGGCGGCCGAAGCCTACGTGGCCCGCCTGCAGCAGATGGTGGACGCCTGCCGCACGCTGCGCGGCGAGATGGGCGTATCCCCCGCCCAGCGCCTGCCGCTGCTGGCCGTGGCCGACACGGCCGAGGACGCCGCCTTCCTGCGCGCCAACGCGGCCGTGCTGCAAAACCTGGCCAAGCTCAGCGAGGTCAAGGTGTTCGACGACGCGGCCGCCTGGGCCCAGGCCGCGCAGACCGCGCCCGTGAACGTGATCGGCAGCGCCCGCCTGGCGCTGTTCGTCGAGATCGACGCGGCCGCCGAAAAGGCCCGCCTGTCCAAGGAAGCCGCGCGCCTCTCGGGCGAGATCGCCAAGGCCAATGGCAAACTGGGCAACGAGGCCTTCGTCGCCAAGGCGCCGCCCGCCGTCATCGAGCAGGAGCAAAAGCGCGTGGCCGACTTCGGCGCCACGCTTGCGCGCATCCAGGAGCAACTCGCCCGCCTGGGTTGATATCAAAGAAATAGCTGATCCCGCCCGCCAGTAAACGTTTTCAGCATGAAAACCATCTGAAACCCTTGCTGGACAAGCGCAAAGCACTCACTTATCCGGAGCGACCATGACCACCACCCCCATCCGCAAGGCCGTCTTTCCCGTCGCCGGCCTGGGCACGCGCTTCTTGCCCGCCACCAAGGCCAGCCCCAAGGAAATGCTGCCCGTGGTGGACAAGCCGCTGATCCAGTACGCCGTGGAAGAAGCCTACGAGGCGGGGATACGCGACATGGTGTTCGTCACCGGCCGCAGCAAGCGCGCCATCGAGGACCATTTCGACACCGCCTACGAGCTCGAGAACGAGCTGGAGCAGGCCGGCAAGAAGGAAATGCTGGAACTGGTGCGCAGCATCGCCCCCGCGGACATGAACTGCCTGTTCGTGCGCCAGCCGCGCAGCCTGGGCCTGGGCCACGCCGTGCTGTGTGCCGAGCCCCTGGTCGGCGACGAGCCCTTCGCCGTGCTGTTGGCCGACGACCTGATGGTCGGCGAGAACGGCGGCCCCGGCGTGATGGCGCAGATGACCGCCGCGTTCGCCAAACAGGGCCGCTCCCTGCTGGCCGTGCAGGAGGTGCCGCAGGAGCACACGCGCCGCTACGGCATCGTGAAGGGCGAGGCGGCAGGCGGCGCCCTGATGCGCGTGGACGAGATCGTGGAGAAGCCCGCGCCCGAGGTCGCCCCCTCGCGCATGGGCGTGGCCGGCCGCTACGTGCTCACCCCGCGCATCTTCGAGGAGATCCGCAACCAGCCGCGCGGCGTGGGCGGCGAGATCCAGCTTACCGACGCCATCGCGCGCCTGATGCAGCAGGAGACCGTCTACGCTTACCAATACAGCGGCAAGCGCTACGATTGCGGTAGCAAGGAAGGCTTCCTGGAGGCCACGGTCGAGCTTGCCCTGAAGCACCCGCAGGTGGGCGCGCAGTTCCGCGACTACCTGCGCTCACTGGCGCTGTAACGCCCGCCCGCGGCGCATCGCATCGCGCCATTGTTTCGATAGCTGCCAGCGCTTGCTCAGCAGGCGCCGGAGGCCTATCCGATGCTCAGCGCCGGCGCAGCACGTGGATGTACTCGTCGCCCACGGTCTGCTGCTCCACCAGCTCGTTGCCCGTCTGCTTGGCGAACGCCTGGAAGTCGCGCAGCGAGCCGCTGTCGGTGGCCACCACCCTGAGCAGCTGGCCGCTTTCCATGTCGGCCAGGGCCTTCTTGGCCTTGAGGATGGGCAGGGGGCAGTTCAGGCCCCGGGTGTCGATTTCCTTGTGGATGTCCATGCTTGCTAATCCTTCGGCGCGTCCAGCCCGCGGCGGCGCTCCGCGTTTTCCTCGTCCGTGAAGAACACCGGCTCATGCCCGCGCGAGCGCAGCCAGTCGGCCAGCGCATAGCCCGTGCCGGCGGGCCAGCACTTGAGCTCGCCCAGTTCATAGAAACGGTGGTCCACCAGCTCGGGCGACAGGCGCACCTCGCCCTCCGCCTGCACGTGGTAGGCGATGATGACCTGGTTCATGCGCAGGAACTCGTACGCGCCCACGAGCCTGACGGCGCGCGCGTCGAGGTTGGTCTCCTCCTTGACCTCGCGCGCGATGCCCTCCTCGGGCGACTCGCCCGCCTCCATGAAGCCAGTGATCAGCGCGAACATCTTGGGCGGCCACAGCGCGTTGCGCGCCAGCAGCACGCGGCCATCGACCTCCACGATGGCGGCCAGCACCGGCGTAGGGTTGTTCCAGTGCGTCCAGCCGCAGGCGGCGCAGCGCAGGCGCTCCTTGTCGCCGCTGTCTTCCAGCAGCGTGATGAATTCGAGCGGCGTGGCGCAGTGGGTGCAGAAGCGGGTTTCGTAGCGCATGGCGGTCAGGCGGGGAAGACACCGGTGGACAGGTAGCGGTCGCCCCGGTCGCAGACCACGAAGACGATCGTTGCGTTCTGCTCGCGCTCCGCGATCCGCTGCGCCACCCAGCACGCGCCGGCCGCGGAGATACCGCCGAAGATACCCTCCTCGCGCGCCAGGCGCCGGGCCATGTCCTCGGCGTCGTCCTGGTGCACCAGCACCAGCTCGTCCACCATCTGCGGGTCGTAGATCCTGGGCTGGTACTCCTCGGGCCACTTGCGGATGCCCGGGATGCGCGATCCCTCGCAGGGCTGCGCGCCGATGATGCGCACGCCCGGGTTCTTCTCGCGCAGGAAGCGCGACACGCCGGTGATCGTGCCCGTGGTGCCCATGGCGCTCACGAAGTGCGTGACGCGCCCCTCGGTCTGCTCCCAGATCTCGGGGCCCGTGGTCTCGTAGTGGATGCGCGGGTTGTCGGGGTTGGCGAACTGGTCCAGCACCACGCCCTTGCCCTGCGCGACCATCTGCTCGGCCAGGTCGCGCGCATATTCCATGCCCCCGCTCTTGGGCGTGAGGATGAGCTCGGCGCCGAAGGCCTTCATGGTCTGGGCGCGCTCCACCGACAGGTCCTCGGGCATGATCAGCACCATGCGGTAGCCCCTGATGGCCGCGGCCATCGCCAGCGCGATGCCGGTGTTGCCCGAGGTGGCCTCGATCAGCGTATCGCCGGGCCTGATCTCGCCGCGCTCCTCGGCGCGCCGGATCATCGACACGGCCGGCCTGTCCTTGACCGAACCCGCGGGATTGTTACCTTCCAGCTTGCCCAGGATGACATTGCCGCGCGCCGCGTTGCCCTGCGCCCCGATGCGCTGCAATGCGACCAGAGGCGTGCGCCCGATGGCGTCTTCAATGGTGGGATAGGTTTTCATACGACGCTACTGTGCCATAATTTACGACTTCGTTTTTTGCGTCGCCCGGGTGGTGAAATTGGTAGACGCAGGGGACTCAAAAATAGGGACTTCTACGTAGGTCTTGTTTGAGGCCACTGCCTGCCAAGCTGCATGGGACAAGGGATTGAGTGATAAATCGCTTCTTGATCGGGATGCCCGCATTTCGAGCCAGGAGCCAACTAGGAGCCAGGACGATGCAAGCTGGCTCCCAGTGAGGAGTAGGTAGTTGAAGTAGCATCGTGCGTCATGCCCGAGTGGTGAAATTGGTAGACGCAGGGGACTCAGACCAAATTTGAGCCCTCCGGGGGAAACCCCAGAGGTGAAGCCCGTCAAACTCGGCGAAGGCCCTGGACGCAAGTCCGAGCTAATACCGAGCCAAGCCCTGGAGCCGAAAGGTTCCTCGGAAGGTGTAGAGAGCAGACGGCGGGCACCTACGGCCGAAAGGCTATGGTGAAGGCGTGCTCCAGCCCACGAACGCCGTTTCTTCGGAGACGGCGGCGGCGAAAGCCGAAGTGGGAAGAAAATCCCCCGCCGCAAGGCGTGCCGGTTCGATTCCGGCCTCGGGCACCAATTCGGAAGCCACCCCTGTTCACGCAGGGGTGGCTTTTTCGTTCTTGGCGGGTGTTAATACGCAGATGACCAAAACACAATAAAATCAATAACTTACGCTGACTTTCTGATGGTCGCCAGGAAAATTACACAGGGCGTCGCTACTCGTCCGCAAAATGGGGTTGTGCCGCGTGCCCTGTCCCCGGGCACCCCCCTGCAACCGGGCCAGACGAATCCCAAAAGCACAAACCGTTCGCAAATAGCACCCAATTCAGGTACTTTCTGCAAACGGTTTGGACCTCGTGCGTTCAATAGACGCGCTGTCACCTTGCGGGTCGACTACAGAACCATCTCGGCTCCGTGTTCGGTGAGCCATTCGGCATGTCTAGCCCAGTCGGGCATCTCAGTCTCGACCACGTGCCAGAACTGAGACGAATGATTTTTGTGACGCAGGTGGGCGAGCTCGTGGACTACCAGGTAGCGAAGCACCTCTACCGGGGCAGCCATGGCTTTCCAGTTGAAATTGAGGTTCCCCTTAGCGGAGCATGAGCCCCAGCGATGCCCGAGCTCTTGAACCCTCACAGTCCCAGGTGAAAGACCCATGCGCTGGGCGTGCTGTTGGACAAGCTTGGGAAGCTTCTTCAAGCCCTCCGTCCGGAAGTAGCTTTTAAGCAGTTCCTCGGCCTGTGCCCTATCGGCACGTCGCATCACAAGAAGGTCCCCCTCTTTTTGCACCCCTCGACCCGCCTCCGCTCGAAAATCCAAGCGATGAGGCTGCCCTAGCAGATATACCGTTTCCCCGGAAACGAACTCACGACCAGGCTGCAGGGGATTGAGCGCAGCCCACCTGGCCTGTGCTCGATAAATCCACTTCTGCTTGGCATCAACCACGGCCTTGATGCGCTCAAGTGCTTCCGTCAGGGGCGCGCGAACAAGCACAGAACCATCTCGCTCAACATAGAGCCCGATGGTTTTGCGGTTTGAGCGCTCAACAGTGAAAGAAATCGGCGATTCCGGCATGGCCCCGATTGTCTGCCGTCTTACGGAGCCAGCAAGTCGTTGGTACGTGCCTTGGCCAGCATGACCAGGTCTCGTGCCCAGGGCTCCGCATTGGAGAGCGCGATATCGACACCTGTGTACAGGAGTCGGTTGGTCACCTCACCCTGCAGGCCACTCACTTTTACAGGGTTGTTCCAGAACCCTGGCGCCTGGAGCTCTTCGATAAAAAGAGGGACCAAGTCGTTGCAGAGGGACTTGAGGTTGGCTGTTTCCGCTGCGGTCAGCTTGGTTCCATCGGGAACTTTTACGACAAGCGCGCGGTAAAAGGGCGATGCTTTCGCGGTAACCCCGTCTTCGGCCGTCGGCTTTTTGGTCTTGGCTTCATCCACGAGCAGGCTGAGCTGCTTGGCTTGCTCGTCCCAGTTGTCTTTGTACTTCTTAATGACCGCTTCAAGCTTTTCGGACAGCGGGCCATAAAAACCAGGGTCTTCGTCAAGATGCACGGTGATGTGCTTGCGCAAGGCATGCTCCATCTGGGATGCCTTGGCACGTCCCGAGCGCTCTTGTTCCACCTTCTTGGTGAAATTCGCCTGGAGCAGCTCAACGGGCGGGACTTTCAGGTCAATGCCCAGGCCTACCAGGTGCTCGTTGACGAGGCGTTTGACTTTTTCACCGGCGGACCCCAGGTCCAGAGTCGCGTCTTTGAAGCGTTCCCGCGCTTGCGCTTTGAGCCAAGCCAAACGTTTGGCCGGAAATTCGTACTGCACCGCTCGTGGGTCAGGCATGACGGTGTTGAGTGCTTGCAGGAACAGCGTCAGCAAGACGTTGAACGTCTCACGCTGCTTCGGGTCGGCGATGACGTCCATCAGCAGCTCAAAAACGATGTAGTCGTCTTCTGCGGACAGTTTTTGGGCGGCCCAGTCGTAGATTTGCTCGACCTTGTGTTGCCGGAAAAACGCAGCCAGCCCCCGACTTGCCGGAGCCTTGGGTGTGCCAGATGACGCCTCCGCGGTCTGCACCACTACCTGTGCGCATGCGCTCGAGCGATTTCAGGATGGCTCGATATTGCTGGTATCGCGGGACCACCTTGACAAGGGAGTCGCCCTTAGAGCGGCTAACACAACCCTGTCATCGACAATCGCGTGATGTGCGTTTGGTGATGCATGGGTCGAAACAAGAACAAGGAAATCAGCGCGGCACTGTTCAAGAAGATCGAGCCGCTGCTGCCGGCATTCGTGCCGTCGGCCAAGGGCGGTCGCCCTCGGGTAAGCGATGAGATGGCCCTGAACGGAGTCCTGTTCGTGCTGCGCACGGGCATCCCATGGGAGGAACTGCCGCAGGAACTGGGCTTTGGCAGCGGCATGACCTGCTGGCGGCGACTGCGCGATTGGCAGGCGGCAGGTGTGTGGCATGGCCTGCATCTGGCGCTGCTCGATGAGCTGCGCAACGTCGACAAGCTGGACTTCAGTCGCTTCAGCATGGACGGGGCCAGCGTGCCCAGCCCCCGGGGGGCTCGCACACAGGCCCGAACCCTACGGACCGGGGAAAACTTGGCAGCAAACGTCACCTCGTCACGGATGGCCAGGGCATCCCGATGATGTTCTGCGTCACCGGGGCCAATCGTCATGACTCGGTGGTGTTCAACGAGTTGATTGATGCCCTGCCTGCGATTGCAGGCAAGCGCGGCAGGCCGCGTCGCTGGCCCGGCAAACTGCACGCGGACAAGGGCTACGACTTTGCGCGCTGTCGCGCCCATCTCAAGCGTCGGGGCATCAAGGACCGTATTGCCCGCAGAGGTATCGAGCGCAACGACCGACTCGGAGCTCATCGCTGGGTCGTAGAGCGCACGCACGCCTGGCTGGCCGCATTCGGCAAGCTGCGTAATCGCTTCGAGCGTCGCATCGACATTCATGTCGCGTTGCTCTCCCTGGCTTGTTGCGTCATCTGCCTGCGGTCGCTTCCCGCGTTTTGTTAGCCGCTCTTAGTGGTAAACAGTACAAAGTTTTGCAGGAGGTCGACCAAGGTCTCTTTCGGGAACATGCCCTGGACTAAAACCTCTTGCTCCCGCGCTGGCCCGCCCAGTGGCGTCTGGAACTGGGCGTACTTGGCCGGCATGATGGACTTCCACTTCTGGAAGTCGTCAGGGTCGGTCGTGATAGAGCCGTAGACCGCCTCGGTGCCTGTGGTTGCCACCAGGAATAGGTTGGTGTGGAAGAGGCGTTCTTCGCCTTCGAGCTTTCCACCCTTGGTATCGGCCGGTCGACGCTCGGCGTAGCGCATCAGCTGTGTCTTGCCTTCCTGCAAGGGGACGCTGGTGAACTCATTCGCCTCCTTGGCCTCAATGACCACAATTGGCAAGCCGTTGATGAAAAGCGTCACGTCCGGTCGAATGTGGTCCTTGACTTGGCCAGGGGTGTCAATCCGGAACTGGTTGATAGCGTGGAAGGAGTTCGCCGTAGGGTTGTCGAAATCGATGAGCTTGACGGTCACCGACTCCTTACCGGTAGCCGTTTCTCGGTCGACTGGAACCCCCTTGCTGAGCAGCTCATAGACTGCCTTGTTGGCCTCAACTAGAGTTCCCTTGGCACCAGCGACAAGCTGATAGACACCCTCGAGGTCGTTATCGGTAACTTGCTCGGCGGCAGCGGCCTTCGCCTCAGCGTCTTGCACCGCCCTCGTTTTGGCATCAAGCTCGGCTTGAGACTCCAACCGAGTACGGCGTTCGGTGGATAGAGTCTCCTGGGTGCCCTGCAGAGCGCGTCGAGTCGACTCAAGCTGCGCCAGCGCATCGCGATGCTCAGCCAGAAGCTCTTCTCGAATTAGCGCGATAGCCTCATCGTTAGAAGCGTCTACGTCACGCAACTTTCCTCTTAAAGCCTGGTTGGCGAGAATTTTCTTAAGAGTCTGCTCTGGTAGGTCCCCAACGTTCTCGTATCGCGAGAGCGCCTCCAGTACTTTGACTGTGGCTCTCTCGTCGTCGGGGTCAAACGACTGGAAGAACATCGGCAGCTTGCTGTGGATGGCCTCTCGGTTGCGGGCTTCGAGCGAGTCCAGGATGCCGGACAGGCGCAGCTGCTTGAGCTGGGGCCCAAGTTCAGGGGCGGGATTCATGGCGTTCTCCTTCGGGGTCAAT
>NZ_JBTNEH010000022.1:0-79153 GCF_054512775.1 Alicycliphilus sp. T452
TCGTGCGCCTGACGCTGCGCAGTAACAGCTCTATCTCGGCAAACTTCTCTCGGCTGATGTCGCTCGGGTATTGCTTTCTTTTCACACCCCTATTGTCTGAGGTCGGAAGATCGCAAACAGGCTCTTAGAACGAGGAGCCGGGCTCGCGCAGGAACGCCAGTTCCTCGTCGCTGGACTCGCGCCCCAGGATGGCGTTGCGGTGCGGGTAGCGGCCGAAGCGCTCGATGATGGCCCGGTGCTGCAGCGCGAACGGCAGGTTGCCCTCCAGCCCTGGCTCGGCGAAAAGCCGCACCGACTGCGCCTGCACCACGCGGGATTCGCTGTGCATGTAGGGCATGTAGGCAAAGGCACGCTGCGCGGGCGGCAGGGCGCCGGCCTGCCCGCTGGCCACGAGTTCCTGCGCCAGCACCAGCGCCATGCCGTCCTGCCCGAAGGCGCGCGGCGTGTCGCGGTATACGTTGCGCGAGAACTGGTCCAGCACCACGATCTCCGCCAGGCGCCCCCGGGCGCTTTGGCGCCAGCCGGACAGCTCGCCGCCCGCGGCGGCCTGCAGCGTGGCGCCGAAGCGTTGGGCGATGGCGGCGTCCAGCGCAGCGTCCTTGGCGAACTGCTGCGCGGGGGCCAGTTCCTCGAACCAGAAGTGCAGGATGGATTCGGGCGTCATGTGCGAAGGCGCAGGTTCATTTGCCCCAACTGTCCTTGAGCCCCGTGATGCGGTTGAACACGGGCCTGCCGGGCGCGTGGTCCTTGCGGTCGGCCACGAAGTAGCCGAAGCGCTCGAACTGGAACTTCTCGTCGGGCCGGGCGGCGGCCAGCGAGGGCTCCACGTAGGCGTTCACCACCTTGAGGCTGTCCGGGTTGAGCAGCGCCAGGAAGTCCTTGCCGCCCGCGTCGGGCTGGGCATCGGTGAACAGGCGGTCGTACAGCCGCACCTCGGCCTGCAGGCCGTCCTGCACGCCCACCCAGGTGATGGCGGCCTTGACCTTGACGCTGTCGGCGCCGGGCGTGCCGCTCTTGGTGTCCGGCACCACGGTGGCCAGCACCTTGGCCACGCGGCCTTCGGCATCCTTCTCGCAGCCCGTGCATTCGATCACGTAGCCGCCCTTGAGGCGCACCCTGTTGCCAGGGAACAGGCGCTTGTAGCCCTTGGGCGGCACCTCCTCGAAGTCCTCGCGCTCGATCCAGACCTCGCGGCCCAGCGTGAAGCGGCGCTCGGGCGCGCCTTCGTGCGCCCCATCGTGGGAATGCGGCAGGGCGGGCAGGCTGCAGGGCTCCAGGTGGTCCGCGCTGCCGAACACCTCGGCCCAGTTGGTCAGCTCCAGCCTGAGCGGGTCGAGCGCCACCATGGCGCGGTGCGCCTTGGCCTCCAGGTCCTCGCGCAGGCAGCCTTCCAGCGTGGCGTAGTCGATCCAGCTGTAGTCCTTGGTCACGCCGATGCGCTCGCAGAACATCTGTATGGATTCGGGCGTGTAGCCGCGCCGGCGCAGGCCCACGATGGTGGGCATGCGCGGGTCGTCCCAGCCGCTCACGATGCCGTTGTCCACCAGGTGCCTGAGCTTGCGCTTGCTGGTGACCACGTAGGTCAGGTTGAGCCGCGCGAACTCGTACTGGCGCGGCTGCGGCGTGGCGATCAGGCCGCCCTCGGCCAGGCGGTCGAGCAGCCAGTCGTAGAACGGGCGCTGGTCCTCGAACTCCAGCGTGCAGATGCTGTGGGTGATGCACTCCAGCGCGTCCTCGACCGGGTGCGCGAAGGTGTACATGGGATAGATGCACCACGCATTGCCGGTGTTGTGGTGCTCGGCGTGCTTGATGCGGTAGATGGCCGGGTCGCGCAGGTTGATGTTGGGCGACGCCATGTCGATCTTCGCGCGCAGCACGGCGGCGCCGTCGGGCAGCTTGCCGCCCTTCATCTCGCGAAAGCGCGCCAGGTTCTCGGCCGGCGTGCGGCTGCGGTAGGGGCTGTCCACGCCGGGCCTGCCGAAATCGCCGCGGTTCGCGCGCATCTCCTCGGGCGTCTGCTCGTCCACGTAGGCGTGGCCGGTCTCGATGAGGTACTCGGCCGCGCGGTACATGAAGCCGAAGTAGCTGCTGGCGTAGTACAGGTTCTCGTGGCCGTCCGGGTCCTTCCAGTCGAAGCCGAGCCAGTGCACGGCGTCGATGATGCCGTCCACGTATTCCTGGTCTTCCTTCTCGGGGTTGGTGTCGTCGAAGCGCAGGTGGCACACGCCGCCGTAATCGCGCGCCAGGCCGAAGTTCAGGCAGATGCTCTTGGCGTGGCCCACGTGCAGGTAGCCGTTGGGCTCGGGCGGGAAGCGCGTGCGGATTTTCGCGGGGTCTGCCGGGCCGGCGCCCTGGTGGGCCGCGTCGCCGGGGCTGCCGGCCCAGCGGTTGCGTGCATGCGTGCCCTGGGCCAGGTCGGCTTCTATGATCTGGCGCAGGAAGTTGCTGGGTTTGACGGTATCCGTGCTGTCGTTGTGGACTGGGGTGCTCATGCCCGGATTCTAGGCCGCGCCAGGGCCTGGACAGGCCCTGGCGGCAACGTTCGGAAACAACATGGATGCCGATCCATGCCAACCTGTCGCCGGTCTGGCGCGTTGAGAGCAGGCCTCGCAGTCAAAGGAGATTTTCATCATGACCCAACGTCGCTCTTGGTTTGCCGCCGCCGCATCGGCCGGCGTGGCCCTGGCCTTGATGACGGGCGCTGGCGCTGCGCAGGCGCGCAGTGACGTGTACTGGTCCGTCGGCGTGGGCGCCCCCGGCGTGGCCCTGGGGGTGGGCAATGCCGCCCCGGTGTACTACGCACCGCCCCCGCCCGTGTACTACGCGCCGCCTCCGGTGGTCTATGCGCCGCCGCGCCCCGTGTACTACGCGCCGCCGCCTCCCGTGGTGTACGTGCCGCCCGTGGGCTACTACCAACGCGGCTGGGGCGGCCACCGCCACCATCATCACCACGGCCGTCGCGATTGGCGCTGAGGCACTTGGCGGATTGCCGAGACGAGCGGCCCTGCGGGGCCGCTTTTGCATGGTGGCCGCCCCGCATAATGAAGGGCTGCGGGTCAGATCCCGCCCGGATTGCACTTCATGACCACCAAAACCGTCTACGTTCTCAACGGCCCCAATCTCAACCTGCTGGGCACGCGCGAGCCGCAGGTCTATGGCTCCCAGACCCTGGCCGACGTGGAGCAGATCTGCGCGGCGGCCTGCGCGCGCCATGGCCTTTCGCTGGTGTTCCGCCAGAGCAACCATGAGGGCGCCCTCGTGGACTGGATCCACGAGGCGGGCCGGCTGCACGCCGAGGGCAAGCTGGCCGGCGTGGTGCTCAACGCCGCGGCCTATACGCACACCAGCGTGGCGCTGCTCGACGCCGTCAAGGGCACGGGCGTGCCGCTGGTGGAACTGCACATCAGCAACGTGCACGCGCGCGAGAACTTCCGCCACCGCTCCTACCTGGCCGGCGCCGCGCGCGCCGTGATGTGCGGCTTCGGCGTGCAGGGCTACGCGCTGGCCATCGCCGGGGTGGCGCAATGGTGACGGCGCGGGCGCTCGCCACGCTGCCCGTGCCCGCCCAGGTGCTGGCCCTGGAGCGGCAGGCCAGGCGCGAGACCACGCCCTGCGGTGCCGGCGACATGGTCTGGCACACCTGGGGCACGCCGCGCGACGGCGTGCCGCCGCTGGTGCTGCTGCATGGCGGCAGCGGCAGCTGGACGCACTGGGTGCGCAACATCGCCGGCCTGGTGGACGCGGGGCGCGAGCTGTGGATCCCCGACCTGCCGGGTTTCGGCGATTCGGCCTCGCCCGCCTCGGGCGGGGACGCCGACGCCCTGGCCGGGCCGATGGCCGAGGGCCTGCGCGCGCTGTTCGGCCCGCGCCAGTGCGACCTGGTGGGCTTCTCGTTCGGCGGACTGACGGCCGGCCTGCTGCTGGCGGCCCACCCCGAGCTGGCGCGCCAGCTGGTGGTGGTGGGCGCTCCGGCCATGGGCGTGGTGCCGCAGCGGCAGGTCGCGCTCAAGGCCTGGCGCCACCTGCCCGAGGCCGCCCAGATCGCGGCGCACCGCTACAACCTGGCCGCGCTCATGCTCGAGGACGAGGCCCTGATCGACGCCCTGGACGGCCTGGCGCTGGGCCTGCACGTGGCCAACGTGGTGCGCGACCGCATGCCGCGCCGCCGCCTGGCGTACACCGATGCGCTGGCGCGCGCGTTGTCGCGGGTCGATTGCCCCGTGCATGCCATCTATGGCCGCAGCGACGCGCTCTACAAGGAGTGGATAGGCGCGCTGGAGGGCGCCTACGCCGCCGCCGCGCCCGATTTCCGCGGCCTGGCGCTCATCGATGACGCGGGCCACTGGGTGCAGTTCGAGCGCCCGCAGGCCTTCATGCAGGCGCTGCTGGCGGCGCTGCGCGCGGGCGCCGGCGAGTGACCGGACGCCATTGCCCGCCGGCCCTGCGGGTGGACCCCGCCGAGGTGGAGCTGACCGCCATGCGCGCCCAGGGCGCGGGCGGGCAGAACGTGAACAAGGTGTCGAGCGCCGTGCACCTGCGCTTCGACATCGCGGCCTCGTCGCTGCCCGGCGACGTGAAGCAGCGCCTGCTGGCCCTGCGCGACAGCCGCATCACGCAGCAGGGCGTGCTCGTCATCAAGGCCCAGCAGTACCGCACGCAGGAGGCCAACCGTCTGGACGCGCTGGCCCGCCTGCAGGCCCTGGTGGACAGCGTGGCCCGGCCGCCGCGCGTGCGCCGCGCCACGCGGCCCACGCGGGGGTCGCAGCAGCGGCGGCGGGAATCCAAGAGCCGGCGCGCGGGCATCAAGGCGCTGCGCGGCCGCCCGGCCGCGATGGATTGACGCCCGCACGGGTGCGGCGGATGGAACGCACCATCCCATGCATGGCCCTTGGCATTGCCCCGGCCGCACCCACATGATGGCCTGACCATGACCACCGACACCCTCCCTTCCTCCTCCACGGCGGCCGGCCCCGGCGCGCTGCCCGCGCTGTTCGTCTCGCATGGCGCGCCGCTGTTCGCGCTCGAACCCGGCAGCACCGGCCCGGCGCTCGCGCACTGGGCCGCCGGGCTCGGGCGCAGCCACCCCGGCCTGCGCGGCGTGGTCGTCATGTCGCCGCACTGGATGGCGCGCAGCGCCACCGTCATGACCGGCGCGCGGCCCGCCACCTGGCACGACTTCGGCGGCTTTCCGCCCGCGCTCTACACGCTGCAATACCCGGCCGCGGGCGATCCGGCCCTGGCCCGGCAGGTGCTGGACCTGCTGCGGCAGGCCGGCATCGCCGCGCAGGGCGACGCGGCGCGCCCCTTCGACCACGGCGCCTGGGTGCCGCTCATGCACCTGTTTCCGCAGGCCGGCCTGCCGGTCGTGCAGGTGGCGCTGCCCGCGGGCGCCGGCCCGGCCCAGGTGCATGCCATGGGGGCGGCCCTGCGCGGCCTGCGCGCGCAGGGCGTGCTGGTCGTGGGCTCGGGCAGCATGACGCACAACCTGGCCGAGTTCTTCGGCGGCGTCCATGACGAGGCCGCGCCCTATGTGCTGGAGTTCAGCCGCTGGATCGAGCGACAGGTCGAGCGCGGCGACCTCGCCGCGCTGCTGGACTACCGCGCCCGGGCGCCGCACGCCCGGCGCGCCCATCCCACCGAGGAGCATTTCCTCCCGCTGTTCTTCGCGCTGGGCGCCGCGGCCGAGGGCGCCCGGGTGCAGTACCTGAGCCGCGAGGTGATGTACGGGGTGCTGGCCATGGATGCGTTCGCGCTGGAGTGACGCCGGGCAGCCGCGCTATGCCTTGGGCAGGGGCAGGGCGGTCTTGTAGCGCACCTGCTTGAGCGTGAAGCTGGTGCGGATCTTCTCGATGCCCGGGATGGGCGTGAGCTGCTCCAGGATGAAGCGCTCCAGCGCGGCGATGTCGGGCAGCGCCACGCGGATCAGGTAGTCGCTGTCGCCCGTCATCAGGTAGCACTCCATCACCGGGTCGTGCTCGGCGATGCGCTGCTCGAACGCGGCCAGCGCCTCCTTGCTCTGGCTCTTGAGGCTGATGCTGATGAACACGTTGAGCCCCAGCCCCAGCGCCCCCGGGTTGGCCAGCGCCACGTAGCGCTGGATGACGCCCGCCGCCTCCAGCGCCTTCACGCGCGCCAGGCAGGGCGAGGGCGACAGGTGCACGCGCCGCGCGAGCTCCACGTTCGAGAGCGAGCCGTCGGCCTGCAGTTCGGCGAGTATGCGCAGATCGGTAGTGTCGAGCTTCATGTGCTGTTGTTGATTCGGAAGTCGGCAGATTGTGCTGCAGATATTCGCCACGGCCTGCAAATCGGCACCCTGTTTTACCGGCGCCGGAATACAGTGGCGGGCATGAACGCATGCACACCTCCCTCCACCCCGTCCACCGCCGGCACCGCGGTGGATACCGACCCCCAGGAAACCGCCGAGTGGCGCGATGCCTTCGCGGCGCTGGTGGCCACGCAGGGCCCGCAGCGCGCCCGCTTCGTGCTGGACGAGCTGGCGCGCGCCGCCCATGCGGGCCAGGTGGGCTGGCGGCCGGACCTGAACAGCCCCTACGTCAACACCATCGCCGCGCAGGCGCAGCCGGTGTTCCCGGGCGACCTTGCGATCGAGGAGCGGCTGGCGTCGCTGATGCGCTGGAACGCGCTGGCCATGGTGGTGCGCGCCAACCAAGCCTATGGCGAGCTGGGCGGCCATATCGCCAGCTACGCGAGCGCGGCCGATCTGTTCGAGGTGGGCTTCAACCATTTCTTCCATGCCCGCGAGGGCCTGGAGCCCGGCCAGCACCGGGGCGACCTGGTGTTCTTCCAGCCGCACAGCGCGCCCGGCGTCTATGCCCGCGCCTTTCTGGAGGGGCGCCTGTCCGAGCAGGACCTGCTGCATTTCCGCCAGGAGATCACCGCGCCCGGCCAGGGCGCGCGCGGCCTGTGCAGCTACCCCCACCCCTGGCTGATGCCGGACTTCTGGCAGTTCCCGACCGGCTCCATGGGCATAGGGCCCATCAGCAGCATCTACCACGCGCGTTTCATGCACTTCCTGACCGACCGGGGCCTGCTGGACTGCGCGGGCCGCAAGGTTTGGGGCGTGTTCGGCGACGGGGAGATGGACGAGCCCGAGAGCACCAGTGCCCTGACGCTGGCCGCGCGCGAGGGCCTGGACAACCTGGTCTGGGTGGTCAACTGCAACCTGCAGCGCCTGGACGGCCCGGTGCGCGGCAACGGCCGCATCGTCGACGAGCTCGAGCGCCTGTTCACCGGCAGCGGCTGGAACGTCATCAAGCTCCTGTGGGGCAGCGACTGGGACGGGCTGTTCGCCCGGGACCTGACCGGCACCCTGGTGCGCACGCTGGGCGACACCGTGGACGGCCAGATGCAGACCTTCGCCGCCAAGGACGGGCGCTTCAACCGCGACCACTTCTTCGGCCAGACCCCCGAACTCGCCGCGCTGGCCCAGGGCCTGACCGACGAGCAGATCGACCGCTTGAAGCGCGGCGGCCACGACCTGGTGAAGATCCACGCCGCCTACGCCGCGGCCGCCGCCCACCGGGGCCAGCCCACGGTGATCCTGGCCCACACCAAGAAGGGCTACGGCATGGGCCAGGCCGGCCAGGGCAAGATGACCACGCACAGCCAGAAGAAGCTGGACGAGACGGACCTCATCGAGTTCCGCAACCGCTTCAACCTGCCGCTCACCGACGCGCAGGCCACGGGCCTGGCCTTCCTCAAACCCGCAGCCGACAGCCCCGAGATGCAGTACCTGCAGGCGCGGCGCAAGCGCCTGGGCGGCTACCTGCCCCGGCGCGAGAGCCGCTGCGAAACCCTGCCCGTGCCGCCGCTGCAGCAATACGCGCAGTTCGCGCTGGCGGCCGATGGCAAGGAGATGAGCACCACCATGGCCTTCGTGCGCATGCTGGGCGCGCTGCTCAAGGACGCCACGCTGGGCCCGCGCATCGTGCCCATCGTGGCCGACGAGGCGCGCACCTTCGGCATGGCCAACCTGTTCAAGCAGGTGGGCATCTACAGCAGCGTAGGCCAGCAGTACGCGCCGGAGGACATCGGCTCGGTGCTCTCGTACCGCGAGGCGCTGGACGGCCAGATCCTGGAAGAGGGCATCAGCGAGGCCGGCGCCATCGCGAGCTGGACGGCGGCGGCGACGAGCTACAGCGTGCACGGCCTGGCCATGCTGCCGTTCTACATCTACTACTCCATGTTCGGCTTTCAGCGCGTGGGCGACGCGATCTGGGCCGCCGCCGACCAGCGCGCGCGGGGCTTCCTGCTGGGCGCCACGTCGGGGCGCACCACGCTGGGCGGCGAGGGCCTGCAGCACCAGGACGGCAGCAGCCACCTGGTGGCGGCCACCATCCCCAACTGCAAGGCCTACGACCCGGCCCATGCGGGCGAGCTGGCCGTGATCCTGGACGCGGGCATGCGCGAGATGATGGTGGAGCAGAAGGACGTGTTCTATTACGTCACGCTCATGAACGAGAACTACGCCCAGCCCGACCTGCCCGCCGCGGCGCACGAGGGTGTGCTGCGCGGGTGCTATGTTATGGATAGCTGCCAGCGCTTGCTGGACAAGCCTGGGGGCCCGATTTCATCTGAAAAACAGGTGACCTTGCTGGGCTCCGGCGCCATCCTCACCGAGGCCGCCCGGGCCGCCGCCCTGCTGGCCGCCGAGGGCATCGCCGCCACCGTGGTCAGCGTCACGAGCTGGAGCGAGCTGGCGCGCGACGGCATGGCCTGCGAGCAGGGCGGCGGCACGCCGTGGATCGCCCGGGTGCTGGCCGGCACGCACGGCCCCATCGTCGCCGCCACCGACTACGTGCGCGCCGTGCCCGAGAGCGTGCGCGCCTACCTGCCCGAGGGCCGGCGCTACCGCACCCTGGGCACCGACGGCTTCGGGCGCAGCGACACGCGCGCCGCGCTGCGAGGCTTCTTCGGCGTGGATGCGGCGCGCATCGCGCAGGCGGCGCGGGAGGCGCTCGCATCCTGATCGCCGGCGGGGGCCGTCATGCCAGCGCGGCCTGCTGCGCCACGTGGTGGATAAAGGCCGCCGCCTGCAGGGTGCGCAGATCGTCACCGTAGGCGCCGATCGCCTGCACCCCCATGGGCAGGCCGCGCGGCCCCCGGGCGATGGGCACGCAGACGCAGGGCACGTGCATCAGGCTCCAGAGCGCGCCGAACTGCGCGGAGCCCGAATCGGCGATGCCTTCGTCCGCCTCGCCCTGCGCGGGCGGGTACAGGATCGCGTCCACGTCGCCAAACAGGCCCGCCAGGGCCTGGCGCCCGGCCAGGGCGCGCTGGCGCATGGCGAGGTATTGCGCGGCGTCGATGCCTTCGCCGCCCGCCAGGCGCGCCTGTAGCCGCGGGCTGAACAGCGCCGCATGGTGCTGCCGCTCGTATGCCAGGGACTGGCGCGCCTCGAAGGCGAAGAGCCGGCCCTGCATCCCGATCAGCGGCTCCAGCGCGGCCGGCAGCCGCATGCGCCGGACGGTGGCGCCCGCGCGCTGCGCCGCGGCGGCGATGCGCTCGATGGCCTCGGCCATCTCGGGGCGGACGGCATCCCATTGCGACGACTGGCACACCGCGAGCCGGGGGCGCTCCAGCGGGCCGGCCTGCACGCGCATGCCGTGCAGGCCGAAGGCGCACAGCGCCGCGTCCTGCACCGTTCTCGCCAGCAGCGTGATGGTGTCCTGCGACGGGCTCAAGGGCTTGAGGCCGGCCGTGTTGAGAAAGCCGAAGGTCGGCTTGTAGCCCACGATGCCGCAATAGGACGCGGGCCGCACCGTGGAGGCCGTGGTCTGCGTGCCGAAGGCCACGGGCGCCATGAAGTCGGCCACGGCCGCGGCCGAGCCGCTGGACGAGCCGCCGGGCGTGTGCTCTAGGTCGAGCGGGTTGCGCGTGCTGCTCGGCGTCTGCGTGGCGAACTCGCTCGTGGCCGCCTTGCCGAGGACCAGCCCGCCGAACTCCCGCACCCGCGCCACGCAGGCCGCATCGACCGCGGGCCGGTGGCCGGCGTAGATGGGCGAGCCGTAGGCGGTGGCCAGGTGCCGGGTGTCCAGCACGTCCTTCACGGCGAACGGAATGCCCCGCAGCGGCGCGGCGCCGGCGCGGTCCGCGGCGCGCGCCTGCGCCAGCGCCCAGCCGGCGTCCATGGCGGTGAAGGCCTGCACCTGGCCGTTGCGTTCCTCGATGCGCTCCAGGCATGCCTGCGTGAGCGCCTCGCTCGTGAGGCTGCCTTCCTCCATGGCGCGCAGGGCCTGCAGGACCGACAGGCGGTTCGGCGACTCCATGGGCGCGCTCATTGCGGGGCGATGCCTGCTTCGCGGATGGTCTTGGCCCAGCGGTCGTGCTCCTTCTTCACGAAGGCCGCGAACGCCTCGGGGCTGTCGCCGATGGGCTCGGCCCCCTGGGCCAGCAGCGATTCCTTGACCTTGGGGTCCTGCAGGATGCGCACCACCTCGTGGTTCAGCCGCTGGATGATGGGCCGCGGCACGCCCGCGGGGGCGAAGAGGCCGAACCAGCCTTCCACCTCGTAGCCGGGCACGCCGCTCTCCGCGATGGTCGGCACCTCGGGCAGCAGCGGCGTGCGCCTGGCGGAAGTCACGCCGAGAGCCTGGAGCTTGCCCGCCCGGATATGCGGCAGGCACAGCGGCAGGTTGCAGAACATGGCGCTGACCCGCCCGCCCATCACGTCGGTGACGGGAGCGCTGCCGCCCTTGTAGGGGATGTGCAGGAAGTCGGGGATCTGGGCCATGCTCTTGAACAGCTCGCCCGACAGATGCATGCTGCCGCCCGCGCCGCTGGAGGCGAAGCTGTATTTCTCCGTCTTCGCGGCCTGGATGAAGTCCTTGACGCTGCGCGCCGTCACCTGCGGCCCCACGACCAGCACGTTGGGCATGGACGCGACGTTGGTGATGGGCGCGAAGTCCTTGATGGCGTTGAACTTCAGGTTCTTGTGCAGGCTGGGGTTGATGGCGTTGGTGCTGGCCGCGCCCATCATCAAGGTGTAGCCGTCGGGCGCCGCCGCGGCGGCGTATGCGGCGCCGATGTTGCCGTCGGCCCCGGCCCTGTTGTCCACGACCACGGGCTGCCCCAGCGCATCGCCCAGGCGCTGGGCCACGATGCGCGCCAGCAGGTCGGTCACGCTGCCGGCGGCGAAGGGCACCACCATGGTGACGGGCTTGGCGGGGTAGTCTGCCGGCGCAGGCGCCTGCGCGTGTGCCGGAGCGGCCGTGGCGGCCAGGGCGAGGATGGCGGACGCGAGCAGGGCGCGGCGATGGGTGGAGCGGGGCAGGGGCATGGCTGTGTGAGGGATGAGTGGATGGGCGACGTTGCTTGCCGAAGGCTATGGCCGTCCAACTGATATGTCCAATATAAAATTAACGAACAATTAGGACGTAATTTGAAATAATGATGCTCTCCCGCAACCTGCTGGCCTTCATCGCGGTGGCCGAGGAACTGCATTTCGGCAAGGCCGCGCAGCGGCTGCACATCAGCCAGCCGCCGCTGAGCCAGCAGATCCGCCAGTTCGAGGAAGAGGTCGGGGCGCCGCTGCTGGTGCGCACCACGCGCTCGGTGCAGCTCACCCCCGCGGGCCGCCTGATGCTGGAGCGCGCCCACCTGCTGCTGGCCGAGGCGGGCGCCGCGCTGCACTCCGTCCGGCGCCATGCCGTGGGCGACGAGGGCGTGCTCACGCTGGGGTTCACCCACAGCACGGTCTACCGCGTGCTGCCCAAGGTGCTGCACGCTTTTCGGCAGGCATGCCCCGACGTGGTGCTGGAGCTGCGGCAGCTCACGTCCGACCTGCTGGTGCAGGAGGTGCGCAGCGGCCGCCTGGACGTGGCGATGCTGCGGTTTTCCTCCTCCATGGAGAGCGCTGACCTGATGTCGCGGGTGATCACCCACGACCCGATGGTGCTGGTCCTGCCGCTGGGGCACCCGCTCGCGGCGCATCGGCGCGTGCCGGTCCGGCTCCTGCAGGGGCTGCCCTGGGTGGGTTATGAGATACAGGGCGCGCGCTATTTCCATGAACTGGAGGAAAAGGTGCTTGCCGGCGCGCGGGTGCGCCCCAGCGTGCAGCACCGCAGCCTGCTGCCGACCCTGCTTGCCCTGGTGGAGGCGGGCATGGGCGCGGCGCTCGCCCCCGCGTCCGCCGTGCAAGGGGTGGCGGGGCGCATCGAGTGGCGGGAACTGGCGCTGCCTGAGGGCTGTGCGCCCCTGGATGCGGTGCTTTCCTGCGTCTGGGCCGCGGACAACTACAACCCGGTGGTGCAGCGGTTCCTGGGCTGCCTGTCCGACGCGGTACCGCCGGACGAAAGGTCGGGTATGGATGCCAGGGGTTGACTCAGAGCCTGTTCAATATCTTTTCATGGTGCCCGCAAGGCAGCAAAAAGCCGCAATCGAGGCGCGCGCCGCAGGCCATGCTGGCGGCCTGGACAAGGTGCGCAACGACGAGTGCGGCTTTTTGCTGCCTTGCCCGAAGGGTTGTCCCGAAAAGGCAGCGTCTGCGGCGTTGCAAATCCTCGCCGGGCCACCAGCCCGGCTGCGGTTTGCGCCTTGCATCCACTGCCTTTTCGGGGCAACGGGCACCATGAAAAGATATTGAACAGGCTCTCAGACGTTAGAGTGGCGGGCCACGCCACCAGAACGAACCACACGATGACCCTGCAGTTCCAGCCCGTCGCCTCCGGCGCCCGCCTTGCCGACCAGGTGGCCGATGCCCTGGAGGCAGAGATCCGCGGCGGCCGGCTGGCGCCCGGCGCGCGGCTGCCGACCGAGGCGGTGCTGGCCACGCAGTTCGCCGTGAGCCGCACGGTGGTGCGCGAGGCGGTGTCGCGGCTCAAGTCGCTGGGCATGGTGGATTCGCGGCAGGGCAGCGGCGTGTACGTGCGCGCGGCCGGCGCCGAGCCGCTGCGCTTCGAGGCGGCGCACCTGGCCTCGCGCGATGCGGTGGTCCAGATGGCCGAGCTGCGCCGGCCGCTCGAATCCGAAGTCGCCGCGCTGGCCGCCGAGCGGCGCACGCCGCAGGACCTGGAGCGCATCCGCGCGGCCATCGGCGCGCTGGACGAGGCCGTGGCCGCGGGGCAGGGCGGGGCCGAGCAGGACCTGGCCTTCCACCTCGCGGTGGCCGAGTCGGCCCACAACCCGTTCCTGATCGGCACGCTGCAGTACCTGCACGGCTTGCTGCAGGGCGCGATCCGCGTCACGCGGGCCAAC
Source organism: Alicycliphilus sp. T452 (assembly GCF_054512775.1). Lineage (NCBI taxonomy): Bacteria > Pseudomonadati > Pseudomonadota > Betaproteobacteria > Burkholderiales > Comamonadaceae > Alicycliphilus > Alicycliphilus sp. T452. The sequence continues at coordinate 13,216 of NZ_JBTNEH010000022.1, forward strand.
GAGGCGCGGCGCGACGATTTCGCGCGCGAGGTCGCGCGCGAGCATGAGCGCATCGTCCAGGCCATCGAGGCTGGCGATCCCGTGGCCGCGCGCGAGGCGGCCAAGGCGCACATGGACAACGCCATCCGCCGCATCGGGCAGGCCGACCCTGCGTTCTGGCGGCAGGAGGGCGCGCGGCTCGCGCAGCCGCTGGTCGAAGGGCGCGCCACGCGCCAGCGCTGATTCCTCATCGTCAGGGTTAACCCTTATCGGCATGGAATCCCATAATTTGTATGATGACCTGATGAATTAATCCTTCGCCCAGCAAGGATGGCACCCGCGGACAGGGCCTTTCGCGCTCCTGCGCCGTCATTTCGATCCGGGAATCAACGCTCATGTCTTCTTCTGTTTCCGCCGTGCTTGCGGCGGCCGGCGCCGAGGGCGCGCTCGAAAAGCGGGCCTACGGCAAGGTGTTCTGGCGCCTCGTGCCCTTCCTCATGCTCTGCTATGTGGTCGCGTACCTCGACCGCGTCAACGTGGGCTTCGCCAAGCTCCAGATGGCGCAGGACCTGGGCTTCAGCGAGACGGTGTTCGGCCTGGGCGCCGGCATCTTCTTCCTGGGCTATTTCCTGTTCGAGGTGCCCAGCAACCTGCTGCTGCACCGTGTGGGCGCGCGCATGTGGATCGCGCGCATCATGATCACCTGGGGCATCCTGTCGGGCTGCTTCATGTTCGTGGAGTCGCCCACCGGCTTCTACGTCCTGCGCTTCCTGCTGGGCGTGGCCGAGGCGGGCTTCTACCCCGGCGTGATCCTCTACCTGACCTACTGGTACCCGGCGCACCGGCGCGCGCGCATCATCGCCGTGTTCATGTCGGCCATTCCCGTGGCGGGCATCTTCGGCAACCCGCTGTCGGGCTGGATCATGGACGCGTTCCACGGCGCGTCCTCGCTGCAGGGCTGGCAGTGGATGTTCCTGATCGAGGCCGTGCCCGCGGTGCTGGTCGGCATCATGGTGCTGCTGTACCTGGACAACGGAATCCAGAAGGCCCGCTGGCTCACCGCTGAGGAAAAGGCGCTGCTGGAGCGCGAAATCGAGGCCGACCACGCCCAGGGCGGAGCGCAGGGCCCGCATTCGGTGGCGGGCGTGTTCCGCGACATGCGCGTGTGGTGGATGGCGCTGATCTACTTCGCCTTCGTCATGGGCCAGTACGCGCTGACCTTCTGGATGCCCACGCTGGTCAAGGCCACGGGCGTGCAGGGCAACTTCCACATCGGGCTCCTGAGCGCGATTCCCTTCCTCTGCGCCATCGTCGCCATGAACTTCTTCGGCCGCAGCGCCGACACGCGCCGCGAGCGCCGCTGGCACCTGATCGTGCCCTCGCTGATGGGCGCGGTGGGCTTCACCATGGCGGCCTCGTACACGCAGAACACGGTGGTGGCGCTGGCCTTCCTGTCGCTGGCGGCCGCCGGCGTGCTGACCTGCGCGCCGCTGTTCTGGTCGCTGCCCACGGCCTTCCTGTCGGGCACGGCCGCGGCGGCGGGCATTGCGGCCATCAATTCCGTGGGTAACCTTGCGGGGTTCGCGAGCCCCTACCTGATCGGCTACCTCAAGGACCTGACCGGCAGCACGCAGATCGGCATGTACGTGCTCTCGGCCGTGCTGGTGCTGGGCGCCATCGGCGTCTGGCTGGTGCCCAGGAAACTCGTCAACCGCTAGAGTGAGAAACAACCCCCTGAGCGGCTGCGCCGCTTCCCCCTTCTCTCGGCTTCGCCGGGAAGGGGGACGCCGCCAGCGCGGCGGGGCGGCCCTTGCGCGGCGGCCTTCGCTTAGGCAGTGCGCCAGTTTCATGGGTGGCGCAATGAGCAACTGAAAGGGAACTTATGAGCAGCAGCGCATCGCAATCTACCGTCGGCCTCGTGGGCCTGGGCGCCATGGGCCTGGGCATGGCGCAGTCGCTGCGCCGCGCGGGCCACGCGCCCCACGTGTTCGACCTGCGGCGCGAGGTGGCCCAGGACTTCGCCAGGGACGGCGGCACGGCCTGCGAGACGCTGGCCGAGCTGGGCGCGCGCTGCGACGTGGTGGTCTCGGTGGTCGTCAACGCCGCGCAGACCGAAAGCGTGCTGTTCGGCGACGATGGCGTGGCCGCCGGCATGCGGCCCGGCAGCCTGTTCGTGATGTGCTCCACCGTCGATCCCAACTGGTCGGTGGCGCTGGAATCGCGCCTGGCCAGGCTGGGCATCCTGTACCTGGACGCGCCGATTTCCGGCGGCGCCGCCAAGGCCGCGAGCGGCCAGATCACCATGATGACCGCCGGCACGCCCGAGGCCTATGCGCGCGCGGGCGGCGTGCTCGACGCCATGGCCGCCAAGGTCTACCGCCTGGGCGACAAGGCGGGCGCGGGCAGCAAGGTCAAGATCATCAACCAATTGCTGGCCGGCGTGCACATCGCCGCCGCGGCCGAGGCCATGGCGCTGGGCCTGCGCGAGGGCGTGGACCCCGCGGCGCTCTACGAGGTGATCACGCACAGCGCGGGCAACAGCTGGATGTTCGAGAACCGCATGGCCCACGTGCTGGCCGGCGACTATCGCGCACTGTCGGCCGTGGACATCTTCGTGAAGGACCTGGGGCTGGTGCTGGACGTGGCGCGCGCGAGCAAGTTTCCGCTGCCGCTCTCGTCCACCGCGCACCAGATGTTCATGCAGGCCTCCACCGCGGGCTTCGCGCGCGAGGACGACAGTGCCGTCATCAAGATCTTCCCCGGCATCACGCTGCCCTAGGAAAACTCCTGTTTCCATAGCTGCTCGCGCTTGATACACAAGCGCTAGAGCCCGATCTGGCTTGTAACTCCACACACAAGGACCCCTCCCATGAACATCCTCATCACCGGCGGCAGCGGTTTCCTCGGCGCGCGCTTGGCGCGCACGCTGCTGGCCCAAGGCAGTCTGGCACTGGCCGGCGCGCCCGCGCAGCCCATCCAGCGCGTGGTACTGGTCGACCGCGTGGCGCCGCCCGCAGACCTGGCCGCCGACGCGCGCGTGCAATCGCTGCAGGGCGACCTGGTCGAGCAGCTCGCCGCGGGTGCGCTGCCGCTGGCCGAGGTGCAGGCCGTGTTCCACCTCGCGGCGGCGGTCAGCGGCGAGTGCGAGGCCGACTTCGACCTCGGCATGCGCAGCAACCTCGACGCCACGCGCCAGCTGCTCGAAGGCTGCCGCCGCGCCGGCCACGCGCCGGTGTTCGTGTTCTCCAGCTCGGTCGCGGTGTTCGGCGATTCGCCCGAGCAGCGCCTGCCCGACGTGATCGAGGACACCACGCTGCCCACGCCGCAGAACAGCTACGGCATCCAGAAGTTCATCGGCGAGCAGCTCGTGGCCGACTGCACGCGCAAGGGCTTCGTGCAGGGCCGCAACGTGCGCCTGATGACGGTGAGCGTGCGCCCCGGCCGCCCGAACGGCGCGGCCTCCAGCTTCCTCTCGGGCATGCTGCGCGAGCCGCTGGCCGGCGAGCGCGCGCGCTGCCCCGTGGCGCCCGAAACGGCCGTGGCGCTCTCGTCGCCCGGCAACACGGTGCGCGGCATCATCCGCGCATCGACTGCCAGCGCTGCCGAGTGGGGCGCGCGCACCGCCGTCAACCTGCCCCCCATCACCACCACCGTGGGCGAGATGGCCCAGGCCCTGGAGCGCGTGGCCGGCAAGGAGGCCACGGCGCTGATCGACTGGGAGCCCGATGCGCAGATCGCCAGGATCATCACGGGCTGGCCCAGCCGCTTCAACCCGAAGCGCGCCCAGGCCCTGGGCCTGGCGGCTGACGAGAGCTTCGAGGCCATCCTGCGCGACTACGTGCGCGAGAACCCGCAGGCCGTCAAGCTCGCGGTGAAGGGCTGAGCCATGGGCAAGCTGCTGCTGGGCTGCATCGCCGACGACTTCACGGGCGCCACCGACCTCGCCAACAACCTCGTGCGCGCGGGCATGCGCGTGGTGCAGGCCATCGGCGTGCCGGAGGGCCCGCTGGCGGCGGACGTGGATGCCGTCGTCGTCGCGCTCAAGTCGCGCACCAACCCCGTTGACGAGGCCGTGGCGCAGTCGCTCGCCGCGCTGCGCTGGCTGCAGGGACAGGGCGCGCACCAGATCTACTTCAAGTACTGCTCCACCTTCGACAGCACCCCGGCCGGCAACATCGGCCCCGTGACCGAGGCGCTGATGGACGCGCTGGGCACCGAATTCACCATCGCCACCCCGGCCTTCCCCGACAACAAGCGCACCGTGTTCAAGGGCTACCTGTTCGTGGGCGACGTGCTGCTGAGCGAGAGCGGCATGCAGAACCACCCGCTCACGCCCATGGCGGACCCCAACCTCGTGCGCGTGATGCAGGCGCAGTGCCGGCGCAAGGTGGGCCTGATCGACCACGCGGTGGTCGCGCGCGGCGCCGCAGCCGTCACCGAGCGCATCGCGCGGCTCAGGGCCGAGGGCGTCGCCATCGCCATCGTCGATGCCGTCTCCAACGACGACCTGCTGCGCATGGGCCCCGCGCTCGCGGCGCTGCCGCTGGTCACGGCGGGCTCGGGCGTGGCGATCGCGCTGCCGGCCAACTTCGGCTTCGCGCCGTCGCCCGCGGCGAGCGTGCTGCCCTTCGGGAGCGGCCTGCGCGCCGTGGTGTCGGGCAGCTGCTCGCTGGCGACCAACCGGCAGGTGCAGGACTTCATCGCGCGCGGCGGCGCGGCGCTCGCCATCGACCCGCTGCGCATCGCCGATGGCGCCGACGTGGTGGCCGAGGCGCTCGCCTGGGCCACGCCGCTGCTCGCGCGCGGCCCCGTGCTCGTCTATTCCACGGCCGACAGCGGCGCGGTGAAATCCGTGCAGTCGCGCCTGGGCGCGGAAGAGGCGGGCGCGATGGTGGAGCGCACCATCGCGGCCATCGCGCGTGGTTTGGTCGAGCGCGGCGTGCGCCAGCTCGTGGTGGCGGGCGGCGAGACCTCGGGCGCCTGTGTGCAGGCGCTGGGCATCACGCAGATGCAGATCGGCCCGCAGATCGACCCGGGGGTGCCATGGTGCCATGCGCAGGCGCTCGGCGCCGGCCTGCACATCACGCTCAAATCCGGAAATTTCGGCGGCGACGATTTCTTCACGCGCGCGTTCGAGGTGCTCGCATGACCGAGGCACAGGCGCGCGAGGAGATCTGCCGCGTGGGCCGCAGCCTGTTCGAGCGCGGCTACGCGCACGCCACGGCCGGCAACATCAGCGTGCGGCTCGATGACGGCGGCTTTCTCATCACGCCCACCGACGCCTGCCTGGGCTTCCTTGACCCCGCGCGCCTCGCGCGCCTGGACGCGCAGGGCCGGCAGGTGAGCGGCGACCGCGCGAGCAAGACCATCGCGCTGCACGCGCGCATCTACGCCGCCGCGCGCGCGTTCGACGCGCAGACCGCCTGCGTCATCCACACGCACGGCACGCACTGCGTGGCCCTCACGCTGCAGCCTGCGGAGGGCGAACTGCTGCCCGCCATCACGCCGTACTTCGTGATGAAAGTCGGCCACGTGCCCGTGATCCCCTACTACCGCCCCGGCGCGCCCGAGGCGGCCGAGGCCGTGGCCCAGGCCATCGCGCGCTACGGCGCGCAAGGCACGCCGCTGCGCGCCGTGATGTTGGAGCGCCTGGGCCCCAACGTCTGGCATGACACCCCCGCCGCCGCGATGGCGACGCTGGAGGAACTGGAGGAAACGGCGCGCCTGTGGCTGCTGTCCTCCCCCAAGCCCGCCGCGCTGGACGCGGCGCAGATCGACGAACTGCGCGCCGCCTTCGGCGCGCGCTGGTAAGGAACCCACATGCCCCGCTTTGCCGCCAACCTCTCCATGCTCTATGGCGAGCATGCCTTCCTCGACCGCTTCGCCGCCGCCGCCGCGGACGGTTTCAAGGGCGTCGAATACCTGTTCCCCTACGAATTTCCCGCCGCCGAGATCGCCCGGCGCCTGAAGGACAACGGCCTCGCGCAGGTGCTGTTCAACGCGCCCCCCGGCGACTGGGCCGCGGGCGAGCGCGGCCTGGCCTGCCTGCCCGGGCGCGAGGCCGAGTTCCGCGAAGGCTTCGCGCGCGCGCTGGACTACGCCGCCGCGCTCGACTGCCCGCGCATCCACGTGATGGCCGGCCTCGTGCCCGCGGGCCAGACGCGCGAGGCCTTGCGCCCGCTCTACACCGACAACCTGCGCTGGGCGGCGGAGCAGGCCGCGCAGGCCGGGCGCAACGTGCTCATCGAGCCCATCAACACGCGCAACATCCCCGGCTTCTTCCTCAACCGCCAGGACGACGCGCACGCCATCGTGCAGGCCGTGGGCGCGCCCAACCTGCAGGTGCAGTTCGACCTGTACCACTGCCAGATCGTCGAGGGCGACGTGGCCATGAAGATCCGCCAGTACCTGCCCACGGGCCGCGTCGGCCACTTCCAGATCGCGGGCGTGCCCGAGCGGCACGAGCCCGACATCGGCGAGCTCAACCACCCCTACCTGTTCTCGGTCATCGACGAGGTGGCCGCGCAGTGCGGCTGGCAGGGCTGGGTGGGCTGCGAGTACCTGCCGCAGCGCGGCGCGATGCCCGGTGGCACCACCGCGGGCCTGGGCTGGGCGCGCGGATGGCTGTAAGGCGCATTCCTTTCAAGGCCTTTGGGTGAAATTTGGCTTTAGCGCTTGTCTAGCAGGCGCAGGTAGCTATCTTTTTTGGTCTAGGTAGCTGGTTTTCATGTTGCTGGCCGGGACTCGTCCCGGCCAGCAACATGAAAATCAACAACAAAGATTCAAAAAAGATAGCTACCCGCGCTTGCCAGAAAAACCCCAAAGCCCATTCCCCCCAAAAACCTTGAAAGGAATGGCTCATACGGATTTGCCTTCAACCGCATAACGTTGCTGGGGCGCGGCAGACAGTGCTGTCGCACGGCAAGGCGCCCCGCCCAGTTATCCGCTTGAATTCAAATCCGTATCAAAGAGCCCGCGAGGGCCATGGCGTAATCCATGTAACGCCGTGTGCCCTCCCGGATCCGCGCCGGATCGGGCGGTAGGATCATCCGGCGCCGGACGCTTTTCCGGCCGCACCGTCTCTGCGCAGCCATCCGCGAAAGGAGCCAGCCCATGCCCGAACGAGATCCCGCCGAGTACCGGCCGCGCTCCGAATCCTCGCCCGCCTGGATCGTGGCGGTGGTGCTGGCCGCCGCCGGGGCGGCGTGGTGGTTCTGGTGGCGCCCCGCACAGGCCCCGCAGGCACCGCCCGTCGTGGCGGAGCCCGCGCCGCCCGCCTCGGAACCCCTGGCGCAGGCTTCGGGCCCGCAGAATCCGGTGGATGCGCTGGAGAGCGCCGAGCCGGCCCTGCCCGCGCTGCGCGATTCCGACGCGTACGTGGCCCAGGCGCTGAACGCGCTGCTGGGCAGCGGGCAGGCCGCCAAGTTCCTGCAGCTCGACGGCTTCGTGCGCCGCGCCGTGGCCACGGTGGACAACCTGCCGCGCGCGCAGGCTCCCGCGCGCCTGTGGCCGGTGCAGCCCGCGCCGGGCCGCTTCACCGTGCTGGGGCCGGAAGACGCGCAGACCCAGGCCATCGCCCCGGCCAACGCCGCGCGCTACGAAGCCTTCGTCGCCTTCGCCGAGGCCGTGCCGCTGGGCGCGGCCGTCAAGCTCTACGCGCGGCTGTATCCGCTGTTCCAGGCGGCCTACGAGGAACTGGGCTACCCCGGCCGCTATTTCAACGACCGGCTGGTGGCCGTGCTGGACCACCTGCGCGCCGCCCCCGAGCCCGCGAGCCCCGTCGCGGTGCAGCTCACCAGGGTCGCGGGCGAGGTGCCTTCCACACGCCCCTGGGTGCGCTACGAGTTCGCCGATCCGCGGCTGGAGGCGCTTTCCAGCGGCCAGAAGATGCTGGTGCGCATGGGGCCGGAGAACGCCCGCCGCCTGAAGGCCGTGCTGGCTGAGCTGCGCCGCCGCGTGGCGACGGGCGATGTGGCACGGTGACGTTCAAAATTCATAGCTGCCAGCGCTTGGCGTTGAATGATTCCAGGTGGGTTTCTATCTGGAGCCATGGAATGGCAGGCGCAGGCAGCTATTGATTTTGAAGCAACTGCCGCAGGCGTCATCCGGCGCGGGGCCGGAAGAAGGCATCGAGCACCGGCATCAGCGCGGGGAATTCCTGCGCGAAGCGCTCGCGGTGCACGAAGTACGCCTCGCAGGCCACGGCGAAGAATTCCGCCGGCGCGGTGGCGCCGTAGCCGTCCAGCCAGGGCCATGCGCCGCCGAAGCGCTCGGCGATGATGACCTGCTCGCGGAACCGCTCGTAAGCGTCGCTCCAGGCCGCGCGCCAGGCTTCGCGCGCCTCGTGGGGGCTGGCCGCGCCCATGAAGCCGGGCGGCAGCGGCGGGCAGCCGTCGGCGCCGCCGTTCTTCATGTCGATCTTGTGCACGAACTCGTGGATCACCACGCTGGTGGCGTGGCCCTCGCGGCCCGCGCCTTGGACGGCGGGCCAGGAGAGCATCACGGGGCCGTTCTCCATGGCCTCGCCGAGCAGCACCTCGTCGTAGTGGTGCACCACGCCGGCTTCATCGACGGCCTTGCGGCGCGCCACGGCCTCGGCCGGGTGCACGACGATGCCCACGAAATCGTCGTACCACGCGAGCGCCTTGCCGGGCTCGCCCCAGTGCAGCAGCGGCAGGCAGGCCTGCGCGGCGATGGCCACGGCCATGGCGTCGGTCACCACGAGGCCGTGCGCGCCCGAGAATTCCTTGCGGTGCAGGAAGAGGGCGCTCAATGCGCGCAGCTTGGCCTGCTCCTGCAGCGGCAGCGCGGCGAGGAAGGGGTAGCGGTTCAGCGTCTGCAGCCACAGGTCGGCGCCGATGTCGGGGATCGGTGCCACGGCGGAGCGCACGCGCCGGGCCAGGCGGGAGAGGAAGCGGGGCATGCCGCTACGTGGGGGCGAGCGGCAGGCGCTGCAAGCCCGCGTCCGTGAGCCGCAGCACGCCGGCGCGCGGCGGCGTGGCCTCCAGGTCCCAGTCGGTGAGCACGTGGCGCGCGAGGCCGGGCGCGAGCACGTGGTCCGCCGGCAGGTGCGTGTGGCCGTGGATCAGCGCACCGGCGCGCGCGGCGCGCAGCCATTCGATGGCGGCGGGGCCGTCCACGTCGGCATAGGGGGCCGTGCCGGCCTGCTTGCGCGCCTCGCTCTCGCTGCGCGCGCTGCGGCCCTGGGCGCGGCGCTCATGCAGCGGGCGAGCGAGCAGCTGCGCCTGCCACTGCGGGTCGCGCGCGAGGGCGCGAAAGCGCTGGTATTCCACGTCCTGCAGGCACAGCGCGTCGCCGTGCGAGAGCAGCCAGCGCCGGCCCGCGAACGTGAGCGCGGTGGGGTCGGCCAGCACGGGAATGCCCGTGCGCCGCGTGAAGCCCTCGCCCACGAGGAAGTCGCGGTTGCCGTGCATGAAGAACAGGGGGCGTCGGCGCGCGGCCTGCGCGAGCAGCGTGCAGCATTCGCCCTCGAAGCTGCCGCGCTCGCCGATCGCGTCGTCGCCCACCCAGACCTCGAACAGGTCGCCGAGCAGGAACACCGCGTCGGCGGGCGTCGCGGCGAGGTAGCGCGCGAACGCCTGCACCGTGGCGGGGTGGCTGCCCTCCAGGTGCAGGTCGGAAACGAAATCGACCGTGCGCCACGCGGCTGGCGCGGCCAGCTCGGCGATGGGCGGCACGGCCTGGGGCATTACAGCGCCACGGCCTTGTCGATCACCACGGCGTCGAACGGCACGTCGTCGTGGAAGCCCTTGCGCGTGGTGCGCACCTTCTTGATCGCGTCCACCACGTCCTGGCCCTTGACCACCTTGCCGAACACGGCGTAGCCCCAGCCCTGGGGCGTGGGCGCGGTGTGGTTCAGGAAGGCGTTGTCCACCACGTTGATGAAGAACTGGGCCGTGGCGCTGTGCGGGTCGCCGGTGCGGGCCATGGCGATGGTGTACTGGTCGTTCTTCAGGCCGTTGGCGGCCTCGTTCTCGATGGGCTCGCCGGTGGCTTTTTGCTTCATGTCGGGCGTGAAGCCGCCGCCCTGGATCATGAAGCCCTTGATCACGCGGTGGAAGACGGTGCCGTCGTAGTGGCCCTTGTTCACGTAGGCCAGGAAGTTTTCGGTGGACTTGGGCGCGTTGGCGGCGTCCAGCTCCAGCGTGATGACGCCGGGGGTGGCCGTCTCGGCCACGTTGATGGTGACGTGCAGTTCGACTTGCGGGTTGCTCATGGCGGGTGTCCTTTCGGTTGTCTACTTGACCAGGGTTGCGGATTGGATGATCACGGGCGTGGCGGGCACGTTCTGGTAGGGCCCGCGGTTGCCCGTGGCCACGGCCTTGATCTTGTCCACCACCTCGGTGCCGCCCACCACCTTGCCGAACACGGCATAGCCGTGGCCGTCGGGGCTGGGGGCGTTGAGCATGGCGTTGTCCTTCACGTTGATGAAGAACTGCGCCGTGGCCGAGTTGGGATCGGCCGTGCGCGCCATGGCGATGGTGTACCTGTCGTTCTTCAGGCCGTTGGCGGCCTCGTTCTGGATGGGGGCCTTGGTGGGCTTTTGCTGCATGTCGGGCGTGAAGCCGCCGCCCTGGATCATGAAGCCGTCGATCACGCGGTGGAAGATGGTCCCGTCGTAGTGCTTGTCCTGCACGTAGGAGAGGAAGTTCTCCACGGTCCTGGGCGCCTTGGCCGCATCGAGCTGCAGCACGATGTCCCCCATGGAGGTGGCGAGCTTCACCTGGGGGGCCGCCGCGGTCTGGGCCAGCGCGGGGGATGCGCCCAACAGCGTGGCAAGCATGGCGCCGGCCAGGGCCAGGGCCGGGGTTCTTCTGGAAATCATCCGATCACTCCTTCGAAAAATATCTGCCAGCGGGCGCCCTTGCGGGTCCAGTACTGGCGCCTGACGGTGCCGGTGCGGGTGCCTTCGGTCACTTCGCCGAAGGTCACCACCATGGTGTCGCTGCTGTCGGTCCAGCGCAGCACGCTCCTGTCCTTGAGCACCACGGCGCGGCCTTGCAGCGCCTGGGCTTCGGCCTGCAGGGCCTGTGACCACTGCTGCAGGTCCTGGTTCCGGTGGCTCTGGAATTCGGGAGCATAAAAGCCCAGCAGGCGCCGCGTGTCACCCTGGGACTTGGCGCCGCGCCAGGCTTCGAGCACGTCGTGGAACGACTGGCGCTCGGCCTGCAGCGCCTGGGGCCTGACCCAGCGCAGATCCCTGGCGATCACCACGGGCGTGGTGCGCGGCTCCACCGTCTTCAGGACGCGCTCCAGGTCCGGGTTGGCCAGGACCAGGCAGCCGTCGGTGGCCAGCGGGGCGCGCGAGAACTGGCTGGGGGGCGTGCCGTGCAGCCAGATGCCGCTGCCCGTCTTGCCCCTGCGCACGTCCAGCGGATTGGGATAGTTGATGGGCAGGGCGCCCGCGCCGTAGAAGTCCTTGAGCGTCGCGGGATCGAGCCGGCTCGTGATGTAGTACACGCCCAGCGGCGTGCGCTGGTCGCCCTCGGCCTGCTTTTCGGTCCCCAGCTTGCCGACGGAGGCGTAGTAGTCGGCCACCAGCACCAGCCCCTTGTCGGTGTTCTCGAACAGGTACAGCCGCGAGCGCGAGGCGTCTATGGCGATGGCGTGGCGCGTGCGCGTGGACAGCTCCAGGAACTGGGCCGGGATACTGCCCTGCGGGGGGCGGGCCTTGAGCGCATCCACGCGCAGGCGCGATTCGGCGCGCAGGTCCGACAGCGTTTCGACCGCCGTGGGCGGCAGGGCTGCCGTGCCGGCGGGCGCCGGAGCGGCCGTGGCCAGCGAGATGCCCGGAATCTGCGCAGGCATGGCCATGGTCATGGCGACGGCCGCGGGCGGCGCGGCAACGTCGCCCACCCGGCCCACGGGGCGCATCCTGGCGGCAAGCAGGTCGCCGAGCGCCAGCTGGGCGAGCTGGAAATTGGGGTGGTCGCGCACCAGGCGTTCGGCCAGGGGCAGGGCCTGGCGGGCGTGCCCCTCGGCCGTCAGGCGGTAGATTTCGAGCAGGCGCCGTTCCGCGTCGCCATCGTGCAGAGGGGCGGCGGCGGGGGCCGCGGCGCGCGCGGGCTTGCGCTGCGCCTTCTTGCCCGATGGCTGGCGGGCCTTCTTCTCGCCTTGTACCGACGCCGCGGCGGGCGCGGCCAGCAGCCCGGCCACGACGGCCGTGACCAGGGCATGGCCGAAGGGAAAAGGGCTCAGGGGCATGCGTGGTGTGCGTTGTGAAAACGGCATGCGGCGGCGCCGGCGCCGCATCCAGTCAAAGGCAGGGCGCGGGCAGAAAGCTCAGCCGCCCGTGGATTCACGAACGATGGTCCAGCGGCCACCTTGGTTCACCATGTCCAGCGTCTTGCGGCTCGAGACGTTCATGCTGCCCGAGCTGTATTGCTGGCGGAAACGCGCCTGGGCCTTGTCGCCGTCCACATGGATGCGCAGGTCGCTGATGCCCACGGTGATCTTGGAGCGGCCGACGATGCGTTCGCGGCGCTCCTTCTCCCAGGCAGCGCGGCTCGACTGGTTCTGGGGCCGGAAGTTCTTGGCGTAGGCGCCCAGGTAGCCATTCATGTCCTGGCTCTCCCATGCGTCCGCCCAGGCGTGGACGGCCTTCGCCACGTCCTTTTCGGGGCTGCCGGAGGCCGCGGCCTTGGGCGCCGCCGGTGCCGGGGCATCGGCGGGAGCCGCCGGAGCGGCAGGAGGCGCGGCGGCGGGGACAGGAGCGGGCGCGGGCGCGGGCGCCGGTGCAGGGGCGGGAGCGGCTGCCGGCGCGGGCGCCGGTGCGCGCGTGGCGGTGGCCACCTTGGAGGTGGCCGCCTTGGCGTCGGCGGAGAACAGCTCGCGGATCAGGGCCAGCTTGGGGCGCAGCGAGTTGGCCTGGGTGGCGTCCAGCTGCAGGGCCTTGTTGTAGGCCTGGCCCGCCAGCTTGGCATAGATGTCGCCGAGGTTCTCGTGCGCCGTGGCATAGCTGGGGTTGGTGCGGATGGCCATCTCCAGGGCGGCGCGCGCCTTGTCGAGCTGGTTCTGGTTGGCGTACAGCACCGCCAGGTTGTTGTAGGGCTCGGGCAGCTCGGGATAGTCTTCCGTGAGCTTGGTGAACGTGGCGATGGCGTCGGCCTGCTTGCCCGTGTCGGCCTGCGCCACGCCGCGCAGGAAGCGCAGCTGGGGGTCGCGCGGGTTGGCGGCGATGCGCTGGTCGGCCTTGACGAGGGCTTCCTGCGCCTTGCCGGCGCGCAGCAGCTGCGTGATCTCGGAGTAGTCGTCCGCCGCATGGGCCAGTGGCAGCCCCAACAGTGCCGACAGGGTGGCAACGCGCAGGAGTCGGGAAAGAGGGCGGCTTGCGTGCTTCATTGGCGAGGGCTGGGTGGGAATGCCGAGGTGGCAGAGAGAGGCGCTTATACTGCGGCGATTGTAGCTGAGGGGGTGTCATGACGGCGCCACGCTGCCGCCAGCCCCGGCTACGGTGCGCGCAGGGCCTGCAGCCGCTTTTCGATGCCGCGCCGGCTGCCGGGTGTTGCCTTGCCGGCCACGCGGCACGCCGGCTGCAATTGCCACTGTTTCTGACTGTTGTCCCATGAGTTTGCGCATCTACAACACGCTGTCGCGTGCATTGGAAGATTTTTCCCCGCTCGAAGCCGGCCATGTACGCATGTACGTATGCGGCATGACGGTGTACGACCTGTGCCACCTGGGCCATGCGCGCTCCATGGTCGCCTTCGACGTGGTGCAGCGCTGGCTGCGCGCCTCGGGCCTGGCCGTCACCTACGTGCGCAACATCACCGACATCGACGACAAGATCATCCGCCGCGCCGTGGAGAACGGCGAGACCATCCGCGGCCTGACGGACCGCATGATCGACGCGCTGCACCAGGACGCCGACGCCCTGGGCATAGAGCGCCCCACGCACGAGCCGCGCGCCACCGAATACGTGCCGCAGATGCTCTCCATGATCGGCACGCTGCAGCGCAAGGGCCTGGCCTACCAGGCGGCCAACGGCGACGTGAACTACGCGGTGCGCAAGTTCCCGGGCTACGGCAGGCTGTCGGGCAAGTCGCTTGACGAGCTCAACGCCGGCGAGCGCGTGGCCGTGCAGGACGGCAAGCTCGACCCGCTGGACTTCGTGCTCTGGAAGGGCGCCAAGCCCGAGGAGCCCGCCGAGGTGAAGTGGCAAAGCGCCTATGGCGAGGGCCGCCCGGGCTGGCATATCGAATGCTCGGCCATGGGCTGCACGCTGCTGGGCGAGAGCTTCGACATCCACGGCGGCGGCGCCGACCTGGCCTTCCCCCACCACGAGAACGAGATCGCCCAGAGCGAGGGCGCCACGGGCAAGCCGTTCGCCCGGGTGTGGATGCACAACGGCTTCATCAACGTGGACAACGAGAAGATGTCCAAGAGCCTGGGCAACTTCTTCACCATCCGCGACGTGCTCAAGGAGTACGACGCCGAAACCGTGCGCTTCTTCGTCGTGCGCAGCCACTACCGCAGCCCGCTGAACTACAGCGACGTGCACCTGGACGACGCGCGCGCCGCCCTGAAGCGCCTGTACACCGCGCTGAGCCTGGTCGCGCCCGCGCCCGTGGCGATCGACTGGGCGGAGCCGCACGCCGCGCGCTTCAAGGCGGCCATGGACGAGGACTTCGGCACGCCCGAGGCCGTGGCCGTGCTGTTCGACCTCGCGGGCGAGGTCAACCGCGGCAAGTCGCCCGGGGCGGCCGGCCTGCTCAAGGCGCTGGGCGGCCACCTGGGCCTGCTGCAGGGCGACCCGCAGGCCTTCCTGAAGGCCGGCGCGGGGCTCGACGAATCGGCCATCCAGGCCCTGATCGCCGCACGCGCGGCCGCCAAGGCCGCGAAGAATTTCGCCGAGGCCGACCGCATCCGCGCCGATCTGCTGGCCCAGGGCATCGTGCTCAAGGACTCCGCCGCGGGCACGACCTGGGAGGCGGCGCAGTAAATGCATTCAGACTCAAATATGCCTCTGGCGCAGGTGGGATAAGCGGTGGCAGCTACAAAAAAAACAGCAGAAGCAACCCCTCCCGACTATTGGGCCGAGGCCTGCAAGCACCTGACCAAGAAGGACCGCGTGATGCGCCGCCTGATCCCCCAGGTGGGCGACGTGGCGCCGTACCCGCGCGGAGACGCGTTCAGCACGCTGGCGCGCTCCATCGTGGGCCAGCAGGTGTCCGTGGCATCGGCGCAGCGCGTGTGGGACCAGTTCGCCGCGCTGCCGCGCAGCATGACGCCGCGCAGCGTGCTCAAGCTCAAGGTGGACGATATGCGCGCGGCCGGCCTGTCGGCGCGCAAGGTGGAATACCTGGTCGACCTGGCGCTGCACTTCGACAGCGGCCAGCTGCACGTGAAGCAGTGGGGCCAGATGGACGATGCGGCCATCGTCGCCGAACTGGTAGCCATCCGCGGCATCAGCCGCTGGACGGCCGACATGTTCCTGATCTTCCACCTGGCGCGGCCCAACGTGCTGCCGCTGGACGACACCACCCTGATCCAGGGCATCAGCCGGCATTATTTTTCGGGCGACCCCGTGAGCCGCAGCGACGCGCGCGAAGTCGCCGAGGCCTGGAAGCCCTGGTGCAGCGTGGCGAGTTGGTATATTTGGCGGTCGCTCGCCCCCCTGCCGGTTGACTATTGATAACGAATGGGAGCAGGGCGGCCGGTTTCGGGCACGCCCCGAGGAGAAACAAGTTGGCAAAAAAGACTTTTCTGGATTTCGAGCAGCCCATTGCCGAGCTGGAATCCAAGATCGAAGAACTGCGGTATGTCCAAAACGAGAGCGCGGTCGATATCTCCGAGGAGATCGACCAGCTCAGCAAGAAAAGCCACCAGCTCACCAAGGACATCTACAGCGACCTGAGCCCCTGGCAGATCACGAAGATCGCGCGCCACCCCGAGCGCCCCTACACCATGGACTACGTGAGGGAGATCTTCACGGACTTCGTGGAAATGCACGGCGACCGCCACTTCGCTGACGACCAGTCCATCGTCGGGGGCCTCGCGCGCTTCAACGGCCACGCCTGCATGGTGCTGGGCCACCAGAAGGGCCGCGACACCAAGGAGCGCGCCGCGCGCAACTTCGGCATGAGCCGCCCCGAGGGCTACCGCAAGGCCCTGCGCCTCATGAAGACGGCCGAGAAGTTCAAGCTGCCCGTGTTCACGTTCGTGGACACGCCCGGCGCGTTTCCCGGCATCGACGCCGAGGAGCGCGGCCAGTCCGAGGCCATCGGCCGCAACATCTACGAGATGGCGCAGTTGGAGGTGCCCATCGTCACCACCGTGATCGGCGAGGGCGGCTCCGGCGGCGCGCTGGCTATCAGCGTGGCCGACCAGGTCATCATGCTGCAGTACTCGATCTACTCCGTCATCAGCCCCGAGGGCTGCGCCTCCATCCTCTGGAAGACCAGCGACAGGGCGCAGGACGCGGCCGACGCCATGGGCATCACGGCGCACCGCCTCAAGGCCCTGGGCCTGGTGGACAAGATCGTCAACGAGCCCGTGGGCGGCGCGCACCGCGACCACAAACAGATGGCCGCCTTCCTCAAGCGCGCGCTGGGCGACGCCTATCGCCAGCTGTCGGACTTGAAGCCCAAGGAACTGCTGGAGCGCCGCTACGAGCGCCTGCAGAGCTACGGCCGCTTCACCGACACCAAGGCCGACAGCCGCTGAGCCTCCCCCGGTCTTGACGGCGACGGCCCTGCGGGGCCGTCGCGCCTCGTGTGCGACCATCGCGCCCATGACCCAGTCCTTCGACGCCGCCATGCAGGCCTTCGCGCCCCGGCTGCCCCTGGCCGTGGGCCTGAGCGGCGGCGCGGACTCGACGGCGCTCCTGCTCGCCTGCGCCGGGCGCTGGCCCGGGCAGGTGCACGCCTTCCACGTGCACCACGGCCTGCAGGCCGCGGCGGACGGGTTCGAGCGGCATTGCGTGGCCCTGTGCGCGCGCCTGCAGGTGCCGCTGTCCGTGCGGCGCGTGGATGCGCGCCACGCCAGCGGCCAGAGCCCCGAGGATGCGGCGCGCCAGGCGCGCTACAAGGCTTTCGAAGCTCTGGCGCTCGACAATCAAGCGCGGGCAGCTATCGGAACAATAGCGCTTGCACAGCATGCCGACGACCAGGTCGAAACCCTGCTGCTGGCCCTGTCGCGCGGCGCCGGCGTGGCCGGCCTGGCCGCCATGCCCGCGCAATGGCAGCGCGGCGGCTTGCACTGGAGCCGGCCGCTGCTGCGCGTGGCCGGCGCCGACGTGCGCGCCTGGCTGCAGCAGCAGGGCGAGCCCTGGGTGGAAGACCCCACCAATGCCGACGAGCGCTACACGCGCAACCGCATCCGCCGCCGGCTGCTGCCCGCGTTGCAGCAGGCCTTCCCGCATTTCCGCGACACCTTCGCGCGCAGCTGCGCGCACGCGGCGCAGGCCGGCGAACTGCTGCAGGAACTGGCCCGGGCAGACCTGGCCGCCGTGGGCCAGCCGCCGCGCATCGCGGCGCTGCGGCTCCTGAGCCGCGCGCGCCAGGCCAACGTGCTGCGCCACTGGCTGCGCAGCGCGCACGGCACCACGCCGGCGAGCGCGCAGCTCGATGCGCTGCTCGACCAGATCGCCGCCTGCGCCACGCGCGGACACCGCATCCACCTCAAGGTGGGCAGCGGCCACGTGGTGCGCGAAGGGGACGCTCTCGGTTGGTACAATCAACAGGTTTTGGACCTTATTTCCGCACGGGACGGCGGCGCACCAAAACAACCTTCGCAATAGCGCCGCCCATCAGCGTTCCGTCATCGCAGATATTCCATGGCACTGTTCGTTCATAAATACGGCGGCACCTCGATGGGCTCGACCGAGCGCATCCGCAACGTCGCCAAGCGCGTAGCCAAGTGGGCACGGGCCGGCCACCAGATCGTAGTGGTGCCCAGCGCCATGAGTGGCGAAACCAACCGCCTGCTGGCCCTGGCCAAAGACCTCGCTCCCGCGCGCGCGAGCGCGGCCTTCCACCGCGAGCAGGACATGCTGGCCGCCACCGGCGAGCAGGCATCGTCGGCCCTGCTGGCCATCGCGCTGCAGGCCGAGGGCATGGAGGCGGTGAGCTACGCCGGCTGGCAGGTGCCGATCCGCACCGACAGCAGCTACACCAAGGCGCGCATCGAATCCATAGACGACAAGCGCGTGCGCGCCGACCTCAACGCGGGCAGGGTGGTCATCATCACGGGCTTCCAGGGCATCGACGACGAGGGCAACATCACCACGCTGGGCCGCGGCGGCTCCGACACCTCGGCCGTGGCCGTGGCCGCGGCCATGAAGGCCGACGAATGCCTGATCTACACCGACGTGGACGGCGTCTACACCACCGACCCGCGCGTCGTGCCGCAGGCCAGGCGCCTGAAAAGCGTGAGCTTCGAGGAAATGCTGGAAATGGCCAGCCTGGGCAGCAAGGTGCTGCAGATCCGCTCGGTGGAGTTTGCCGGCAAGTACAAGGTGCCCATGCGCGTGCTCTCCAGCTTCACGCCCTGGGACATCGACATCAACGAAGAGGCCAAATCCGGCACCCTGATCACCTTTGAGGAAGACGAACAAATGGAACAAGCCGTCGTTTCCGGCATCGCTTTCAACCGCGACGAAACCAAGATCTCCGTGCTCGGCGTGCCAGACAAGCCCGGCATCGCCTACCAGATCCTGGGCCCCGTGGCCGACGCCAACATCGAAGTGGACGTGATCATCCAGAACATCAGCAAGGATGGCCGCACCGACTTCAGCTTCACCGTCAACCACAACGACCACGCGCGCACGCTGGAACTGCTCAAGGAAAAGGTGGTGCCCGCCCTGGGCGCGCAGGAAGTGGTGGGCGACACCGCCATCTGCAAGGTCAGCATCGTCGGCATAGGCATGCGCAGCCACGTGGGCGTGGCCGCCAAGATGTTCCGCGTGCTGAGCGAGGAGGGCATCAACATCCAGATGATCTCCACCTCCGAAATCAAGACCTCCGTCGTGATCGAGGACAAGTACTTGGAACTGGCCGTGCGCGCCCTGCACAAGGCCTTCGACCTGGACCAGCCGGCCGCCTGAGATTTCGCTGAAAGGGCCTCAAACTGAGGCATAATGGCGGGATTGGAGACGTGACCGAGTGGCCGAAGGTGCTCCCCTGCTAAGGGAGTATGGGGTGTAGAGCCTCATCGAGGGTTCGAATCCCTCCGTCTCCGCCAATCCTGAGGAAAAGCTGCCAGCATGGCCCTGAAGCCATAGGCAGCTTTTTTTCGTCCTCGTTCTCCGGCGTGGACAGATCTTCGGCCATCGCGGCCAGTGCTCTGTTAGCCGGTTGTGCTGCGTGCTGGGGGAGGGCTCGCGCAGCGGCTGCTGCCAATGACGCGTACGCCGCACCAGGGTGTTGGTCAACCAGGCCTTGGATACCAAGGTGGCGGTCATCTACCAATCCACCAAAACAGCCGCCGAAGCTGCGCTATGACACGCGGATGCAGGCCAGGCTGGACATCGTCGACTGGATCGAGGGCTGGTAGAACCGCCAGCGCCTTCAGTCGGCCAACGGCTTCCTTGCGCTGTGACATGGGAGATGCGAACTGCCCTCGGAGCCGACCGTCGCGGCTGCCAACGCGCGCCGGCTCCAGCGGGGCGAGACAGTGAGCTTCGATGGTGCCGTGATGGCCGAAGCACCACCGGCGTGGCCGTGCGGATCAACCGAGTGCCCTTCCGCATGCTGCGCTGCGTTCTGGATATCTGAGTCGTCGCCGCACTGTTGCCGGCTGCCGGCGTCAATGGGGCCCTGGTGTCACGCTTGCCTGCTTCTGGACGGGTGGGCGCATCAGGCTTGATTGGCAAAATGACTACGATTGCATTTTTTGGGAAATAATGAGATTCACCATTGACATGAAAAATGACTACGTATACATTTTCAAAAAAAGGAGGTCGCTTGAGTCGTCAGAAAACATCCACGAGCCAGGACGTCGCAAGAGTTGCGGGTGTGTCGCAGGCTACGGTATCCCGTGTGTTTGCCGAGCGTGGGAATGTGCACTCGGAGACAGCTGAGCTGGTGCGACGGGTCGCGCAGGAACTCGGCTATCGCCCCAACATCATGGCGCGCGCGATGCGGACGAGCCGTACGGGTACGGTAGGAGTCGTCGTGTCCCGACTGACGAATCCTCTGTATCCAATGATGCTCCAGACGCTTGGACCTCAGATGGTCGAAGCAGGCCTGAGGATGGTTGTTTGGAGTGTGGATGAGGCAGACGAAAAGTTCGCGATTGATGCTGTGAAGGAGCGCTCTGTGGATGGGGTGCTCGTCATGACTGCCACGGCAGATTCGTCGGCATTGAGGGAGGTAGTCAACTCCGGCTTGCCTGTGGTGCTGATCAACAGAGTTGTCGACGGGTTACCGCTTGACCAGGTGGAATCGGATAACTACGCGGGGGGGGCACGGGTTGCAGAGTATTTTGTGAGATCCGGGCGCAAGCGCATCGCCATGATTGGTGGACCGCAGGCCCCAAGCACCATCCGCAATCGCGACAGCGGATTCAGAGTGCAGCTGCAAAAGCAAAGCGTATCGCTGGAGACGCAGCTTGCCGTGTATGTCGAGAGTTTTTCTTATCAGACAGGGTATGCAGCTGCCATGCGTTTGCTGGAGATGGCGATTCAGCCAGACGCAATTTTTTGCGCTAACGATGTCTTGGCGTTGGGGGCATGCGATGCAGCACGCAGACGCGGCATAAGAGTGCCAGAAGAGCTGTGGATAGTGGGCTATGACGACATAGATATGGCGGCTTGGGATGCCTTTGATTTGACGACCATCCGTCAGCCGATAGCCGATATGTGTCAGGTGGCGACACAGATGCTTGTCGACCGTATCGGTGGATCGAAAGAGGCGCCTGTAAAAGTGGTTGTTCCCAATGAATTGATCATTCGTGGTTCGACTGGGAGGCAGCCGTTTCAAAGCTGAGATTGAGCGGGTTTTGCGATTTTCTAAAACAGGTATCACATATAGGTACGCAAAAGGAGACAATGATGAATATCACGCGAGCACATTTTCTGAAAGCAGTCCTTGGCGCAGGTTGTGCCATGTCCTCCCCTTGGGGAGCGCTGGCGGCGCCCGCCAAGCTGAAAGGGACGGTCAACTATTTGACTTATGAGTCGTTGCCGACGACGAAGAAGGTCATTGGCGACTTGATCTCGGCGTTGGAGGCGGTGAATCCCGATTTGAAAATCAAGCCGCTGTTCACTTCACCGGAAGCAGTTCGCAAGCAAGTGTCTTCCATGCTGCAGAGTGGAGTTTCGCCGGATATCGTCAATCTCGACATCGAAGATGCAACTCTTTATGCCCGAGGCGGGCTTCTGGAACCCATCAATCAGCTGACTGCGGGCCTCTCCGAGGCGTGGCGCGTCAGACCAGATGGGAAAAACGATTACTTCCTTCCTAATGGGATAAAATTCACCTACTCATGGTATCGAACCGACCTGTTTGAAAAGGCGGGATTGCAACCTCCCAAAACATGGGATGAGTATGAGAAAGCTGCTGCCAAGCTGACTGGAGGAGGGCAATATGGTTGCATCATCAACTCCAACACCAGTGGCGACAACCCGGTAAGCGCGTTGTTCAGTTACGCAGTATCCAACGGCGTGAATTTCTTTGATGACGAAGGTAATCTCCTCTTCGATCAGGGAGAGAACCGTAAAAGGCTGGAAGAGACGCTTGCGTTCTTGCTGCGGATGTCCAAGTATTCTCCCAGCACTACGAACTTCACGTGGGCTGATGTGATGAACTCCTATGCGTCGGGTCGTGTTGCAATGGCTGATTACATTGGTGCCCGATTTTTCTCGGTAGTTTCACAGAACAATGCCGAGATTGCCAAAGTCACGAAACCATTTGTTCAACCCTATGGGAAATCTCCGGCCAATCGACTCTCTGCCGAGGGCTACATGATCTTCAAGGGTTCTCAAAATACGGAGACTTCCAAGGCAATCATCCAGTTCCTCAGGGAGGGGCAGCGTTACTACGAGTTCCTGTGGTCCATACCAATGCATGTCCTGCCGATTGAGAAGAAGGATTTTGACGGCCCCTACCAGAGCAACAGCTACGTGAAGAGCCAGCCAGATATCAGTCGTGTCATTTCCGAGGCATGGGAAGGTTCGCGCAATCCGGTATTCGATCTCGCGGGGAAGCGGCCTGCCTGGCAACGAGCCAAGGTCTATACCAGCACCGTCTACAACCGAATGCTGGGAAGCGTGATCCAGGGTGGAGTCACGCCTGAACAAGCTGTGACCGATGCCGCACAGGCTGCCCGATCATTGCTCAAGAGCGCTTGAGCGAGACGATTATGCAGTCCGCAAACCCACTCCGCGGTGGCGGGAGTACTGGGCGCGCTCGCTTCGATTTCATGAGCGTTTCCTTCAGCGTCGTGGCTGTGGTGTTCATCGCCGTGATGATCATCCCGGTGGCTTGGGCAGTCATGCTCGGTTTCACGAACAGCGGCCCATTTCAGTCTGAGGCAACATACGCCGGATTGGCCAATTACAAGGCGGTGCTGTCTGACCCGGCATTCTGGCGTGCGTTGGGCGTTGGCATCAGCTATGCGTTGATCACGACAGCACTGGAAATGATCCTGGGGGTTGGGGTAGCGATTCTGCTGTTCAAATCGAGGAAGCCCATCTTCACCAGCCTGGCCCTGTTGCCCTATATGATTCCCACGGTGACCACCGCACTGGTCTGGCATTGGATGACGAACAGCCTCTACGGCATCGTCAATCATGTGATGCTGCAAATAGGCTGGATCGATATGCCCGTGGATTTCGCCGGCCACTCCACATGGGCGTTTGTGCTCATTTCAGTCGCCAGCATTTGGCAGTTCACGCCATTCGTGATTCTGGTGACTCTATCGAATCTCGGGACTATTCCGCAGAGCGTCTATGAGGCCGCATATATTGATGGAGCCAACTGGTGGCAACAGATATTTCGCATCACCTTGCCAATTATTCGCGCGTCGATTCTGCTGGTGCTACTGCTTCGCGGCATATGGATGTTCAATCGCTTTGATGTAATATGGCTTCTAACGGCTGGAGGTCCAATGGGAGCAACCAGTACATTGCCAGTGTATGCCTACGAGCGTGCATTCGGAGACAATACATACGGGCCTGCTGGAGCGACCTCTACCATCATCTTCGGAATCCTGCTGGTGGTCGGTATTTTCTATATGCGGGTATTCAAGCCCGAGCAGGAGGTGGCACGTGGCTAAGAAAATGCACCTCGGGCGTGCCGTGCCTACGCTCTTGCTGCTGATCTATTTGATCCCGACGCTGTTTCCCTTCTACTGGATGCTGAAGTCAGCCTTGGGAAAATCAGAGGATGTCTACAAACCATCATTGGGGATACACAGCACGTCCTTTGAGAACTTCGCGCAGCTGCTTTCCGGCACGCACTTCCTGACCAATGCGGGAAACAGCCTGCAGGTGGCGTTGGCTACTGCATGCATTGTCGTGGCATGCAGTGCATTGGGCGGCTATGCATTGGCACGCATGCGGTTCAAGCGCAAGGCATTGCTGGCTCAGATCGTTCTGTTTTCCTATATGTTTCCCGAGATCCTTCTGGGAATCCCGTTCTTTGCCATGTTCCAGAAGCTGGGGTTGCTCAATTCCCTATCGGGATTGGCGCTGGCGCATGTGACGTTGAGTCTGCCATTTGGCTTGTGGCTCATGTGGCAGTTCTACCAGTCCTTGCCGGCCTCCTACGAAGAAGCAGCAGAGATTGACGGAGCAAGCAAACTTCAGGTGTTCTATCGAATCATGTTACCGCTGTCCATTCCAGCGTTGGCGGCGGTGTTCATTTTTGGATTCGCTGCATCGTGGAACGACTATGTGCTCGGTCTCATGTTGATCCGTGACGATCAGATGTTCACCTTGCCGATTGCAATGAGTCTCTTCGTTCAGCAAATGGATCTGAACTGGGCAGTCATACAAGCGGCCAACGTGCTTCTCGCACTGCCGGGTCTTCTGCTTGTGTTGTTTGGTCAGAAGTATCTCGTCAGAGGTTTCCAGACGAGCGGTCTGGCCAACTGATCCTCGACCGTCTTTTTGTTTTCGCCGTTTTATTGCGGGAGTAACTCGTGAGTGTTCAAGAAATTGACTACGTAGTCATCGGGGCTGGCTCCGCTGGTTGCGTGCTCGCAAACCGTCTCAGTACCGATACGAAGAGCCAGGTTCTGCTCCTTGAGGCTGGAGGGCAGGACCGCAATGTATGGATCCATATTCCCATTGGCTACGGCAAGACGTTCTTCAACAAAGAAGTCAACTGGATGTTCAAAACCGAGCCAGAGGCCGCCTTGGGAGGACGCTGCATAGATCAACCTCGCGGGCGCGTGCTGGGAGGGTCCAGTTCCATCAATGGGCTGTTGTATGTGCGTGGGCAACCACAAGACTATGACGGATGGGCTGCACAAGGCAATCCGGGATGGAGCTATGCCGATGTTTTGCCATTTTTCAAGCGTGCGGAAGATCAGCAGAGAGGGGCGGATGCCTGGCATGGAGCAGGCGGCCCCCTGCCTGTGAGTGATCTGCCGGAGCCGCATCCCATTGCCGAAGCATTCATTGCATCCGGAGTAGCCAACGGCGTACCGCGCAATCCGGACTTCAACGGTCCCATACAAGAGGGGGTCGGCTACTTCCAGGCTACCGCGCGACGCGGCTTGCGCAAAAGCACTGCACGCGCTTATCTGCATCCAGTGATGGCGCGGCTCAATCTCGAGGTGCAGACCGGCGCACAGGTCTGCCGCATTTTGATAGAGAGACGAGGTACGGGCTTGAGAGCCGTCGGTGTCGTCTACCTGCGCGATGGGAAAGAACAAATTGCCATGGCCCGCAAGGAGGTCATCCTTTGTGCGGGGGCTATTCAATCGCCACAACTCCTGCAGCTGTCGGGTGTTGGGCCAGCTGAGGTACTGGATGCACATGGCATCGATGTTGTGAAAGAACTATCGGGTGTCGGAGAGAACCTGCAGGACCACATGCAAGGCCGCCTCATATACGAAACACATGAGCCCATCACTTTGAACGACGACATGATGAGTCTCGCAGGTCGTGTGCGCATTGGCCTGCGCTATGCGTTGCAGCGCAAAGGACCATTGGGCTGGTGGGCTGGTTTGGCGGGCGGTTTTGCTCGAACCGATATGGCACTGGATCGGCCGGATATTCAATTCCACTTGTACCCATTCAGTACGGACCGCAAGGACAAGCCCGTCTTGCATCCCTATTCGGCTTTCACGTTGACGGTTTGCCAACTACGTCCGTATTCACGAGGGTCTGTGCATATTCAGAGCTCTGACCCGTTGTGCGCTCCGGCCATTCGCGTGAACTACTTCAGCGACTTGCGTGACATGGAGGTCATGACGCGAGGGCTCCAGATGGCCAGAAGGATTGCTGCGACCAAGCCGTTGGCAGAACTTATCAAAACGGAGCGCGACCCAGGCGGGCAGGTGACGTCCGAAGCAGGATTGCGCGAGTTCTTGCGCGACAAGGGAATGTCCGTCTATCACCCGGTGGGAACTTGCAAGATGGGCTCTACGCCAGATTGCGTGGTCGATGCGCGCTTGCGGGTACATGGAGTTGATGGCTTGCGCGTCGCCGATGCTTCGATCATGCCCACGCTGATATCAGGCAACACCAACGCTCCGGCCATCATGATCGGCGAGAAGGCCGCAGACATGATTCTTGCCGACAACCTTCAGAAAGCCTCGTGACATGAACTCATACGCTTACCCTGAGATTGGGCTATTCATCGATGGCAGATGGCTGGGGCCACAGAATAGAAAGACCGAGCCGGTCATCGATCCCGCGACAGAAGATGAACTTGGTCATGTGCCGCATGCAAACGATGCGGACCTGGAGGAAGCGCTGAGCGCTGCTCGTCGTGCCTATGTATCCTGGGCAAAGGTTCCTGCAGGAGAGAGAGCGCAGATTCTGCGCAAGGCGGCTGGACTGGTGCGGGAGCGTCGCGACAGTATCGCGCGCACGCTGACCCTGGAACAGGGCAAGCTGTTGGCCGAGGCGCGAGGCGAAGTCGATGCTGCGGCGGACATCATTGAATGGTCGGCAGAAGAGGCTCGTCGAATCTATGGGCGTGTGATTCCCGGTCGTAGCGAAGACATCACACAAATCATGGTCCAGGAGCCAGTGGGACCTGTAGCCGCATTCACTCCGTGGAACTTTCCAGCGAGCACACCGGCTCGCAAGATCAGCGCGGCCTTGGCCGCAGGATGCACCATCATTCTCAAGGCCTCTGAAGAAACGCCGGGAACAGCTGTTTCTCTGGTGCGCGTATTTGAAGAGTCTGGTGTGCCTCCTGGTGTGCTTGGACTGCTCTTTGGTATTCCAGCACATATATCGCAGAAGCTGATAGGCAGTCCTGTGATCCGCAAAATTTCCTTCACTGGCTCCATCCCCGTCGGGAAGGCGCTTACGCGGCTTGCAGCTGATGGTCTGAAGCGCGTGACGATGGAACTGGGTGGACATGGAGCGGCATTGGTATTTGAGGACGCCGATATCGTCCATGCGGCTCGGACGTTGGCTGCAGGGCGCTTTCGCAATGCAGGTCAGGTTTGCATAGCACCCAGTCGTTTTTTCGTGCATCAGAGCGTGATTCATGCATTCACCGAAGAATTTGTGCGAGCAGCCAAGGAAATCCGAATGGGCGAAGGACTGGATGATGCGAGCACGATGGGTCCACTGGCCAACGAGCGCCGCATACATGCCATGCAGGCATTTGTTGACGATGCACTTGAGCGTGGAGCAAAGCTGGTGTGCGGTGGACAGCGTGCTCAGCGAACAGGCTTTTTCTTTGAACCTACGGTGATTCTCGATCCCTCGCCTGATAGTCGGCTGATGCAGGAGGAGACATTTGGTCCTATTGCGCCCATCGTGCCATTTGGCAGTCTGGATGATGCATTGGAGAAGGCGAACAGTCTTTCCTATGGACTGTCGGCCTATGTGTTCAGTCAGAACATCCGCACTGCCATGGCGGCAGCTCGAGGCCTTGAGTCAGGAATGGTGGCCGTCAACAGTCTTTCTCTGGCACTTACCGAGACGCCGTTCGGTGGGGTCAAGGAAAGTGGTATGGGGCGCGAAGGCGGTGTCGAAGGCGTGGAAGCCTACACGGTCAAAAAATTCATCAGCATCGTTTGAGTAGAAGGGAGTAGTGCATGGCTTCTCTGGAGTTGCGGGATATCCGCAAGACTTACGACAAGCTTGAGGTCATCAAGGGAGTCTCTCTGCATATCGAGGACGGTGAATTCGTGGTCTTTGTCGGACCGTCTGGCTGCGGGAAATCCACGCTGCTGCGAATGATGGCCGGCTTGGAGGACATCAGCGCTGGTGAGATGCGCATTGGCTCCCGAGTGGTCAACGATGTGCCATCCAAGGATCGCGATATCGCCATGGTTTTTCAGAACTACGCGCTGTACCCACACATGACGGTTCGAGGAAACATGTCGTTTGCTCTGGAGCTTCGGGGCGAGTCCAAGGCAGAGATCGCGAGCAGGGTCGATAAGGCCGCTGGAGTGCTTGGACTTTCCCAACTGCTCGATCGCTATCCACGTCAACTGTCCGGCGGACAGCGCCAACGCGTGGCGATGGGGCGCGCCATCGTGCGAGATCCTCAGGTGTTCCTGTTCGACGAGCCGCTTTCCAATCTGGATGCCAAGTTGCGCGTGCAGATGCGTACCGAAATTCGTGAGCTGCACGACCACCTCAAGGCCACGATGATCTATGTGACGCATGATCAGATAGAAGCCATGACCATGGCGGATCGCATCGTCATTCTGCGTGATGGTGTTGTCGAGCAGGTTGGAACACCGCTGGATTTGTATGACCACCCCCAGAGCCAGTTCGTTGCCGGGTTCATTGGTTCTCCCGCCATGAACTTTCTGAATGGCAAGGTCAGTGATGGCGAGTTCGTCTCCGAAGGTGGCATGCACCTCCCCTTGTCGTCTCAATGGAGTGCTTGCAATGGAATGAATGTCGTGTACGGCGTGCGTCCAGAAAACATTCATGTTCATGACGATGGTGTCCCGTTTGAAGTCGTTGTCGTCGAACCGACAGGGTCTGAGACACAAATTGTTGGGCGGCACCACAAGGAGGAACTGGTATTCACCTTGCGTGAACGCAACTTGCCAACAAGAGGTGACAAGGTGAATTTGCTCATCGACGCCAAACGCGTCCATCTCTTTCATGCC
The DNA here is from genome assembly GCF_054512775.1 of Alicycliphilus sp. T452. Classification (NCBI taxonomy): domain Bacteria; kingdom Pseudomonadati; phylum Pseudomonadota; class Betaproteobacteria; order Burkholderiales; family Comamonadaceae; genus Alicycliphilus; species Alicycliphilus sp. T452. The sequence continues at coordinate 41,419 of NZ_JBTNEH010000022.1, forward strand.
GAGTCCGGAGCGGTGATTAAGCCATGAGTACATTGATCGACAACTCCTTCATTGAAGAACCGAATCGACAAACTCAGGTACGGGAGCACGTGGATGTGCTTGTCGTGGGGGGCGGCTCGGCAGGAATGACTGCGGCTGTGGCTGCGGCGCGTCAAGGGGCACGCGTCCTGCTGGTCGAGCGCAACGGCTACCTCGGCGGCACCTTGTCCATGGTGACTTTGGGCAGCTTCTGTGGCATTTACACGGTGACTGATACCGAGGTCATCCCAGTGGTGCGAGGACTGGTGGAGGAGTTCACCACCCTGTTGGCTCGCATGGGAGGCCCCACGGAACCGCTTCGCTGGCTGGAGACCGCCTCGCTGCCCTATGACCCTACATCGGTCAAGCTAGCGGCAGATGACTTTGTCCTCAACGCTGGGGTGCAGATCGCGTTTTATTGCCTTGCCGTAGGCGTGATCAAAGAAGGAGTCGAGATACGAGGCGTTGTTTTTGAAGGGCGGGATGGCCGATGGGCCTGCAGCGCCAAAGTTGTGATCGACTGCACGGGGGATGGCGATGTCGCTGCGTTGGCTGGCGCAGAGTTCGAGCATGACCCTCACATCATTCAGGCTCCCACAACAATGTTTCGCTTCGGCGGTGTTGACGTCGACCGTGCGAGTAGGCTGAGTCGAGAAGAACTGCGGCAGCACTTGGAAAAAGCGGTTGCTTCTGGGATCAATCTTCCGAGAACCGCCGGAGGCGCGTTCAGCATTCGTCCTGGCAGCATGCACTTGAACATCACGCGGGTGGTCAAGGACGGCAGGGCTCCAGACCCCTTGAACACTTGGGAAGTGACGGAATCCGAAGTGGAAGGCCGTCGTCAACTGGCGGAATATCTCAAGGCGTTTCGCAGCTTTGTACCTGGCTACGAGAATTGCTTCATCGAGGATATCGGCGCGCAAATCGGCGTGCGTGAAAGCAGGCGTGTGCGTGGAGACTACTGGCTGACACAGGATGATGTTCTCAATGAAGGGCGCTTTCATGACGCTGTCGCGTGCAGTGCATGGCCGGTGGAAGAGCACGGCGCAGGACGCGCTACTGTGTGGCGCTTCCTGAAACCTGGGACGTATTACCAACTGCCGTATCGAATGATGTTGCCCAAGGGATTGGAGGGTCTGATGGTTGCCGGTCGATGTGCATCTGCATCACACGAAGCACATGCATCGATGAGAGTTGCAGCCGTGTGCATGGCACTGGGCGAGGCCGCAGGTGTGGCCGCTGCGCAAGCTGTGGCTGCGGGAGTCACCCCCCGAAAGATCGATACAGATGCCTTGCGTGGTCAATTGCGTATTCAAAACGCTTTTTTGGGCGATTGACGCTCTTGCATTACGAGTTTCACTTCCATGAAAAACTACCGCTCCAACTTCGAACCCGGTACCACCCGGTGGGCTATTCGCCGCGCGCAATGGCGTGCGTTGGGCATATCAGATGCCGATATGCAGAAGCCGAAGATCGCGATCATCAACTCATCTTCGGACTTGTCCATATGCTTCAGCCATCTGGATGACGTGGCCGAGATCGTCAAGCAGGCCATCATTGAGGCTGGTGGACTCCCATTCATCGTGAAGACCACGGCACCCAGTGATTTCATCACGGCGGCAGGTCGCGGTGGAAGATACCTGATGCCGGCACGCGATCTCATGGTGAACGATATTGAAGTTGCTGTGGAAGGTGCAGTGCTTGACGGGATGGTATGCCTGAGCAGCTGCGACAAGACAGCTCCAGCGCATCTCATGGCCGCTGCCAGATTGAATGTGCCAAGCATTCTGGTAATTGGCGGATATCAGGGGTGTGGCCGAAATGCAGGCAAGCTGGTTGACATCGAGGATGTTTTCGAATCCGTGGGAGAGTTGGCCGCTGGAAAGATCAGCATTCAGGACATTACCGATATGTCCGAGGTGGCTGTACAGGGACCGGGCGTTTGCGCAGGCATGGGTACGGCAAATACGATGCACATCATGGCTGAGGCCTTGGGAATGGCCCTGCCCGGGAGTGCACCTGTGGCCGCACGTGGAGAGCGCATGAGATCACTGGCACGGGCTGCCGGTAGTCGTATCGTCCAGATGATCAAAGAAAACCTGAAGCCCAAGGACATCATGACTCCAGCGGCATTTGCGAATGCCGTGCATGTTGGACTGGCCGTCAGTGGCTCAATCAATATGCTGAGGCATTTGCAGGCGGTGGCCGTCGAGGGAGGCATTGATGTGGATGTGTTCCAACTGATTGATCAGTTGGGCCGCGACGTGAAGGGCCGGTCCAAAGTGCCTCTGCTTTGCGCAATCAAACCCAATGGTCCGGGGCGTATCGAGCAGTTGGAAGCTGCTGGTGGCGCCATAGCCGTTATGAAGCAACTGGAGCCCTTGCTTGACGGAAGTGTTCGTACCGTCAATGGACATACCTTGAGTGAAAACCTGCGAGATATAGAAGTAAAGGATCCGCTTGTCATCGGGAGCTTGGACGCGCCAGTTGGTCCTGGCCCCTCAGTTGTCATACTCAAGGGAACTCTTGCTCCCGAGTGTGCGGTGATGAAGCTCGGGTTGGGCGGAAAGCAAAACCGGTTTGAGGGTGTGTGCCGAGTGTTCGAAACCCAGGAAGATGCCTTGGCCGCACTGTCGCGTGGCGAGATAACTGGCGGCCAGGTCATTGTGCTGAGAGGCTTGGGGGCGAGAGGTGGACCAGGTGTCGCCTCTGCATCGTGGTTCGTCGCAGCAGTGAATGGCACTCACTTGGGAGACGACATCGCGGTCATTACAGATGGGCAGCTGTCTGGACTCAACCGCGGCTTCACTATTGGACAGGTCCTTCCCGAAGCCGCTGATGGCGGCCCGATCGCACTGGTGCGCAATGGAGATATTGTGACAATTGATATTCCGCGACGTACAGTGGATCTGCAACTATCCGAGCAGGAATGGGCTGAGAGAAAAGCAGCGCTCAAGGCTTTTGTTCCTGGAGAGAAGAAAGGCTGGCTCAGCCTGTACCAGCATCTCGTTCAACCTTTGTCTAAGGGCGGAACACTGAGGGCTGGTTAGAAAAGTTGCCTTGCACACTCAATGCTCCCATTCAGTTCGAGGTTGCACGGCGTTTGTGAAGTCCAGCAAGAACAGATGGCCTGCCGGTAGCGGCCAACGTGCTGGATCGCCAGTTTGCTCCTCGGGGGCCAACCTGGCCTGGGTCAGGGATCTGACGTACATCGGCGCTGCTCGGCAACCCGGCCCTTCAATCAACGAGATCCAGTAACTTTCACCCAGGACCCCTGACGAATCGCAGGCACGGCAATTGGGAGTAGGTCAGCGCGGCGCTTGCATTCCGCCATGGCTCTTATAAGATAGTAATAAATTACTTTCTTTTGAAAACCGTGACCGAACATTCCAGATACCTGCCGGCCGACGAGCGGCGCAGCGCCACGGTGGAGGCGGTGATCGCCCTGGCGGCGCAGCAGAATCCGGTCGACATCACGACCACCGCCATCGCGCAGAAGATGGGGGTGACCCAGGGGGCGCTGTTTCGCCACTTTCCGAGCAAGGACGCCATCCTGCAGGCGGTGATGTCCTGGGTCGCGCAGCGCCTGCTGGCCCGGGTGGACATGGCGGCGCAGGCCGTGGCGTCGCCGGTCGCGGCACTGGAGGCGGTGTTCATGGCCCACATCGGCTTCGTGTCCGAGCATCCGGGCGTTCCGCGCCTCATTTTTGGCGAGCTGCAGCGGCAGGAGCAGACCGTCCCGAAGCAGCTGGTGCAGACCTTGCTCGTCCACTACGGCGAGCGGCTGCGCGGTTTGCTGGAGGCCGGCAAGGCGCAGGGCGAGCTGGATGCGGGGCTCGACGTGCAGGCCGCCGCCGTGCTGTTCATCGGCACGGTGCAGGGCCTGGTGATGCAGTCCCTGCTGGCGGGCGACGTGGCGCGCATGCGCCGCGATGCGGCGCAGGTGTTCGCCATTTATCGCCGCGGCATCGGGAGGGCGTGATGAAGGTTCCGCACCTGCAGCGCCGCACGCTGGCGCTGGTTGCAGCCATCGTGCCGCTGGCGGCCTTGTTCGTCTATGTCGTGCTGCGCTCGGGGCCGCTGGCGCCGGTGGCCGTGACGCTGGATACGGTGCGGTCGCGCGCAGTGGCGCCGGCGCTGTCGGGCATTGGCACGGTGCAGGCGCGCTACATCTACAAGATCGGCCCCACGGCTGCCGGCCGCGTGCGGCGCCTGGACGTGCATGTGGGGGACATGGTGCGCGCGGGCCAGGTGCTGGGCGAGATGGATCCCGTGGACCTGGACGAGCGCATACGCGCCCAGCAGGCCGCGATCAAGAGCGCCGAGGCCGGCCTGCGCCAGGCCGAGGCCCGGCAGAGCTACGCCCAGAGCCAGGCACGGCGCTACGGGCAACTGGTGTCCGTGCGCGCGACCAGCGAGGAAAACCTCGCCACCCGGCAGCAGGAGCTGGCAGTGGCCGACGCCGCGCTGGCGGCCGCGCGCGAGGACGCGAGCCGCCTGCGCTCGGAGCTGCAGGCGCTGCGCGCGCAGCGCGGCAACCTGCGCTTGGTAGCCCCCGTGGCCGGGCTGGTGGCCGCGCGCGACGCCGACCCCGGCACCACCGTCGTGGCGGGACAGGCGGTGATCAGGCTCATGGACCCCGCCAGCCTGTGGGTGGATGCGCGCTTCGACCAGATCAGCGCCCAGGGACTGGCGGCCGGCCTGCCGGCCGAGGTGGTGCTGCGTTCGCGCCACGGCCAGCCGCTGGCCGCGCGCGTGCTGCGCACCGAGCCGCTGGCCGACGCGGTGACTGAGGAGCTGCTGGCCAAGGTCGTCTTCGATGCGCTGCCCCGGCCGCTGCCTCCGATCGGGGAGCTGGCCGAGGTCACCGTGCGCCTGCCGCCGCTGCCCGAGGCGCCGACCATTCCCAACGCCGCCCTGCGCACCGTGGGCGGCCAGCGCGGCGTGTGGAAGTTCAGGGACGGCCAGTTGGCCTTTGCGCCGCTGCGCCTGGGCCGTGCCGATCTGGACGGCCAGGTGCAGGTGCAGGAAGGCCTGGCCGTGGGCGATGCCGTCGTGGTCTACAGCGAGAGAACCCTGGGCGCCAAGAGCCGCGTGCACGTGGTCGAGCGCATCGCCGGGGTGTCTCCATGATCAGCCTGGCCGGGCGCGACATCCTGCATGCCTGGGGCAAGTTCGTCTTCACCGGCATAGGCCTGGGCCTGCTGATCGGCGTGACGCTGACCATGGCCGGCGTGTACCGCGGCATGGTGGACGACGGCAGGGTGCTGCTGGACAACAGCGGCGCCGACCTGTGGGTGGTGCAGAAGGACACTCTGGGCCCCTATGCCGAATCGTCCAGCGTGCCCGACGACCTGTGGCGCAGCCTGCGCGCCATGCCCGGCGTGGCGCAGGCGGCCAACGTCACCTACCTGACCATGCAGGTGGGCCGCGGCGACGAGGACGTGCGCGCGATGGTGGTGGGCGTGGCCGCGGGCGGGCCCGGCGTGCCGGGCTGGCCGCCGCAGCTGGTGGCGGGGCGCCAGATCACGCGCGGGCACTACGAGGCCGTGGCCGACGCCGCCGCCGGCGTGCGCCTGGGCGATGTGCTGAAGATCCGCCGCAACCGCTACACCGTGGTGGGCCTCACGCGGCGCATGGTGTCGTCCGCCGGCGATCCCATGGTGTTCATACCGCTCAAGGATGCGCAGGAGGCGCAGTTCCTCAAGGACAACGACGCCATCCTCATGCAGCGCCGCCGCGCCGAGGCCAACCCGGCCTTCAACCGCCCGGCCGTGCCCGACCTGCTCGATGCGGTGGTCGCCTCGCAGACCAGCAACAGCCAGGTGAACGCCGTGCTGGTGCGCCTGCGGCCCGGCTTCACGCCGCAGGAGGTGGCCGATCCGATCCGCACGTGGCTGCGCCTGACGGTCTACGACCGCGCGCAGATGGAGGGCATCCTCGTGGGCAAGCTCATCGCCACCTCTGCCAAACAGATCGGCATGTTCCTGGTGATCCTGGCGCTGGTCAGCGCGGCCATCGTCGCGTTCCTGATCTATACGCTGACCATGGACAAGATCCGAGAGATCGCCGTGCTCAAGCTCATAGGCACGCGCAACCGCACGATTGCCGCCATGATCCTGCAGCAGGCCCTGGTGCTGGGCCTGATCGGCTTCGTCGTCGGCAAGATCACGGCCACCTTCGCCGCGCCGCTGTTCCCGAAGTACGTGCTGCTGGTGCCGTTCGACACCGTGGCGGGCTTTGCCGCCGTGATGGCGATCTGCGTGCTCTCCAGCGTGGTGGCCATACGCGTGGCGCTGCGGGTCGATCCCGCGCAGGCGATAGGGTGATGCCGTGAAACGGCAGGGCATACGCATAGAGCGCCTGAGCAAGCGCTACGGCGCGGGCGACACGGCGTTCCTGGCGCTCAAGGACGTGAACATGCATGTCGCGCCCGGCGAGGTGGTGGGCCTGATCGGCCCCTCGGGCTCGGGCAAGAGCACGCTGCTCAAATGCCTGGGCGCGGTGATCGACCCCACGTCCGGGCGCATGACGCTGGACGAGCAGGTGATCTACGACGACGGCTGGAAGGTCCGCGACCTGCGCGCCCTGCGCCGCGACCGGATCGGCTTCGTGTTCCAGGCGCCCTACCTGATCCCGTTCCTGGACGCCACCGACAACGTGGCCCTGCTGCCCATGCTGGCCGGCATGCCCAACGACGAGGCGCGCCGGCGCGCGCTGGAGCTGCTCACGGCGCTGGACGTGCAGCACCGCGCCAAGGCCATGCCCTCGCAGCTGTCGGGCGGCGAGCAGCAGCGCGTGGCCATTGCCCGCGGCCTGGTCAACCGCCCGCCGGTGATCCTGGCCGACGAGCCCACGGCGCCGCTGGATTCGCAGCGCGCGATGGCGGTGATACGCATCCTCGACGACATGGCGCGGCGCCTGGAGACCGCCGTCATCGTCGTCACGCACGACGAGAAGATCATCCCCACCTTCAAGCGCATCTACCACATACGCGATGGCGTGACCCACGAGGAGGCGGGCGAGGGGCGCGGGTTCGAGTGATTTTCAGTCAAAACAGGCTCCAGCGCCCGTCCATCAAGCGCCGTCAGCTATCAATGAAAGAGCTTGGGCCTCATGGCGCCTGCAGCCGCTGCAGCAGCTCGCGCGTGGCGTAGCCGTCGGCCGGCAGGCCCAGGCTCTGCTGGTAGCGGCGCACGCCGGCGCGCGTGGCAGGGCCTGCCACGCCGTCGGGCGTGCCGGCGTCCAGGCCGCGGGCGTTGAGCAGTTCCTGCAGCGCCTTGACGTTGCTGCGCGACAGGGGCTGAAGGTCGCGCGGCCAGGGGGCGGACAGGCCCGCGCCGCCGTCGATCCGGCGCGCCAGCAGGCCCACGGCCAGGGCGTAGTTCACCGAATTGTTGTAGCGCAGCAGGGCGCGGAAGTTGGGGCCGGCCAGGATGGCCGGGCCGCGCGCGCCCGCGGGCGTGAGGACGGAGGCGTCCGGCAGCTGCGGCAGGGCGGCGCCGTCGATGCCGCGCACGCCCTCGGCGGCCCAGGCGTCGCTCGCCTGGCGCACGCCCAGCTCGGCGCGCGCGTAGTCGAAGCCGGGCGGCAGCCGCACCTCCACGCCCCAGGGCTGGCCGTTTTGCCAGCCCGAGTGGGCCAGGAAGTTCGCCGTGGAGGCGGCCACGTCGGGCACGCTGCCCCAGATGTCGCGGCGGCCGTCGCCGTCGGCGTCCACCGCGAAGCGCAGGAACACCGAGGGCAGGAACTGCGTGTGGCCCATGGCGCCGGCCCAGGAGCCCACGAGCGCGTCGGCCGCCATGTCGCCCTGGTCCACGATGCGCAGCGCGGCCAGCAACTCGCCGCGCGCCCAGTCGCGGCGCCGGCCGTCGTAGGCCAGCGTGGCCAGGGCGTCGATGGTGGAGAAGCTGCCGAAGTTGCGGCCGTAGTTGCTCTCCATGCCCCAGATGGCCGTGATGATGCTGGCCGGCACGCCATGGCGCTGCTCGGCCGCCTCCAGCGCGGCGGCATGCAGGCGGCGCTGCTCGCGCCCCTGGGCCACGCGCTGGGGCGAGACGGCGCTGTCCAGGTAGGCCCAGGGCGTTCGCGTGAATTCGGGCTGGGCGCGGTCGAGCTCCACCACCCGGGGCTGCCACTGGGCGCGGGCCAGCATGGTGTCCACGGTCTGCGTGCGGATGCCGGCCGCCAGCGCCTCTCGGGCGAAGGCCTCCAGCCAGGCGTGGAAGCCCGCGATGGTGCCCGCCATGCCGCTGGCGGCGGGTTCGGTTTCGGGCTCGGGTGCGGGGGGCGGCGCGGGCGTGGCGGCCGCCGGTGGCGGCGTGGCGGGAATGGGGGCGGGTGGGGTGGGCTGGCTGGCGCAGCCCGCAAGGACCGCCAGGCCTATGGCGGTGGGCAGAAGCAGAGAACGCATGGCGTCCATTGTGACGGCACGGGCCATGCATACTCGGGCCTTGCCTTGTTTCCGGCTGCAACTTTCCCAGCTCATGCACACCTTCCTCTGGCACGACTACGAAACCTTCGGAACCGACACGCGCCGCGACCGGCCGGCGCAGTTCGCGGCCATACGCACCGATGCCGACCTGAACGAGATCGGCGAGCCGCTGATGCTGTACTGCCGGCCGGCCAACGACTACCTGCCGGACCCGCAGTCGTGCCTCATCACGGGCATCACGCCGCAGCAGTGCCTGGAGAAGGGCGTGCCCGAGCACCAGTTCGCCGCGCGCATCGAGGCCGAGCTGGCGCTGCCCGGCACCATCGGCGTGGGCTACAACACCATCCGCTTCGACGACGAGATCACGCGCTTCATGTTCTGGCGCAACCTCATGGACCCCTACGCGCGCGAGTGGCAGAACCAGTGCGGCCGCTGGGATCTGCTGGACGTGGTGCGCCTGGCCTACGCGCTGCGCCCGGACGGCATCGAGTGGCCCGTGGCCGATGGCAAGACCAGCTTCAGGCTGGAGAACCTGACGAAGGCCAACGGCCTTGCGCACGAGGCCGCGCACGACGCGCTGTCGGACGTGCGCGCGACGATAGCGCTGGCGCGGCTCGTGCGCGCGCGCAACCCCCGGCTGTTCGACTTCGCGCTCGGCCTGCGCAAGAAGGACCGCGTGGCGGCCGAGCTGCGCCTGCCCGCCACCGCGCGCGAGGCGCGGCCGTTCCTGCACGTCTCGGGCATGTTCGGCGCCGAGCGCGGGTGCCTGGCCGTGATGTGGCCGCTGGCCAGCCACCCCACGAACAAGAATGAGCTGCTGGCCTGGGACCTGGCGCACGACCCGGCCGAGCTGGCCACGCTTTCCGCCGACGAGATCCGCCAGCGCCTGTTCACGCGCGCGGCCGACCTGCCCGAGGGCGTCACGCGCCTGCCGCTCAAGAGCGTGCACCTGAACAAGTCGCCCATGGTGGTGGGCAACGTGAACACCCTCACGCCCGCCATGGCCGAGCGCTGGGGCCTGGACATGGCGCGGGCCGCGCAGCATGCCGAGGCCGCGCGCCGGCTGCCCGACATGAGCGCCATCTGGGCCCAGGTGTTCCAAAGGCCGCAGGAGGGGCCCGTGGACGTGGACCAGGACCTGTACGGCGGCTTCCTCGGCAACGAGGACCGCCGGCGCCTGAACTGCCTGCGCGCGCTCTCGCCCGAAGAGCTCGCGCGCGAGCGCCCCGGGTTTGACGACGAGCGCCTGGCCGAGCTGGTCTGGCGCTACCGCGCGCGCAACTTCCCGCAGACGCTCTCGCCCGAGGAGCGCGAGCGCTGGGAGGCGCACCGCGTCGCCATGCTGGTGGAGGGCGAGGGCGGCGGCCTGACCTTCGACGCCCTGTTCGAGCGCCTGGACGCGCTGGGCGAACAGGCCGACGACGAGCGCACCGAGGCCATCCTGGGCGCGGTGTATGACTATGCCGAAAGCATCGCCCCCGGCATGTGACCCGGGGCTTGCCATCGGGCCGCTGCGGGACTGGCTGCGCCGCCACCCGCGCCTGTTCGTGGTCACCGGCGCGGGCTGCAGCACCGGGGCCGGCATTCCCGACTACCGCGACGAGAACGGCGACTGGAAGCGCCCCCAGCCCGTGACCTACCAGGCCTTCATGGGCGACGCGGCCACGCGCCGGCGCTACTGGGCGCGCAGCCTCGCCGGCTGGCCCGTGATGGGCGGCGCGCGGCCCGGCGTGGCGCACCATGCGCTCGCGCGACTGGAGCGGCAGGGCCGCATCGAGCTGCTGCTGACCCAGAACGTGGACGGCCTGCACCATGCCGCCGGCAGCCGGCGCGTGATCGACCTGCACGGCCGCATCGACACCGTGCGCTGCATGGACTGCGAGGCGCGCACGCCCCGTGCCGAACTGCAGCGCGAGCTGCTGCGGCGCAACCCCGCCTGGGCCGCGCTTTCGGCCAGCGCCGCGCCCGACGGAGACGCCGACCTGGAGGGGCGCGACTTCCAATCCTTCGATGTGCCGCCGTGCCCGCGCTGCGGCACCGGCCTGCTCAAGCCCGACGTGGTGTTCTTCGGCGAAAGCGTGCCGCGCGGGCGCGTCGATGCAGCCCACGCCGCCCTGGCCCGCGCCGACGCGGTGCTGGTCGCGGGCTCGTCGCTCATGGTGTATTCGGGCTATCGCTTCGTGCAGGCGGCGGCGCAGCGGGGCCTGCCCGTGGCCGCCATCAACCGCGGCCGCACGCGCGCCGACGGCCTGCTGGCGCTCAAGCTGGAGGCGGACGTGGGGCAGGCGCTGGAGCAACTATCGTATTGATAGCTGCTGGCGCTTGATAGGCGAGCGCTGGAGGCCGATTTGACAAAAAATGGCCGTTTGGCCTACACGGGTGCCGCCGGGGCATGGGGACAATGACAGGCCCCAGGCCGATACGCTCCAGAAGACCAGACCATGAACCGTGGCGAACCGGATCCCCTCTTGCCCCCGCACAGGGCCTCGGCGCTCGAATCGCTCGTGCCCAGCCTGCGGCTGATGGTCGGCCTCGTCATCGCGGCGCTCATCATCGCGGGGCTGTATTTCGGGCGCACCATCCTCGTGCCGCTGGCGCTGGCCTTCCTGCTGAGCTTCGTGCTCGCGCCGCCCGTGGACCGGCTCAGGCGCCTGCGCGTGCCGGACGTGGCCGCCGTGCTCGCGGTGGTGCTGGCCACGCTGCTGGTGCTGGGCGCGGGCGCCACGCTGGTGGCCAACGAGGCGCGGGCGCTGAGCGCCGAGCTGCCCTCCTACCAGAGCACCATCCGCGGCAAGCTGCGCAACCTGCGCAAGCAGATGCGCGCGCCCGGCATGTTCGACGGCGCCAAGCGCACGCTGGACATCGTGCAGCGCGAGGTGGACGCGGCCACCCCCGCCACGCCCGCCGCCGTGCAGAAGGTGCAGGTGCTGCCCCCGCCCGTCTCGCCCGCGCAGCAGGCGATGGCGGCGCTGGGCTCCGTGAGCGGGCCGCTGGCCGATGCCGCGCTGGTGCTGGTGTTCGTGATCTTCATCCTGCTCGACCGCGTGGACCTGCGCGACCGCCTGCTGCGCCTGTGGGGGCGCGACCTGCACCGCGCCACCGACGCGATGGACGAGGCGGGCGGCCGCATCACGCGCTACCTCACCATGCAGCTGCTGGTGAACGCGACCTACGGCATTCCGCTGGCCGCGGGGCTGTGGTTCATCGGCGTGCCGGGCGCGCTGCTCTGGGGCGTGCTGGCGGCGGTGATGCGCTTCGTGCCCTACGTGGGGCCGCTGATCTCCAGCGCCTTCCCCGTGGCGCTGGCGTTCGCGGTCGATCCGGGCTGGAGCCTGGTGCTGTGGACCATCGGGCTGATCGCGGTGCTGGAGCTCATCAGCAACAACGTCGTCGAGCCCTGGCTCTACGGCGCGAGCACGGGGCTGTCGGCCATGTCGCTGATCGTCTCCGCCACGTTCTGGACGGCGCTGTGGGGGCCGGTGGGGCTGGTCATGTCCACGCCGCTCACCGTGTGCCTGCTGGTCGTGGGGCGCTACCTGCCGCAGCTCGCCTTCCTGGACGTGCTGCTGGGCAGCCAGCCCGCGCTCGACGGGCCCACGCGTGTGTACCAGCGCCTGCTGGCCGGCGACGCGGACGAGGCCATCGAGCTGAGCGCGCAGCAGATCGACGCCGCCCAGGGCGGGGTGCGCGAGTTCTATGCGGGCACGGGCCTGTCCGTGCTGCGCATGGCCGTGGGCGACCACGCACGCGCGGCCACGCCGCACCACCGGCTGCGCGTGGTGGAGGGCATGGACGAGCTGCTGGACGAACTGGCCGAGCAGTACCCGCCGCCGCCCGCCATTGCCGCCGCGCGGCCCGGCGTGGCCTGCATCGGCGGCAAGTGGGAGGTGGACCAGCTTGCCGCGCGCATGCTGGCGCACGCGCTGCAGCTGCAGGGCTGCCCGGCGCAGGCGCACGCGCGCGGCGCGCAGCACGAGGCCGGCCCCGCGCTGGACGGCGCGCAGGTGGTCTGCCTCGCCTGGCTCGCGCCCGACCCGGCCGCCGTGTCCGCTTCTGCGCGCCACCTGTGCCGGCGCGTCAAGCGCCGCTGGCCGCACGTGCAGGTGGTATTGGCGCTGCTGAACGGGGCCGATGGCCTGCCGGGCGAAGAGGCGCCCGGGCAGTTCGGCGCCGATGCCGTCGCCACCTCGTTCGAGGAGGCGCTGCTGTGCATCACCCGCATGCAGGGCGCATCCGCCAGCAACCACTACGAGAACGCCCCCGTGCCCGAGGGCGACGCCGTGCGCGTGGCGGCTCTGCATGCCAGCGGCGCGCTGCACAGCGACGCGCTGGCCGCGCTGTGCCAGGGCGCGGCCCGGCGCGCGGCGGACATCTTCGACGTGCCCACGGCCATGGTCTCGCTGGTCGATGCCGAGACGCAGCACGTGCGCTGCGTGCACGGCGTGCACGGCGGCGGGGACATGCCGCGCGCGCTCTCGCTCTGCGGCCACGTGGTGGCCGGCGGCGGGCCGCTGGTGGTGCCTGACCTCGCGCGCGACGCGCGCTTCGCCGGCAACCCGCTGCTGCGCGAGCGCGCGCTGCGCTTCTACGCGGGCGCGCCGCTGCGCGACGGCGAAGGCCACGTGCTCGGCACGCTGTGCCTCATGGACGCCGCGCCGCGCAGCTTCGACGAGCGCGAGGCCCGGCTGCTGCAGGCCATGGCCGACGACCTCATGGCAAGCTGGCGCGGCGAACGCGCGCCCGGTCAGGGCGGCACGGACGCGCAGCCGCCCTCCGCCACCGTCGGCCAGCCTGTGCCGCAGTAGCCCGCCACCTCGGAAACTGGCGTGCCCCACGCCAGCAGACGCCGTGGAACTGGCTATGCCAGGAAGATGCTCCTTATTTCGTTCCGAAGATGCGGTCGCCCGCGTCGCCCAGACCCGGCAGTATGTAGCCGTGGTCGTTGAGCTCGCGGTCGATGGCGGCGGTGAAGATGGGCACGTCGGGGTGGGCCTTCTGCATGGTGGCCACGCCCTCGGGCGCGGCCAGCAGGCAGACGAACTTGATCGAGCGGGGCTGGAGCTTCTTGAGCCGATCGACGGCCGCGGCGGCCGAGTTGCCGGTGGCCAGCATCGGGTCCACCACGATCACGTCGCGCTCGGCCATCTCCGAGGGCATCTTGAAGTAGTACTCCACGGGCTGCAGCGTGGCCGGGTCGCGGTACAGGCCGATGTGGCCCACGCGCGCGCCGGGCACCACGTTGAGCATGCCGTCCAGGAAGCCGTTGCCCGCGCGCAGTATGGACACCAGCACGAGCTTCTTGCCGTCGATCATCCTGGCGGTCATGGTCTCCAGCGGCGTCTCGATCTGCACGTCCTGCAGCGGCATGTCGCGCGTGACCTCGTAGGCCATCAGCGTGGAGAGCTCGCCCAGCAGGCGGCGGAAACTGTTGGTGCTGGCGTCCTTCTTGCGCATCAGGGTCAGCTTGTGCTGCACCAGGGGGTGGTCGATGACGTGGACGTTGCTCATGGGCGGTGGCCTCTCGTGGTGTAGAGGGAAATAAATGGTTGGCAGGGGCGGAATTTTTGCACGCCGGCTGCCCGCGCGCGGCGGGATTCAGTCCGCCTGCGCCGCGCCCAGCAGCTGCGCGTAGCGCGCCATGTCCACGTTGCCGCCGCTGATGACGACGCCCACGCGTCTGCCGCGCAGCGCCACGCCGCCATGGCGCGCGCCCGCCAGGCCCAGTGCGCCCGTGGGCTCGACCACGATCTTCATGCGCTCGGCGAAGAAGTGCATGGCCTCGATCAGCTGGGCGTCGGTGGCGGTCACGATGTCGGACACGCCCGCGTGGATGATGGGGAAGGTGAGCGAGCCCAGCGCCTGGGACTGCGCGCCATCGGCGATGGTGCGGGGCGTGTCTATGCGCACGATCTTCCCTGCGCGCAGCGATTGCTGCGCGTCGTTGCCGGCCTCGGGCTCCACGCCGATCACCCGGCACTGCGGCGCCAGCCGCTGCGCGGCCAGCAGGCTGCCCGACAGCAGGCCGCCGCCGCCCAGGGGAACGAACAGGTAGTCCAGGTGCGGCACTTCCTCGAACAGTTCCTTGGCCACCGTGCCCTGGCCGGCGATCACGTGGGCGTGGTCGAAGGGCGGGATCAGCGTCATGCCGCGCTCGCTGGCCAGGTGCCGGCTGATGGCCTCGCGGTCCTCGGTGAAGCGGTCGTAGGTCACCACCTCGGCGCCGTAGCCGCGCGTGGCGGCTATTTTTGCGGCGGGCGCGTCCTCGGGCATGACGATGACGACCGGCATCTGCAGCAGGCGCGCCGACAGGGCGATGGCCTGCGCGTGGTTGCCCGAGGAGAACGCGAGCACGCCGCGCGCGCGCTGCGCGTCGCTGAACTGCACCAGCGCATTGAAGGCGCCGCGGAACTTGAACGCGCCCATGCGCTGCAGGTTCTCGCACTTGAAGAACAGCTCGGCGCCCAGCAGCGCGTCGGCGGTGCTCGACCGCAGCACGGGTGTGTGGTGCGCCATGCCCTTGAGGCGGTGGGCGGCTTCGGCGACGTCTTCGTAGGTGGGCAGGGGCGGGCGGGGCAGGCTCATGGCGGTGGGCGAAGGCTCGTGGAGGGAATGCGCAGACAGGCCAGCGCATCATAGCCGGCCTGCCCGGTTTTTTCAGTGAAAAAACCGCTAAGTGCCCTTGTGGCAAGCGCTGGCAGCTATCAAGTTTGATGTTTTTGGCTGGGCCAGAGCCAGGGAGCCCCCCGCGTGCGCGCCGGTGGCGGGGTATACACTTCGCCGACGCGGCTCCGGGCCGCATTTTTTGTTGGCTCCACGCAAAGGATTCGCAGCCATGGGTGCGCAATG
This sequence comes from Alicycliphilus sp. T452, assembly GCF_054512775.1. Taxonomy (NCBI): domain Bacteria; kingdom Pseudomonadati; phylum Pseudomonadota; class Betaproteobacteria; order Burkholderiales; family Comamonadaceae; genus Alicycliphilus; species Alicycliphilus sp. T452. The sequence goes on from NZ_JBTNEH010000022.1 coordinate 56,717, forward strand.
GAAGGCAAAGGGCAAGGCGCTGGTCGCCGATGCCAAGGGCAGGCTTTTTGGCAAGCTGGTCAAGGAAATCATCGTTGCCGCACGCGCGGGGGCGGACCCGGCCGGCAATTCGCGCCTGCGCCTGGCCATCGAGGCGGCGCGCAAGGCGTCCATGCCCAAGGACACGCTGGAGCGCGCGATCAAGAAGGGCTCGGGCGTGGGCAGCGACGCCGTGAACTACGAGCGCGTGATCTACGAGGGCTTCGCGCCGCACCAGGTGCCGGTGATGGTGGAATGCCTGACCGACAACGTGAACCGCACGGCGCCGGAGATGCGCGTGTGCTTCCGCAAGGGCCAGATGAGCGCCGTGGCCTGGGACTTCGACCACGTGGGCATGATCGAGGGCGAACCCGCACAGCCCGGCGCCGACGCGGAACTGGCCGCCATCGAGGCCGGCGCGCAGGACTTCGAGCCCGGCGAGGAAGACGGCCAGACGCTGTTCCTGACCGACCCCACGGACCTGGACGCAGTCGCCAAGGCGCTGCCCGAGTTCGGCTTCAAGGTGCTGTCGGCCAAGCTGGGCTACAAGGCCAGGAACCCGGTGAGCATGGCCAGCCTGCCGCCCGAGGCGCAGGAGGAGGTGCAGGCGTTCCTGGCCGGCATCGAGAACAACGACGACGTGCAGAACGTGTTCGTTGGGCTGGTGGACTGATCAGGGATGCTCTGCACGAATCGTCGCGCCGCGTGCATCTGCGCGGCCTCGGGCGGTCTGCGGCGTTGCAAATGCTCGCAATAGCTCGGCTATTGCTGCGCTTTGCGCCTGGCAGCGCATCCCGATCCGCAGCGCCCGCTTGCCGCTCGATTCGTGCAGAGCATCCCTAGTGTTTGAAGCCCGACTCGCGCTGCGCCCGCAGCGCGAGCACGAAGACCGTGTCGATCTCCGCCAGATAGCGGTACAGCGCCACATAGCCGCGCGCGCCGCGTCCTATCACCAGCTCGCGCTTGCCGCCGCGCACGGGCCGTCCCATCAGCGGGCTGTGCGCCAGCACCTGCAGGGCGTCCAGAATGTCCTGCAGCCGGCTGGAAACGTCAGGTACCTCGAAGCGTGCCATGTGCTCGAAAAAGCGCTCGAAGTCGTCCAGGACCTCTGGCGCCAGCTCGATGCGGGCCATCTCACCGCACCAGCTTGCGGGCCGTGGGCTTGGCGGGCGCCCGGCCCGCGGCGCGGGCCTGCAGGTAGGCCTGGGCATCGGCCCACGGCACGGATTGGCCGGTTTGCACCAGGGTCGCCCATCGTGCGTCGGCAATGCGGTGCAGTTCCTCGTCCACCTCGGCGCGCTCCATGGCCTCGGTCAGCGCTTCCAGGATGAGCGCATGCTGCGACTTGCCCGCGCGCTCGGCGGCGGCGGCAATGCGGGCCTTCAAGGCATCGTCGATGCGGATCGTGGTGGTGGACATGGCGGCAACTCCTGCATCAAGGCGGAAGGAACCAGGTTAATGTAGCGCATTTGTGATACATGACGCTCTGCCGCCCGCGCTGCAATGGCCGATGCGGCGTCCATCGTGAACGAAGGAGCGTCAACGTTTCACCGTGGACACATCCTGGCCGAACAGCACTTTCTTCGCGGCCTCGTCCACGGTGGGCGCGGCGTTCACCGTTTGCGCCAGCGCGTAGGCGCGTTCGGTGGCGGGGCGCGCGCGGATGCGCTCGAACCAGGCCTGAAGGTGCGGGAAGTCCGACAGATTCTGGCGCTGGCGCTCGTGCGGCACGATCCAGGGGTAACAGGCCATGTCGGCGATGGAGTAGTCGCCCGCGATGTACTCGCGGCCGTCCGCCAGGTGCCTGTCGAGCACGCCGTACAGGCGCGCGGTTTCCTTCACGTAGCGGTCGATCGCGTAGGGGATCGGCTCGGGCGCGTACTGGCCGAAGTGGTGGTTCTGGCCGGCCATGGGGCCCAGGCCCCCCATCTGCCAGAACAGCCACTGCAGCGCCTCGTTGCGCCCGCGCAGGTTCTGCGGGATGAAGCGGCCGGTCTTGTCGGCCAGGTACAGCAGGATGGCTCCCGATTCGAAGACCGGCAGCGGCGCGCCGCCGTCTTCCGGCGCCTGGTCCACGATGGCGGGGATGCGGTTGTTGGGCGCGATGCGCAGGAACTCGGGCGCGAACTGCTCGCCGCGGCCGATGTTCACCGGGTGGATGCGGTAGGGCAGGCCGCTTTCCTCCAGGAACAGCGTGATCTTGTGGCCGTTGGGCGTGGTCCAGTAGTACAGGTCGATCATGGGTATGCTCATCGAACAATAGCTGTTTGCGCTTGCTGCATAAGCGCTACGGGCTGTTTTGGCTGAAATCTGTCAGCGCTTCTTGCCGCCGAAAATACCGCCCAGCACGCCGCGCAGGATTTCCTTGCCCAGGCTGGTGCCCATGGTGCGCACGGCCGACTTGGCCATGGTCTGCACCAGGCCGTCCTTCTTGCCGCCGCGCGGGCCGGTGCTGCCGAACAGCACGTCGTTGAGCTCGCCCATCAGGCCGCCGCCTTCCTGCGCCGCCGCACCGCCCGGCGCCGGGGCGATGGTGCCGGATGCGCCATCCGCGCGGCCGCGCAGCTTCTCGTAGGCCGACTCGCGGTCCACGGGCTGCTCGTAGGTGCCCGCGACCAGCGAGCCCGCGATCAGCGCGCGCCGCTGGCCGTCGGTGATGGGGCCGATCTGGCTGCCGGGCGGCAGCACGTAGACGCGCTCGGTCTCGCAGGGGCGGCCCTTGGCGTCCAGGAAGCTCACCAGCGCCTCGCCCACGGCCAGCTCGGTGATGGCGGCCTCGATGTCCAGGCCCGCCTTGGGGCGCATGGTGGTGGCCGTGGCCTTCACGGCCTTCTGGTCGCGCGGGGTGAAGGCGCGCAGCGCGTGCTGCACGCGGTTGCCCAGCTGGGCCAGCACGCTGTCGGGAATGTCCAGCGGGTTCTGCGTGACGAAGTACACGCCCACGCCCTTCGAGCGCACCAGGCGCACCACGAGCTCGATGCGCTCGACGAGCACCTTGGGCGCCTCGTTGAACAGCAGATGGGCCTCGTCGAAGAAGAACACCAGTTTGGGCTGCTCGGGGTCGCCGATCTCGGGCAGCCGCTCGAACAGCTCCGACAGCATCCACAGCAGGAAGGTGGCATACAGGCGCGGCGAGTTCATGAGCCTGTCGGCCGCCAGGACGTTGATCACGCCGCGCCCGTCCACGGTCTGCATGAAGTCCTCGATGTTGAGCATGGGCTCGCCGAAGAACTTGTCGCCGCCCTGCGTCTCGATCTGCAGCAGGCCGCGCTGTATGGCGCCCACGCTGGCGCTGCTGATGTTGCCGTACTGCGTGGTGAAGTCCTTGGCGTTGTCGCCCACGTGCTGGAGCATGGCGCGCAGGTCCTTCAGGTCCAGCAGCAGCAGGCCGTTGTCGTCGGCGATCTTGAACACCAGGTTCAGCACGCCCAACTGGGTCTCGTTCAGGTTCAGCATGCGCCCGAGCAGCAGCGGCCCCATGTCGGAGATGGTGGCGCGCACGGGGTGGCCCTGCTCGCCGAACACGTCCCACAGCGTGGTGGGGCAGGCCACGGGCTCGGGCGTCGCCAGGCCGCGGTCGGCCAGCGTCCTGGCGAGCTTGTCGCCGACGCTGCCCTTCTGGCTGATGCCGGTGAGGTCGCCCTTCACGTCGGCCATGAACACCGGCACGCCGATGCGCGAGAACTGCTCGGCCAGGGTCTGCAGCGTCACCGTCTTGCCCGTGCCGGTGGCGCCGGTGATCAGGCCATGGCGGTTGGCCAGGCCCGGCAGCAGGTGGCATTGGGTGGAATCGCGCTGTGCGATCAGGAGAGGTTCGGCCATGGCAATCCTGTGGAGGAGTGAGTCAAAAGTAAAATCCCGGCCGCAAGATTAAATCAATCAAAGGACTCTGCAGTGGCAGGACACAGCAAATGGGCCAACATCCAGCACCGCAAGGGGCGCCAGGATGAAAAGCGCGGCAAGATCTGGACCCGCATCATTCGTGAAATCACGGTTGCCGCCCGCCAGGGCGGGGGCGACGCCGCGGCCAACCCGCGCCTGCGCCTGGCCATCGATAAGGCCAAGGCCGCCAACATGCCGGCCGACCGGATCAAGTACAACATCGACAAGGCCTCTGGCACCCTCGAAGGTATCAACTACGAGGAAATCCGCTACGAGGGCTACGGCATCGGCGGCGCCGCGATCATCGTGGACACCATGACCGACAACCGCGTGCGCACCGTGGCCGAGGTGCGCCACGCCTTCAGCAAGTACGGCGGCAACATGGGCACCGAGGGCTCGGTGGCCTTCCAGTTCAAGCACGCGGGCCAGCTCATCTTCGCCCCCGGCACCAGCGAGGACAAGGTGATGGAGGTGGCGCTGGATGCCGGCGCCGAGGACGTGATCACCGACGACGACGGCGCCATCGAGGTGCTGACGGCACCCGGCGACTTCGAGGCCGTGAAGAACGCGCTGGAGGCCGCGGGCCTGAAGGCCGAGGTGGCCGAGGTCACCATGCGCCCCGAGAACACCGTCGCCCTCGAAGGCGACGACGCCGCGCGCATGCAGAAGCTCCTGGACGTGATCGAAGACCTCGACGACGTGCAAGAGGTCTATCACAACGCAGAACTATGAAGATACTGGTCATTGGCGGCGGCGGCCGGGAACACGCGCTGGCCTGGAAGCTCAGCCAGTCCCCTAAAACCACCAAGGTCTACGTGGCGCCGGGCAACGGCGGCACGGCCCTGTCGCCCAGGTACGAGAACCTGCCCATCACCGACGTGGTGGCGCTGCGCGAATGGGCGCAGGCCAACAAGGTCGGCTTGACCGTGGTCGGCCCCGAGGCGCCGCTGGCCGCGGGCGTGGTGGACGAGTTCCGCGCGCACGGCCTGCGCATCTTCGGTCCCACGAAGGCCGCCGCGCAGCTCGAGAGCTCCAAGGCCTTCTCCAAGGCCTTCATGCGCCGCCACGGCATTCCCACGGCGGACTACGACACCTTCACCGACCCGGCCGCGGCTCACGCCTTCGTGGACCGCCTGGGCGCGCCCATCGTCGTCAAGGCCGACGGCCTGGCCGCCGGCAAGGGCGTGGTGGTGGCGATGACTGCCAAGGAAGCCCACGACGCCGTGGACTTCATGCTGGTGGACAACAAGTATGGGGTGGCGCACAACGAAGGCGGCGCGCGCGTCGTGATCGAGGAGTTCCTCGAAGGCGAGGAAGCCAGCTTCATCGTGCTGTGCGACGGCAAGAACGTCGTCGCCCTGGCCACCAGCCAGGACCACAAGCGCCTCAAGGACGGCGACCAGGGCCCGAACACCGGCGGCATGGGCGCCTACTCGCCCGCGCCGGTGGTCACGGCCGACGTGCACGCGCGCGCCATGCGCGAGGTCATCCTGCCCACCATTCGCGGCATGGAGAAGGACGGCATCCCCTACACGGGCTTCCTGTACGCAGGCCTGATGATCGACGCCACGGGCCACCCCAAGACGCTGGAGTTCAACTGCCGCATGGGCGACCCCGAGACCCAGCCCATCCTGATGCGCCTGAAAAGCGACCTCGTCGAGGTGCTGGGCGCGGCCGTGGACGGCAAGCTGGACCAGGTCGAGCTGCAATGGGACCGGCGCACGGCGCTGGGCGTGGTCATGGCCGCGCACGGCTACCCCGACAGCCCGCGCAAGGGCGATGCGATCACCGGCCTGCCGCAGGACGAGGACGACGCCATGGTGTTCCACGCCGGCACGCAGCTCGGCGATGACGGCGTGGTACGCACCAGCGGCGGGCGCGTGCTGTGCGTGACGGCCCTGGCCGACAACGCGCGCCAGGCGCAGCAGCGCGTGTACGACGTGGCGCGCGGCATCTACTTCGACGGCGCGCAGTACCGCCGCGACATCGGCCACCGCGCCGTGAAGGGCGGCTGATGGGCCAGGCTCTGAATCCCGCGGCCGGCGTGGCTCAGGTGCGCGCCTACCTCGTCGGCCTGCAGTCGCGCATCACCGGCGCGCTGGAAGAGGTCGAAGGCGAGGGCGGCACGCGCTTTCGCTCCGATGCCTGGCAGCGCGAGGCCGGCTCGCCCCTGCAGGGCGACGGCATCACGCGCATCCTGGAGGGCGGGCGCGTGTTCGAGCGCGCCGGCTGCGGCTTCAGCCACGTGCGCGGCCCCAGCCTGCCGCCCTCGGCCACGCAGCACCGGCCCGAGCTGGCGGGCGCGCCGTTCGAGGCCATGGGCGTCTCCCTCGTGTTCCACCCGCGCAACCCCTACGTGCCCACGGTGCACATGAACGTGCGCATGATCGCCGCAGGGAATGCCTGCTGGTTCGGCGGCGGCATGGACCTGACGCCGTTCTACGGCTTCGAGGAGGACGCGGTGCACTTCCACCGCGCCTGCCGCGACGCCCTGGCGCCCTTCGGCGAAGGCCTGTACCCGCGCTTCAAGACCTGGTGCGACGAATACTTCTTCCTCAAGCACCGCAATGAGCAGCGCGGCGTGGGCGGCATCTTCTTCGACGACTTCTCCGAACTCGGCTTCGGGCAAAGCCTGGCCATGACGCAAAGCGTGGGCGACGCCTTCCTCGGCGCCTACCTGCCCATCGTGCAGCGGCGCATGGACACGCCCTGGGGCGAGCGCGAGCGCGACTTCCAGCTCTACCGCCGCGGGCGCTACGTGGAGTTCAACCTGGTGTGGGACCGCGGCACGCACTTCGGCCTGCAATCGGGCGGGCGCACCGAATCCATCCTGCTGTCCATGCCGCCGCTGGCTGCCTGGGCCTACCAGCGCGAAGACGCACCGGGCACGCCCGAGGCAGAACTCGGCGCGCGCTTCCTGCTGCGCCGCGACTGGCTTTGAGCCCCGGCGCGCTATATTGACCCCATCCTTTCACTGAAGACCCCCTGATGACCACTTCCCCCAAATCGGAAACCGCCGCCAAGAAAGACGTGACCCGGCTCCAGCGCGCCATCGTCGATGGACTGGAGGACGTCAAGGCGCAAGACATCCAGGTCTTCAACACCGAGCATCTCTCCCCGCTGTTCGAGCGCGTGATCGTCGCCACCGGCAGCTCCAACCGCCAGACCAAGGCGCTGGCCGCCAGCGTGCGCGACGCCGTGCGCGAGGCCGGGTTCGTCAAGCCCCGCACCGAGGGCGAGGACAACGGCGAGTGGATCATCGTGGACTGCGGCCAGGCCGTGGTGCACGTGATGCAGCCCGCCATCCGCCAGTACTACCGCCTGGAGGAAATCTGGGGCGAGAAGCCCGTGCGCATGAAGCTGGGCGCGGCCAAGCCGCGCAAGATCACGGCGTCGGAGGATGCGAGCGCCGCCCCGGCGAAGAAGACCGCTGCGAAAAAGGCGCCCGCAAAGACGGCGCCTGCCAAGGCGGCGGCCAAGGCCCCTGCCGCCAGGAAGGCCGCTCCCGCGGCAAAGAAGCCAGCCGTGAAGAAGCCTGTGGCGAAGAGGCCGGCCGCCAAGAAGGCACCCGTGAAGACCGTGGTTGTCAACAAGCCCGTAGCGAAGAAGGCTGTGGCCAAGGCGCCTGTGAAGAAGGCCCCCGCGAAAGCGCCCGCGCGCAAGGCACCGGCGCGCAAGGGCTGATGAAGCTGCTCATCGTCGCCGTGGGCCAGCGCGTGCCCGACTGGGCCGCGAGCGCCTACGACGACTATGCCAAGCGCTTTCCGCCCGAGCTCAAGGTGGAGCTCAAGGCCGTGAAGACCGAGCCGCGCGGCTCCAAGACGCTGGAGACCCTGTACGCCGCCGAGCGCGAGCGCATCGAGGCCGCCATACCGCGCGGCACGCGCATCGTGGCCCTGGACGAGCGCGGCACCAGCCTGACCACCAAGGCGCTGGCCGAGAGGCTCAAGGGCTGGCAGCTGGGCGGCGACGACGTGGCCCTGGTCATTGGCGGCCCCGACGGGCTGGACCCGGCCTTTCGCCAAGCCGCGCACGAGCGCATCCGCCTGTCGGACCTGACGCTGCCGCACGCCATGGTGCGCGTGCTGCTCATAGAGCAGCTGTACCGCGCCTGGTCGGTGAACGCGGGCCATCCCTATCACCGCGAATGATCCTGTTTTGATAGCTGTCAGCGCTTGCTGGATGGGCGCTGCGCCGCGATCCGACCATAAAATCTGCAATGGCCGACTTCATCTACCTCGCCTCGCAAAGCCCGCGCCGGCGCCAGCTGCTGGAGCAGCTGGGCGTGCGCCACGAACTGCTGCTGCCCGACCCCCATGAAGACGCGGAAGGCCTGGAGGCCGTGCAGCCCGGCGAGTCCCCGGTGGCCTACGTGCAGCGCGTGACCGCGCTCAAGCTAGATGCCGCCGTCCTGCGCCATGCGCGCCGCGGCCTGGCGCCCGCGCCCATCCTGTGCTCGGACACCACGGTGGCGCTGGACGGCCGCATCTATGGCAAGCCCGAGGACGCGCGGGACGCCGCGCGCATGCTGTCAGAGCTGTCGGGCCGCGAGCACCAGGTGCTCACCGCCGTGGCGCTGCAGGCGGGCGGGCGGCGCCTGGCGGCGCTGTCGGTCTCGCGCGTGCGCTTTGCCGCCATGACGCCGGCGCAGATCGCCGCCTACGTGGCCAGCGGCGAGCCCATGGGCAAGGCGGGCGCCTATGCCATCCAGGGTCCGGCGGCCCAATACGTGGAGAACATGGACGGCAGCTACACCGGCATCATGGGGCTGCCGCTGTTCGAGACGGCCGGCTTGTTGCGCGCCGCCGGGGTGCTGCGCGACTGATTCCATTTCTCAATCAACCGATTACTTTGTCGGCTTCGCTGTGGCCGTACTGGTTGTACTGTCTGCGCTTCGCCTTCGCGTACTCAATGGATTGGGAAATGGAATGACTACTGCAGCGTGTGGCTGGCCAGCCGCGCCGCGTTGGGGATGTGGATGTCGCGCTTGTCGATGCGTATCAGGCCGGCCTCTTCCAGATCGTGCAGCACGCGCGAGAAATACTCGGGCGTGATGGACAGGCGCGAGGCGATGGTGGCCTTGCTCACCGGCAGCGACACGTTCAGCGTGACTCCGTCCTTGCACCCCGTGGCGCCGGCGCCGTTGGCGCTGTCCTCGGGCAGCGAGTGCAGCAGATAGCCGATCACGCGCTGCATGCCGCTGTGCAGCGAATAGGCCTGCACGTCATGCACCAGGCCGTGCAGGCGGCGTGAGATGCCCGCCAGCATGTGCATGGCAAAGCGCGGGTCGTTCTCGATCTCGCGCACCACGGCCGCCTTGCCGACGCTGAGCACCAGCGCATCCGCCAGCGCCTGGGCGTTGATGATGTAGGGCTTGTCGGTGAACATCAGCGCCTCGGCGAAGCTCACGCCGGGGCCGGCGAGCTCGATCACTTTCTCCTGCCCCGTGGGCGAGATGGCGAACAGCTTGATCTGTCCGGTGACCGTCACGTGGAATTCCTCGCAGGGCATGCCCACGTGGAAGACGCTGTCTCCGCGTGCGTAGCGGCGCAACCGGCAGCCCGTGGCCAGCCGCTGCAGCTCGGCAGGCGTCATTTCCTGGAATAGCGGCAGGGCAGCAAGGTAGCGCGGGATGTCGAATTGCTGGATGTCCATGAAGGGGGATTATTGTTGGTAATAACCCGTATGGGGGGAAATATTCATGTATTTCCATGAAATCCGCCAATTTCGCCACGATTCGCACACCGGCCATGCGCGGGGCCTGCCGGGCGCGCTTCCGTGGATGGCCGGGGTGCCGTCAATGCGAGGTGCCTTCGCTGCGGGTGATCTTGTTCCACACGTTGTATTTGCCCACCGGCTTGGCCATGGGCAGGCGCTTGACTTCCCGGAAGGTGGCGGCGTCGTAGACGATGAGGGCGCCGTCCATTTCCCAGACGCTGGCCAGCGCGTAGCGGCCGTCGCGCGTGAACTCGATGTGGGCGAGCGTCTTGCCCGGCTCGCGCACCTCGGCCACGGGCTCCAGGGTGCGCTTGTCGATGATGGTGAGGCGGTCCTTGGCGTCCTTGCTCATCATGGAGTCGGTCCAGGCATAGGGCGTGTTTTCATGGCTGCGCATGAAGAAGCCGGCGCCGGGCGTGGGGATGGTGCGCAGGTTCTTCCAGCTTTGCATGTCGATCACGTCCACGCCCGTGCCGCCCAGATTGGGGCTGGCGAGCACGGTGGTGCCGTTCCACGCGAAGGTGATGCCCGATCCCAGGTGGGGCATGCCGGCGATGGGCAGGTCGGCGATCTTGCGGCGCACGTCCAGGTTCACCACCTGGGCGCTGGCGGCCTCGGACTTGCCGGCCTGGGGGCGGGTGGCGCCCAGCACGTGGCGGTAGCTCTGGTCGAAGAAGAAGTCGTCCAGCGGCTCGGACAGCGGCGTGCGGCGCACGCCCAGGTAGCCGGGCTTGGCAATGGCCTCGCCCATCTTGTAGTCGTGCACCAGGCCGTCGTAGATGGGCGCGGCCTTCTTGTCGTAGGAGATCTCCCAGATCTCCGGAATGTCCTTGAGCGCCACGACGAAGCTGTTCCTGGGCGTGGCGTCGTAGACGGCGGAGACGCGCGAGCTCGCCTTGCCGTCGAGTGTGGCGGCCTCGTAGGTCTTGACGAGGTTGAGGTCGGCGTCGAACAGCGCCAGGCTGTGCGGCAGGTAGTTGGCGGCCATGATCCAGCGGCCGTCGCCGCTCACGGCCACGTTGCGCATGTTGAGGCCCGCGCGCACCTCGGCCACCACCTGCAGGCGCCACAGGTCGTACTTGGTGATCCAGCCGTCGCGCGAGCCGAAGAAGACGTAGCGCCCGTCGGGCGTGAACTTCGGCCCGCCGTGCAGGGCGTAGCGGCTGGCGAAGCGCGTGATGACCGTGAAGCGGTCGCCGTCGAGCAGCGAGACATGGTGGTCCCCGCCCTCGACCACCACGAACAGGTTCATGGGGTCGGCGCTCCACTTCGGCCTGACGGGCTCGTCGTCCGGCAGCGGGGTGGCGATGCGCGATGCGCGGATGTCGGCCTCGCCCCAGCGCGGCGCGGGCACGGCCGGGGTGCGTATCCAGTCCGCCAGGGCCTGGATCTCTGCGCCCGAGAGCTGGCCGGCATAGCCCGCCATCTGCGTGGCCTGGCGGCCCTCGCGGATGACGCGCAGCACCTCGGCGGGCCGGGTGCGCTCCAGGCTTTCGGGCAGCAGGGCCGGGCCCATCAGTCCCGTGCGCTGGGCGCCGTGGCAGCTGGCGCAATGCTGCTGGTACAGGGCGGGGGCGTCGAGCGTGCCGGCCGCAGCATGGGCAGTGTGCAGGGGGCCGGCGAGGGCCAGGGCGAGGATGGCGGCGGCGCGCAGGGCAGGGCGTGGCAGGTCAGGCATGGGCAATTTCGATCGTGCGGCCGGTGCGGCGCTTGGCAACGGGTTCGAACGGCGTGGAGGCGGCGCCGACTTCGGCGTCCGTCAGGTAGCAGCCCGGGTCCTCGAACCAGAAGTCGCCCGTGAGCTGCTGGGCGCGCACGCGGGTGTTGCCGTTGCAGATGGCCAGGTGCCTGCAGCCGCCGCAGCGGCCCTGCACCGGGCGCGGGCGCTGCTTGAGGCCGGCCATCAGCGGGTCGCTGACGTCGTTCCAGATCTCGGAGAAGGGGCGGTCGCGCACGCAGCCCAGGTCGTGGTGCCACCACATGGTGTCGGGGTGCACGTGGCCCAGGTTGTCGATGTTGGCGATCTGCTGGCCGCTGGCGTTGCCGCCCCAGGCCACGAGGCGCTGGCGCAGCGGTTCTTCCCACTGCGGCAGGTGCCGGCGCACCCATTGCAGCAGGTAGGGGCCGTCGGCGTCGTTGTTGCCGCTCACGTAGTCGTCCATGCTGCCCGCCTGCGCGGCGGCCCAGGCGCGGTCGAACAGCATGTCCATGGCCGCGCGCGTGGCCTGGTGCTGGGCGTCCTTGTCGCGGTGGATGTTGCCGCGCCCGGCGTAGTTGAGGTGCGAGAAATAGAACTTGTGCGCGCCCACCTCCTGCATCAGGTCGAGCAGGGCGGGCAGGTCGTGGCCGTTCATGGCCGTCATCGTGTAGCGCAGGCCCACTTTCACGCCCACTTCGTCGAGGTGGCCGATCGCGGCCAGGCTGCGGTCGAACGCGCCTTCGAGGCGGCGGAACTTGTCGTGCGTGGCCTTCAGGCCGTCGAGGCTGATGCCCACGTAGTCGAAGCCCGCATCGGCGATGCGCCGCGCCATGGGCGCGTCGATCAGCGTGCCGTTGGTGGACAGGCCGGTGTAGAAGCCCATCTCGCGCGCGCGGGCGGAGATCTCGAAGATGTCGGCGCGCAGCAGCGGCTCGCCCCCCGAGAGGATGAGCGCGGGCACGCCGAAGGCCTTGAGGTCGTCCATCACCGTAAACACTTCCTGCAGCGAGAGTTCGCCCGCGTAGTCGTGGTCGGCGGACAGGGCGTAGCAATGCTTGCAGGTGAGGTTGCAGCGACGGATCAGGTTCCAGATGACGACCGGGCCGCGCGCCTTGCGGTCCTTGGTGAGGGGGTATTCGCCTGTGGCTTGTGCCTGCGCGAGTTCGCGCATGTATTGGCTGATGCGAAACATGGTGTGGGCCTCTTGTCAATCTTTCAAACGCAGGCCGGTTTTCTTCAGGATGGCCGTGGAGTACAGGATATCGTGCCCGCGGCAGGCGTCGCCCAGCAGGGCCACGATGTCCTGTGCCTGGTGCTCCACGGCCTCGCGGCTGGTGCCGTGCAGCATGGCGAACAGGTTGTAGGGCCAGCCGGGCAGGTGGCGTGGGCGGCGGTAGCAGTGCGATACGCCGGGCAGCTGGGCCACCAGCGGGCCGAGCTCGGAAACGCGCTCGTCGGCCACGTCCCACACGCTCATGCCGTTGGCGGTATAGCCCAGGCGGTAGTGGTTGGGCACGGCGCCGATGCGGCGGATCAGCCCCTGCGCCAGCATCTGCGCCAGGCGTTCGCGCACCTGCTCGCCGGGCACGCCCAGCATGGCACCCACGGCCTCGTAGGGGCGGGCCACCAGGGGCAGGCCGCCCTGCGTGGCGGCGATCAGCGCGCGGTCAAAGGCATCCAGCGCCATGGCGTTCTCCGGTCTGGGGCAGGGCGGGCAGGCGCAGCTCGACGAAATACTCCTCTTCCTTGGGGAAGGCGAAGACTTCGAGTCCCACCGCGTCCTGGATGCGGGCGATGGCATCCTGGGCCAGCGCGGGCGATTCGGCGGCGACGACGAACCACATGTTGAGCCGGTGCGTGCGCCGGTAGTTGTGCGCCACCTCGGGAAAGCTGTTGACCACGGCGTTCACCACGTCGAAGCGCTCCTCGGGCACGGCGATCGCCGCGAGCACGAACTGGCCGCCGGCGCGCTCGATCTGGAAGAGCGGGCCGAAGCGCGTGAGCACGCCCTGGGCCAGCAGCTGGTGCAGGCGTTCGATGACGCGCTCCTCGCTCCAGCCGAGCTGCTCGCCCACGGCGGCAAAGGGCCTGTCCACGAGCGGAAAGCCACCATGCAGGTGGTCGATCAGGCAAGCGTCTTCGGGCGTGAGCATGCAGCGCTCCTTCTGGTGGATGGGCAGGGTGCGGGGCATGGCGGGCGCGGGCGGGGTGAAGCGGCGCGCGCCGGTCTGCTTGAAGCGGCGCAGCGAGAACAGCGTGGCCTGGGGCTTGCCTGCCAGGCCGGCCTGGGCCACGGCGCGCGCGACGGTGGCGTGCACGCTGTCGCGGTCGCGCCCATGCACCATGCAGTACAGGTTGTAGGGCCAGTCGCGGGTGCGTGCGCGCTGGTAGGCCAGGGTCACTCCCGGCACACTTGCCAGGGCTTCGCCGCAGGCGTCCACCTCGCTCTCGGGCACGTCGAACACAGTCATGGCGTTGGCCGTGAAGCCCAGTTCATGGTGGCGCACCACCACGCCGAAGCGGCTGACGGTGCGCTCGTCGAGCCAGCGCTGCAGGGTGCGCAGCACGGCCTCTACGGGCTGCTGCAGCTGCTCGGCCCACAGGTCGTACGGCCGCTCCACCAAGGGCAGCCCCCGCTCGGCCAGGGCCGCCAGGGGCTGGTCTTGCGCCTGCAGCGGCGTTTGCGCCCAGTGGGTGGCGCCGCTGGAGGGCGACTGGCTGGCGCGCAGGTCGAACCCGGTGTCGATGCGGTAGGGCCGCAGCATGGGCAGGCGCTGCACGGGCAGGCCAGTCTCGGCCTCGATGCTGCACAGCAGTTTTTCGACCTGTGCGGCGTCGGGCCCGGTGGCTACGAACCACAGGTTGGTGGCGTGTTCGCGCTCGTAGTTGTGGTTGACGCCGGCGTGGCTGGAAACGATGGCGGCGACGGCCTCTAGCCGCTGCGGCGGCACGGCCATGGCTGCCAGCAGCGATGCGCCGCCCGCGCCGGGAGCAAACACCGCCCCGATGCGGCTCAGGCTGCCCTGGCGCTGCAGGCGCTGGTAGCGGGACAGTACGTCTTCGGCATCCATGCCCAGGCGCTCGCCGATCAGGGCAAAGGGCTCGTGGCACAGGGGAAAGCCGCGCTGCCAGGGGTTGAGCAGGGCCAGGTCGAGGTGGTGCTGCGCGGTGTGCACGGCTCAAAACCCCATGCGCTGGGCACGTGCGGTGAAGAAGATGCCGCTGGGCGCATCCACGGGCAGGCTGGCCTGCAGTTGCCGGGTGTGCGTGTCGTACACCTGCACGCGGTTGTCGTCGCGGCAGCTGATCCACACCGATTCGCCGCGCGGCGTGAACTCCATGTGCAGCACGGCCTTGCCGGGCGCGATGGTGTCGATCACCTGCCCGCTGGGCGTGTCTATGACCTGCACGCGGTTGTAGTCCGGCACCGAGAAATTGACCCACACCTGGCGGCCGTCGGGGCGCGCCATGACGAACACGGGCTGGCCCGCGACGGGAATGCGGCCGACCTCGGCCCAGGTGGCGGTATCGACGACAAGCACCTCGTGGCGGCCGATGGCGGGCAGGTAGGCGCGCCCCCCGGCCATGGCCCAGCCGCGCAGGTGGGGCATCTTGTAGACGGGCAGGGGCTTTTCGCCGCGCCCGTAGCCGGCCAGGATGCGGCGCGCGCGCGGCGTGGCATCCCACAGGTCCACCATGGCCAGGCCGTCCTCGCCGAACAGGCCGGCGATGTAGTGGCGGCCGTTGGGCGAGAGCAGGGCGTCGTAAGGCTGGCGGCCGATGCCGGCCAGCGTGGTGACCCGGGGCTTTCTCGGGTCGCTGCAGTCGGCGATGCAGATGGCTTCGGCGTCGAACAGGCTGTAGACGAAGCGGCGCTGGGGCAGGTCGGCCAGGCCCACGACGCGCGAGCGCTCGCCATTGGGCATGAGGGCGGGGATGTCGGAAAGAAGCTCCAGCGTGGCGGCGTCGAATACCTTGATGCCGCCGGGCGTGTAGTTCTGCGCCACGACCAGGCTGCCGTCGGCGCTGATGGCGCCGCCGATCGAGTTGCCCGCCTGCATGACGCGGTGGGTGATGCGCTGCTCCAGGATGTCCACGCGGGTCAGCGCGCCGTCGCGGCCGAAGACATAGGCGAAGCGCTCGTCGCGCGAGAACACCACCGAGGCGTGGGAGAGGTCGCCCAGGCCCTCGACGCGGCCTGCGGCCTCGCGCCGGCTGGTGTTGACGAGGGTGAGCGCGCCTTTGGCGCGCTCTATGACCACGCCCAGGTCGCCCGTGCCCTGCAGGGCGGAGGCCTTGGACGTGGCGGAGGATGCGGAGGTGGCTGCGCAGCCGCCTGCCAGCAGTGGGGCCGCGGCGGCGAACGACAGCAGGGAGCGCCTTTTCATGGGGCTTGGCTCCTCATTTCTTCGGGGAAACCGCTGGCCAGCTGTTGGGCGATCCACAGGGCCTCCGTGCCGCTGAGCAGTGCGCTCCAGGGCGGCATGGGCGTGCCGGGGATGCCGTGGATGATGACGGCGGCCAGGTATTCGGGAGGCTTGGCGGCCAGGGCCTGGCGCGTGAGCGCCGGGCCCAGGCCTCCGGTGAGACGCATGCCATGGCACGAGCCGCAGTCCTGCCGCACCATGCGCACCAGCTGTGCGGCGCGCTCGGGCGCGGGGGCGGCTGGCGTTTGCGCGCCCGCCGCCGCTGCTGCGAGCGCCAGGGTGAGGGAGAGGAGTGCGTTGCGTGCCATGGCGGGTCCCGGGTTACGGCATCAATAGACGTCGTGCTGCGTGTTGTACACGTTGAACTTGCCTGTGGGCGTGATCAGCCTCGGGTCGTTGAGCACGGCCTTGCAGGTGCGGGTCTTGTCGTCGACCACCACGATGGCCGACTTCTTGTTCTTGGCGCTCCAGACGGAAAACCAGACCTCGTCGCCCTTCTGGTTGTACTCGGGCTGCACCACGCGCTTGGCGCCGTCGTCGTCCAGCTTGGCGCAGGCGGCGATGTCGATGACCTGAGGCTCCTTGGACAGGTCGCGGATGTCGAACACGGCCACGCTCTGGCTGATCTTGGGATCGGGGTTGAGCGCGGTATCGACCCACAGGTTGTTGGACTTGGGGTGCGTCTTGATGAACAGCGAACCACCGCCCTGGCCCTTGAGCGACTGCACCACCTTCCAGGCGTTGGCCTTGTGCTTGGCCGGGTCGGTGCCGATCACCGCGATGCTCTCGTCGCCCAGGCCCGAGGTAGCCCAGACGGGGCCGAACTTCGGATGCTTGAAGTTGGCGCCGCGGCCCGGGTGCGGGATCTTGCCCACGTCCACGATGGCTTCCAGCTTGCTGGTCTTGGTGTCGATCACCACGACCTTGTCGGAGGCGTTGGCTGCCGTCAGGAAGTAGCGGCGCGAGGCGTCGAAGCCGCCGTCGTGCAGGAACTTGGCGGTGTCGATCTGCGTCGTCTTCAGGTTCGTCAGGTCGGTGTAGTCCACCATCCAGATCTTGCCGGTTTCCTTGGCGTTGACCAGGAACTCGGGCTTCTGGTGGCTGGCCACGATGGCGGCTACGCGGGGCTCGGGGTGGTACTGGTTGTTGATGTCCATGCCGCGCGTGCCGACGACCTTGCGCGGCTTGAGCGTGTCACCGTCCATCAGCACGAACTGCGGCGGCCAGTAGGTGCCGGCAATGGCGATCTTGTCTTCCCAGCCCTTGAACTTGGAGGTCTCGACCGAGCGCGCCTCCAGGCCGATCTTGATCTCGGCCACGTTGTCGGGCTTCTCCATCCACAGGTCGATCAGGTTCAGGCGTGCGTCGCGGCCGATCACATACAGGTAGCGACCAGAAGCCGACATGCGCGAGATGTGCACCGCGTAGCCGGTCTTGACGATGTTGATGATCTCTTTGGTGTCACCATCGATCAGCGCGATCGTGCCGTCATCCCGCAGGGTGACCGACATGATGTTGTTGATGTTGTAGTTGTTCATCTTCTTCGTGGGCCGCTGGGCGACGGGCACGTATTCCTTGCGCGTCTTCTCCATGTCCGCCAGCGAGAACTCGGGCGGTGTGGGAGGGTCTTGCTGCACGTAGCGCGCCATCAGGTCCACGGTCGCCTCGTCGAAGTCGCCCGAGGTCAGCCAGTTGGGCATGCCGGCCGGCGAACCGTAGGCGATGAAGGTCTTGAGGTAGTCGGTGCCTCGCTCCAGCGTGATGTCGGGCGTGAGAGGCTTGCCCGTGGCGCCCTTGCGCAGTACGCCGTGGCAGCCGGCGCAGCGCTCGAAGTAGATCTGGCGCGCGCGGTCGAACTCGGCCTGCGTCATCTTCGGGGCCTTGGGGTTCGTGCTCTGGTACATGGGCACATCGCCTACGGGCGAGCTGCCGGCACCCATGTAGTTCTTCTCGGTCTCCGAGACCGGTTTGGCATTCTGGGCCATTGCTGTGGCCGACACCAGGGTGGCGGCCGCAAGCGCAACCAGCCTGGCAATCCTCTTTGCTGTCATTGTGGGTCCTCTGCGTCGCGGATCAGCGCTTAGGTGGCTCCCTGCGGATGCATGGGGCCATCTCGCGAGGTCGCTGTCCATTCCCTCTTTATGCGAGTGACCATATCGTCGCCGCGGACATTGCAAACTGTCCTTGAACTGGTTCAAGGACGGACGCGGTGTGGTCTTTGAACAATGGAGCCCATCCCACGATCTGCCAAGAAAGGCCGACATGAGCTTCATAGAAGATGCACGCTGGTTCACCGCCACTCCCGCCGCAGGTGCGCCTGGCATGCCCACCCTCCCGGGGCGCGTGACCCTGGTGGGGGCCGGCCCGGGCGATCCGGAACTGCTCACCTTGCGCGCGGTGAAGGCCTTGCGCGGGGCCCGCCTGGTGCTCTACGACCATCTGGTGGGCAAGGAGGTGCTGCGCTACGTGGCCGAGGATGCCGACCTGATCTACGTGGGCAAGGAGTCCTCGCACCACACGCTGCCCCAGGAGTCCATCATCGACCTCATGGTGCGTCTGGCGCGCAGCGGGCGCAACCTGGTGCGGCTCAAGGGCGGCGATGGCTTCATCTTCGGACGCGGCGGCGAGGAGGCGCAGGCGCTGGCCGAGGCCGGCATCGCCTTCGACGTGGTGCCCGGCATCACGGCCGCCCAGGGGGCGGGCGCCTGCGCCGGCATTCCCCTGACGCACCGCGACCACGCGGCCACGCTGGTGTTCGCCACCGGCCACCTGCGCGGCGACAACGAGGTGGCGCTGGACTGGGAGGCGCTGGCCCGCCCGCGCCAGACCGTGGTGATCTACATGGGCATGGGCACGCTGCCCGTGATCTGCGAGCAGCTCGTGCGCCACGGTCTGCCCGCCAGCACGCCCGCGGCATTGGTGGAGCAGGCATCGCTGCCCGGCCAGCGCTGCGTCACCGGCACGCTGCAGGAATTGCCAGCCCTGGCGCGGCAGCACAAGGTGCGGCCGCCGGCGCTCATCGTGGTGGGCGAGGTGGTGGCGCTGCAGCCGCAGCTGATGCGGGGCATGCAGGCGACGATGGTGTGAGGAGGCCGTCAGGCCGGCCCGTGGGGCGGGCCGGTTTCAGGCATCATGGGCGCCTCATCCGGCAAAGCCCATGCAACAAGACATTCTCATCAACTGGTCGCCCCAGGAAACGCGCGTGGCGGTGGTCGAAAACGGCGCCGTGCAGGAGCTGCACGTGGAGCGCGCCCTGGAGCGCGGCCTGGTCGGCAACGTGTACCTGGGCAAGGTCTCGCGCGTACTGCCCGGCATGCAGTCGGCCTTCATCGATATAGGCCTGGAGCGCGCCGCCTTCCTGCACGTGGCCGACGTGTGGCAGCGCCAGGAGGGGGGCGAGGCGCCCATGTTCGCGCGCAAGAACGAGCCGCTTGTGCCGATCGAGAAGCAGGTCTTCGAGGGCCAGTCGCTGATGGTCCAGGTCATCAAGGACCCGATCGGCACCAAGGGCGCGCGTCTTTCCACCCAGATCAGCATCGCCGGGCGGCTGCTGGTGTTCCTGCCGCAGGACGACCACATCGGCATCTCGCAGAAAATTCCCCAGGAGGAGCGCGACGCGCTGCGCGCGCGCCTGCAGGCGCTGGTGGGCGACAAGTCCGCGGGCGGTGGCGGAGGCTTCATCCTGCGCACCAATGGCGAGGATGCCAGCGATGCGGAGCTGGCCGAGGACATCACCTATCTGCGCAAGACCTGGGCGGGCGTGCGCCAGGCGGCGCTGAACCGCCCGCCGACCTCGCTGCTGTACCAGGACCTGAGCCTGCTGCAGCGTGTGCTGCGCGACCTGGTGGGCGAGGAGATGCAAAGCATACGCCTGGACTCGCGCGAGCAGTTTGCCGCGCTGCAGAAGTTCGGGCGGGAGTTCATGCCGGCGGCGGTGGCCAAGCTCGAGTTGTACAAGGGCGAGCGGCCGATCTTCGACCTCTATGCGATCGACGAGGAAATCGCCCGTGCCCTGGGCCGGCGCGTGGACCTGAAGTCCGGCGGCTACCTGATCGTGGACCAGACCGAGGCGCTCACGACCATCGACGTGAACACCGGCGGCTACGTGGGTGCGCGCAATTTCGACGACACCATCTTCAAGACCAACCTGGAGGCCGCCGGCGCCATCGCGCGCCAGCTGCGCCTGCGCAACCTGGGCGGCATCGTGATAGCGGACTTCATCGACATGCTGCGCGAGGACCACCAGGCGGCCGTGCTCGCCGAATTCAAGAAGCAGCTCGCGCGCGACCGGGTCAAGACCATGGTGGGCGGCTTTTCGCAGCTGGGCCTGGTGGAGATGACGCGCAAGCGCACGCGCGAGTCGCTCGCCCACATGCTCTGCGAGCCGTGCCCCACGTGCCACGGCGTGGGCGAGGTCAAGACGGCGCGCACCGTGTGCTACGACATCCTGCGCGAGTTGCTGCGCGAGGCGCGCCAGTTCAACCCGCGCGAATTCCGCGTGATTGCTTCTCCCAAGGTGGTGGAGCTGTTCCTCGACGAGGAAAGCCAGCACCTGGCGGGACTGTCCGACTTCATCGGCAAGCCGATCTCGCTGCAGGCAGAAACGGCCGTGGGGCAGGAGCAGTACGACATCGTGCTCCTTTGACATCGGAAGGGCCGCGAAGGGGGGCATAGGATAATCCGGCGTTTCACCTGTCGATATCGGCGAAGCCCCGGAGCCGCGGGGTACTTGGCGCCGGTATCCCCATGCATGCAACGGTTCTTTTGCCTTTCCCCCGTCCGGCTGTGGCCGGTCCTGCTGTGCTGGCTCTGGGGCATGCTGTGCGCCAGCGCCTCGGCGGCGGCGCCCCAGGTGCTCCAGGCGGCGGTGCTCACTTCGCTGGCGGGCACGCAGGAGGTCTCCCTTCCCCATGTGCTCGGCCCCGCCGACTTCGCCCCCGAGGGCAGCCGCGTGCGCTACCGCCTGGATTTCGACCTGCCGGCGGCGGCCGTCGCAGCCGCGGGGGACGAGCCGCTGGGTGTCTATGTGCCCAAGATGAGCCTGGCGGGCCGGCTCATGCTCAACGGGGAGCGCGTCGGGGCCTGCGATCTCGATGCGCTGGAGCGGCTGCGCTGCCTGCACCGCCCCTACCTGTTCGCGCTGCCCGCAAGCCATTGGCGGGTCGGGGCCAATACGCTGGAGTTCGAGATCTTCGCCACAAACCGGCAGATGAACGGCCTGTCGACCGTGACGATAGGGCCTGCGCACCAGCTCCGCGACGGCGCGTACGGGTGGCGCAGGTTCGTGCAGGTGACCGTGGCCAATGGCCTGGCATGGGCGGCGTTCTGCATGGGGGGCATTGCGCTGTGCGTGTCGCTGGCGCTGCGGGGGGACCGCCTGTACGGCTGGTTCGGCACCACGGCCCTGGCCATCGCACTGAGCAACCTCAACTACACGCTCACCGCGCCGCCCGTGCCGCCGCAGCTCTTCAGCTGGTTCGTGTTCAGCGTCAACCAGGCCATGGTGCCGCTCTTGATGCTCACGGTGCTGTCCTTCTTCCGCCGCGACTGGCCCTGGGTGCGGCGCGGGCTTGTCGTGTTCATGCTGCTGGGGCCCGCGGCCGTGTGGTTCAGCGGCAGCAACCGCACCGTCGTCGCGCTGCTGTACGTGCCTTTCATGCTGTTCGGGCCGCTGCTGGCCGTGGCCGCCATCCGCTGGGCATGGCGTTCTCACCGCAAGGCTGGCCTGTGGATGGCACTGTCGTTCTTCGCGGTGGTGGTGGTCAGCTTCATCGACTGGTTCCGGCTCACCGGCCGGTCGGCCTTCGAGGGCATCTACCTCATCACCTATGTGATACCCAGCACCGTCGTTGTGATGGGCGGGACGCTGGCCAGCCAGCTCGCGACGGCCCTGCAGACGGCACGCGAGCTCACGGCCACCCTGGACAAGCGGGTGGCGGAGCGCACCGAGGCGCTGACGATCGCGAACCAGCGCCTGGAGGCGCTGTCCACCACGGACGGCCTGACGGGTCTGGCCAACCGCCGCCATTTCGACGACACCCTCGCCCGGGAGTGGCAGCGTGCGCGCCGCCTCCATCATCCGCTGGCGCTGCTCATGATCGATGCCGATCATTTCAAGCAATTCAACGACACCTACGGGCACCTGGCGGGCGATGATTGCCTGCGCCAGGTGAGCCGGATACTGAAGCAGCGCCTGCTGCGCGGCAGCGACACCGCGGCGCGTTTCGGCGGCGAGGAATTCGCCGTCATCACCAGCATGGACCTGGAGGGCGCGCTCCATATCGCCGAACTGATCAGGCAGGACGTCGAGAACCACCCCGTCTCCGTCGATGGCCGGGACGCCGTACGTGTCTCCGTCAGCATAGGCCTGTCGGCGCTGGTGCCGGATGGCGATTGCGCGCCGGAGCAGCTGATATCGCTGGCCGACGATGCGCTGTACCGCGCCAAGCGCGCGGGGCGCAACTGCGTGCGCGCCGCGGCGCAGTGCCTGGCCGCCTGACGATCGCCTGAGTACGGCGCACGCCCTCGGATTCAAGCATAAAAATGGCCTCTAGCGCTTATCTGGACTTACTTTCCGCAGGTCGCCAGACGCATTTGCGCGTAATTTCCCGGTCGCGGGAAGGTCAAGGTTGGCGCGGTACTTCCAAGTCGATGAGACGCTCGGTCTGCTCCTCCCACTCACGCATAAGCTGC
>NZ_JBTNEH010000023.1:0-75897 GCF_054512775.1 Alicycliphilus sp. T452
TTTTTTTTTTTTTTTTTTTTTTTTTTTTTTTTTTTTTTTTTTTTTTTTTTTTTTTTTTTTTTTTTTTTTTTTTTTTTTTTTTTTTTTTTTTTTTTTTTTGTTTTTTTTTTTTTTTTTTTTTTTTGCCCCCCCCCCCCCCCCCCCCCCGAAGCGTAGGCGGTCCCCAGCCACTGCATGGCCTCGGCATTGCCCTGCGCGGCGGCCTCGTTCAGCCAATACAGCGCCGCCTTGTGTGCGCCCGCCACATAGAACAGCGCGCCCATGTCGGCTTGGGCATCGGCATCGCCCGCATCGGCGCGCAGCAGCACGGCAATGTCATCGGCATCCAGGGGCACGCTCACCAGGCCCAGCACGTCGCCCAGCGCCAGCATGGCGCGGCTGCGCCCGTCCTTGCCGCCCCGGCCGATCGTGCCGTCCGTCACGCGGCGCCATAGCGTGCTGCGGCTGATGCCGGTAATCGCGACCGATGCATCCAGGCTGATGGTGTCCATGTTTTTTCTCTCCTATGGCCGGTCATTCTATTTCGCGCCGGCAAACCTGATTTGGCATGCGTGGCGGCATGCCATGACACGGCAAAAGCCGTGTCAAAAACCATTGGGATGATGGTTCGGGTATCAAACCGGCCTGAAACACGTGGAAACCAATAGAAACCAGTTGGCATGACTGTTGCTAAGTGTAATGCGACCGGTAATTGCCGGCCCATTACCCAACTGGAGGAATTTCATGAAATCCACTGCCATGCGCCGCGCCCAGGCCGGTTTTACCTTGATCGAACTGATGATCGTTGTGGCGATCATTGGTATTTTGGCGGCTGTGGCGCTGCCGGCTTACCAAGATTACACAGTGCGAGCCAAAGTGACTGAAGGCTTGTCTTTGGCTGGAAGTGCCAAGGCCGCAGTCTCGGAAAATGCTGCTAATGGCGCGCCATTTGCATCTGGGTGGATTGCGCCGGCCGCCACAAAGAATGTTGCAAAGGTTGAGATTGCAACAGCAACGGGTGCAATTACCATTACGTACGATAACGCGATTGACGGTGGCAAAACTCTGGTGCTGACTCCCCTGGATGGTAGCCGAGCAGCTGGTACGGCGCTGGCTGGCACTGCAACTGGCTCGACCATTCCTACGGCAGGTTCCATTACTTGGGTTTGCGCTTCTAAAAATAGCACTGCTGCTAACGCCGCTGTAGTAAAGGGCACAATCAATGATAAGTATGTACCGGCTGAATGTCGCACCTAATTTCTGCACGGCGTAAATAGAGAAGGGGGAGACATCCCCCCCTTTCTATTGTTTGTATAACTGGGGTCGGATTCCAATTGTGGCGTCGGCTTTGCGGCGTTTTCGAGGCGCTTGACTATCAACTGATAAAATATCCATGACAGAAGAAGAGAGCTCGTTTTTTGAGCGCGTCCCACAAGATGGGAGCACTATCACGAACCCTGAGTTGCAGCGTCAGTTGGGCTGGGAGAGAGACAAATACTGGAGTGTCCGCAATGCACTGATAGATCAAGGCGTGCTATCGGTGGGGCGTGGCCGTGGAGGCTTGATTTTCCGGGTCATTCAGACTGAACCGGCTGACGCTGAAGTGATCGACCAGTGCGCGGAAGTTCCTCCACAAATACGAGAGCAAGATCTTTATCCGCCCATCGCCACCGTCCTCAGTCAAGAATGGGCACGTGAAAAACGGTTGGATCATCAGATCGTGCACACGACAGCGAACCAAGGGCGGCGCGATACCGGCGGGCGGTGGTCGCGGCCTGATCTGGTGCTGGTCACGCAATCCACATACCCTTATGTTCCAGGGCGACATTTCGATGTCGTTACATTCGAGGTCAAACCATCGGATTCCATTGACGTCACGGCTGTTTACGAGGCTTTGGCGCATCGCAGGGCCGCGACGAAATCCTATGTCCTCCTCCATGTCCCGGATGCACAGGCGGATCAGTTGAAGGATACATTGACCGAGGTGTATTCAGAAGGCAAGAAGCACGGGGTCGGTGTCATAATTTTCAACCAGCCGGATGATTTTGCAGGGTGGGAGGAAATGGTGGAGCCAGTTCGCCAAGACCCGGACCCTCAACGTTTGAACGATTTCTTGGCAAATCAACTGGAGAAATATCAGCTTGAAACCATACTTCGCTGGTTTCGGTGAGCCATAGGCCTGATCGATAAGAAGGTCCAGGCCATATTGCAATTAATATAAAAAGCAGGTCGGATGGCCGCCTATGCGGCAGGTACAAGAAATCTTCGCCGACTGTCTTCGGTTTCGATTCGCCTGGCCATTCTTTCAAACGCTTGCAGGCGATAAAGTGGCGGTGGCTTTTTCGTTGCACCGGAGCATGAATGCCCCCGGTGCTGTTTGAAGGGGCTATAGCTGCCCCTCCAACTGCCGCAGCCGCTGGCGCAGCGCCGTCACCTCTTCGATCAGGTCGGCCGTGAGCGCGGCCAGCTCGGGGTCGGCGTCGAAGGTCGATTCCAGCCGCGCCAGGCGGCGCGCGCGTACCACGGTGGCGCTGGTGAATTGCCAGTGGCCGCCCGCCTGTTCGCCGTGCAGCAGGCCGGCCTCCAGCCGTTCGATCACCCAGCCGGGCGCCATGCAGCACGAGCGCGCCAGGTCGTCCAGCGTGAGGCGGGCCTGTTCGTCGAGCAGTTCGGCCAGGGCGTTGTCGAGGAAGTTGGGCGTGGCCATGTTCAAGCTCCTTGCGTGCCGGATGTGCTGCGGGGCTGGAATTGCGGGAAGGCCTGGGCAAATGCGCGGTAGGCCTGCTGCTGCGCTGGCGTGGCGGCGGCGGGCAGGGCCACGTGCAGTTCCAGGTACAGGTCGCCGGGGGTGGCGGCGGGTATGCCGCGCCCTTTCAGGCGCAGCTTGCGGCCGCTTTTCCAGCGCGGGGGCACGGTCACTTCCACAGTGGTGCCGCCGGGCGTCTGCACCTCGATGGCGCCGCCCAGCTCCGCCTCCCACGGGGCCACGGAAACGGACTGGTACACGTCGCGGTCTTCGGCGCGCCAGCGCGCATCGGGCTTGAAGCGCACTTCCAGGAACAGGTCGCCCGCAGGCGCGCCGCCCAGGCCCGGGCCGCCCTGGCCGGTCAGGCGGATCAACTGGCCCTCGCGCACGCCCTTGGGGATGGTCACCTGCAGCTGGCGCTCTTCGTTGACGAGGTGGCCGCCTTCGTCCAGCCGTGCGCCGTGCAGCGTCAGCGTGCGCTGGGCGCCGTGGTAGGCGTCGTGCAGGTCCAGCTCGATGCTGGCGTGGTGGTCGCGTCCGCGCTGGCGGGGCTGTTCCGCGCCGCGGGCCTGGGCGCCGCCTCCGCGCTGGGAACGCTGGGCCCGGGCCGCGTGGCCGAAGAGCTGCTCGAAGAAGTCGCTGAATTCGGCGCTGTCCATGCCATCGGCGCCGGGGGCGCCGGTGAACTCGAAGCCGGCGTCCCAGTTGGGCGGCGGGCGGAAGTCCTGGCCGGGGCGGTGCGGCGCCTCGCGGCCCAGGGAGTCGTAGGCCGCGCGCTTTTCGGGGTCCGACAGCACGGTGTTGGCCTCGTTCACCTCGGCCATGCGCGCGGCGGCGTCGGCCTCCTTGCTCACGTCCGGGTGGTACTTGCGCGCCAGCTTGCGGTAGGCCTTCTTGATGTCGGCCGCGCTGGCGTCGCGCTCCACGCCGAGGATTTTGTAGTAGTCCTTGAACTCCATGCGTCCTCCATGCTTGGCATCACCGTGCGAGAGTGGGGGCGATGGAGCGCAAGGTCAAGTACCGCACGATGCGGTGCTTTTATTTTCGTAGCTGCAGGCGCTTGTCAGGAAAGCGCCACAGGCAGTTTTGTCTCGAATTTTGCACGGTGCGTGGCGAAGAAGGCCTTGACGTTGCGCACGTTCGCATCCTGGGTGAACAGGCGCTGCGACAGCGCCAGGTAGCCGGGCATGTCGCGCGCATGGACGACGAGCACGAAGTCCGGCCCCGGCGATACGCGCCAGCATTGCTGCACCGCTGGGTCGGCCACGGCGCGGGCCTCGAACGCGGCCAGGTGCTCGGCGCCCTGGCGGTCCAGCGAGACCTCGACGATGGCCGTGAGCCCGTGGCCCTGCAGCGCGGCCAGCCTGTCGGGCTGCAGCAAGGCCACCTGGCGCTCGATCAGGCCCGATGCCTGCAGCCTGCGCACGCGACGCAGGCAGGTGGGGGGCGAGACGTGTACGCGCTCGGCCAGGGCCTGGTTGCTCAGCGATGCATCGCTTTGCAGCAGGTCCAGCAATTGCAGATCGATGGTATCCGGTGTGAAATCGTATTCCATTTGAATACTTTATTCGAATGAATATTGCATTCATTATCTTTTATGAAAGCTTTCTACAAAATTCATGGAAATTAGATAGAAAATTTCTTTCGACGTTCCCTAGCATCACGCCCATTCATCGGCAGGAGTCTTTTCATGTGCGGCATCGTCGGCGCGGTATCCACGCGCAACATCGTTCCCATCCTGGTGCAGGGCCTGCAGCGGCTCGAATACCGCGGCTACGACTCCTGCGGCGTGGCCGTGCACGAAGCCAGCCTGGGCGGGCAGCCCACGGGCGGCCTGCGGCGCGCCCGCAGCACGGCGCGCGTGGCCGAGCTGCTGGAGCAGGTGGCCCACGACGGCCTGCAGGGCGCCACCGGCATCGCCCACACGCGCTGGGCCACGCACGGCGCGCCGGCCGTGCACAACGCCCACCCCCATTTCAGCCACGGCACCGGCGAGGCGCCGGCCGATGCCGCGCGCGCCGGCCGCGTGGCCCTGGTGCACAACGGCATCATCGAGAACCACGAGGAGCTGCGCGCGCAGCTGCAGGCGCGCGGCTATGTGTTCTCCAGCCAGACCGACACCGAGGTCATCGCCCACCTGGTGGACAGCCTGTACGACGGCGACCTGTTCCAGGCCGTGCGCAGCGCCGCCGGGAAGCTGCGCGGCGCATTCGCCATCGCCGTGATCCACAAGGACGAGCCGCACCGCGTGGTGGGCGCGCGCGCGGGCTCGCCGCTGGTGCTGGGCGTGGGCGACGGCGAGAACTTCCTGGCCAGCGACGCCATGGCGCTGGCCGGCGTCACCGACCAGATCGTGTACCTGGAGGAGGGCGACCTGGTGGACCTGCAGCTGGGCCGCTACTGGATCACCGGGCCCGACGGCCAGCCGTTGCCCGCGGACAGCCGCCCCGTGCGCACCGTGCATGCGCACAGCGGCGCGGCCGAGCTCGGGCCCTACCGCCACTACATGCAAAAGGAGATCTTCGAGCAGCCGCGCGCCATCGCCGACACCCTGGAGGGGCTGCAGGGCATCGCCCCCGAGCTGTTCGACGGCGCGACCCGGCACGGCCAGCCCGGCGCGGCGGCCTGGCGCGTGTTCAAGGAGATCGACTCCGTGCTCATCCTCGCCTGCGGCACCAGCTACTACAGCGGCTGCGCGGCCAAGTACTGGCTCGAATCCATCGCCGCCATCCCCACGCAGGTGGAGGTGGCCAGCGAATACCGCTACCGCACCAGCGTGCCCAACCCGCGTACGCTGGTGGTGACCATCAGCCAGTCGGGCGAGACGGCCGACACGCTGGCCGCGCTGCGCCACGCGCAGGGCCTGGGCATGCGGCACACGCTCACCGTCTGCAACGTGGCCACCAGCGCCATGGTGCGCGAGTGCCAGCTGGCCTACGTCACGCGTGCGGGCGTCGAGATCGGCGTGGCCTCCACCAAGGCCTTCACCACGCAGCTCGCGGGCCTGTTCCTGCTGACCCTGGCGCTGGCGCAGGCCAAGGGCCGCCTCTCCGAGGAAAGCGAGGAGCAATACCTCAAGGCCATGCGCCACCTGCCGGCGGCCCTGCAGGCCGTGCTGGCGCTGGAGCCGCAGGTCATCAGCTGGGCCGAGGACTTCGCGAGGATGGAGAACGCGCTGTTCCTGGGCCGCGGCATCCACTACCCGATCGCGCTCGAAGGCGCGCTCAAGCTCAAGGAAATCAGCTACATCCATGCCGAGGCCTACCCCGCGGGCGAGCTCAAGCACGGCCCGCTGGCGCTCGTCACCAGCAGCATGCCCGTGGTCACCGTGGCGCCCAACGACGAACTGCTGGAAAAGCTCAAGAGCAACATGCAGGAAGTGCGCGCGCGCGGCGGCGTGCTGTACGTGCTGGCCGACGCGCGCACCAACATCGAGAGCAGCGAAGGCGTGCACGTGATCCGCATGCCCGAGCACTACGGCCCGCTGTCGCCGATGCTGCACGTCGTGCCCCTGCAACTGCTGGCCTACCACACGGCCTGCGCGCGCGGCACCGACGTGGACAAGCCCAGAAACCTCGCCAAGAGTGTGACAGTCGAATAACCGTTGCACTCCTGGGGGCGCTATTCTGGGTAATTAAAGTCGTAAACACGCAAATAAAGTCGTAAACAAGCCTCATGCATTCATGCGGGTTTGCGGGGTGGTCATTTGTAACGGCAAAGTCGTAAACTCGAACTTGACGGGTAAAGACGACCTAGAAATACGAAGCAAACCGCAGCCCTGTTTGGGCTTGTTGCTATATAAAAAAGAGCGCTCAGTTTGAGCGCTCTTTTTCTTTGGTTTTTCTAGAAGTTCTTGCGGTCTAGCAGCCCCTAAACGCTCCCATGACCGCAAGAGGCTGATCCGAGTCATTCGCTGGCGGCGGTCCTACTGACCACTACCGCCGCAACCGGACATTCGATGGCGCGCGGCATTTGCGACCGAAGTGCCGCCCAGACCCGTCGCTCAGTCAGCAGCGACAGAAATCGAGGCGATTGCGACGGAAGATGCGTGAAGTGATCGTGCACACACCCGTTGATTGGTATCCTCTCCCCTCAAAATCTAGTTGAGGGGGCGTATGGCGTGGACCGAAGAGCGGCCTTTTCAGGCGTTGGCACTGACCGGAGGAGGCTACAGAGGCCTTTTCACGGCGCGGGCACTGCAGGAGATGGAAGATCACATCGGCGAACCCATCGGCCGTCGGTTTGACCTCTCGTACGGCACCTCGATCGGGGGCATCATCGCGCTGGCCGTGGCGTTCGAAGTCCCCATGCTAAAGGTCGTACAGGCCTTCGAACAGTCGGGGGAGAAGATCTTTCCTTCGCGCGAGAAACCTAAGGGCAAAGTCGCCAAGGCTCTAGACATCTATCAGCACTGGGATCGGCCACGATACAAGTCACAGGCGCTGCGCGAGGTGATCACGAGTCTCATTCCTGAGGACGCCACGCTCAACGACGCCATACACGCCGTCGGCATTCCCGCGGTCAATGTCACCAGCGGCAAACCACAGGTCTTCAAGACCCGGCACAAATCGGTATGGACGCGCGACTGGAAATACAAGGTGGTGGACGTGGCCCTGGCCACATCGGCCGCGCCGACGTTCTTCGAACTGGCGGAAGTCGATGGCCAGCTCTACGCCGACGGCGGCCTGTACGCCAATGCGCCGGATCTTCTGGCCCTTCACGAGGCTGAGCACTTCTTTGACGTGCCTAGCACCGCCGTCCGCATCCTCAGCATCGGCACGACGACCAACATGTATTCGCTGTCCTTCGAGACCGGCCGGGAATTGGGCATACAGGGCTGGATGGACGATAACCGTCTGTTCTCCGTCACGATCTCGTCGCAGCAGCAGCTTGTGGATCAGCTGATGCAGCACAAACTAAAGGATCGTTATTTCCGCCTGGACGCGCTCCCGTCGAATGAGCAGGCCAAGGATCTTGGCCTAGACGTCGCCACCGAAGCCGCACGGCGCACGCTGATGGCCCTGGGCAAGAAGGCCGCAAGCGACATCCTCAACACGAATCTGGCGCCGTTCCTAGCGCACGAACCCCAGATGACTCTGGTGCGGGGCGGCTGAGATGGGCCGCGCCAGCTCGCTGTTCAATGGCGCCGGCGAACAGACCCTGATCAGCCGCGTCAGCCCCACGAACCAGCAGCGCGAGTTCCTGCAGACCAGATGGAACGAGCTGGCCGAGCACCTGAAGGTGCCGCTCAAGGCCAAGCACGGCCATCCGATCTCCACGTGGCTGCAGGGCTCCTACAAGTACGGTACGCTGATCAAGCCCGTCCACCCGGATGAGGAGTACGACGTCGACCTGGGTGTCTACTTCGAGTGGGGCAAGAGGGTCGAGATCGAGCCAACGGCCGACCAGCTGCGTCGCTGGGTCCAGCAGGTACTTGTCGACTACCAGCCCAATTGCCCGACCATGCGGTCGGTGGGGGAGCCGCCCAAAGAGCGGTGCTCGCGGGCGTCGTACGAGCTTCAGTTCCACATTGACACCCCTGTTTACCACCTCAACACCGACACCGACGAGCGGCGCCTGGCGTGTCTGACCAAGGGGTGGGAGGACAGCGACCCCAAAGCTTTCTATAAGTGGTTCCGGGATGCGCGAACCGGCGGTCAACGGGACCAGCTGCGGCGCTTGATCCGCTACTTGAAGGCCTGGGCTGCGTTGTCGTTCGATGACATCCCGGATTCGCGCCCGACCTCGATACTGCTCACAGTACTGGCCACCGAGGCGTACGGCGACATCGGTCTCGCCCTCCTCTTCGGCGTCGATGATGACGACGCCCTGATCTGCATCATTAAGACGATCCATGACCGGCTGCACAAGGATCGCCGCGTCCAGAACCCGGCCACCAATGCCGACGAGGACTTGAATAGGATGAGTGTAGAGGCCTGGGCGGCCCTCCTGCCACGGCTCGATGCGCTGCTGGACATCGCCCAGCGCGCTGACGAGGCCGAGGGAGAACCAGCGGCGGCCCTGATCTGGACCGAGGCGTTTTCGTTCCTGATGCCGCTGCCGGAGGTGGACGAGGTCGACCTGGTGGACGAGCAGACGTCGCGTGCACTCATGCAGCTGCCCGACATCGACATTGCGGTCTACACGGGGAGTGGAGATAAGCGCCGCTTCGTGGCCAATCACCGCAACCAGGTGGCCGGGGTCGCCAAAGGCTGTACGTTGGTGTTCTCGATCGCCAACCCTCACATCCTCCCGCCCTTCGCCACCATCGAATGGACGGTGCGCAACAAGGGGCTAGAGGCCGAAGCTATCAGCGACCTCGGGCATCGCAAGATCGGGATGGGTCTGCTGTAGGCCGAAGAGCGCACGCGCTACCAAGGCACTCATCACATGGACTGCATCATCCGCGTCAACGGTCAGGTCTGCGCCGTGCGCCGGGTGCCTGTCACCATCCGCGACGTTCACCACGTTCACATGGCGCTACAGCCTTCGTACAGGCGACTGAGCATGAGGCGCCGGCGCTGATTCGCATCGCGCGCACACGGTGGCTGAACTGGGGCCACGAGGACTAGATCACGTGCGTCATTGAGCTTATGTACTCATCCGACATGGGGCCTGAGCAGCTGTCGTTTGCCATCGCCGTGGGTCATTTCCACGTGCAGGCCATGCCGGCCTACGATGACCGCCAGCAGGGGCCGCTTGTCGGCCCGCTTCTTGGCCAGCTTCTTCCACTCGTTCAGATCGATGTCTGAAGGGACGGGGATGTCCTGTGGGTGGGTGTGCCACTCGCCGATGTAGCGGGTGGTGCCACCGGTGGAACGCCAGAGGCGCTTGGCCACCGCGCGGTGACCGAACGGCAACCGTTCGAATAGGGAACGGAGCTGACGGTCCAGGCGCGACGGTGTGGTGGCCAGGGTGACCAGCAGCCCATTCTCATGAACGGTGCCCAGCAGCACGCCGCCGCTCTCCGGCAGGTCACCGACCTGGACGTGCCTCTCGAACACGCCACGGACCTCGTCGGAGAAGTTCAGCAGCAGGCTGCCGTCATCCAGCGTCCAGTCACTCACGTGGCGCATGCGGGGCATCCTTTGTACCGTTGGGGTGAGCAGTCCTTGAAATGGACCTCGCGTTTCAGATCGAGCACCCGCGTCCTGAAGCTGGGCGACTCGGCGCCGTCCAGCCAGGCCTGCACCATCTCCATGGCCAGGGCGGCCGCCTGGACGGATGCGGTGGCAGGGAAGGGGACGTACAGGCCTTCGCAGCCGTTCCCCTTCATGATGACCTCCGGCGGCACGTCGAACACGCGGTACTGGTCCTTCAGCGGCGGCTGCGAGACGCATCGCGCGCAGGCGTGTTCGGGCTTTGCCTTCAGCAGGGCGCGGACGGCTGCGCCGGCTCCCTCGACCCAGGCTGCCAGGAACGGCACCTTGTCGGCGTACTGCCAGGTGAGCCAGTCGGTCAGGCCCTGTTCGCCGGTGGCATCGATCAGCAGGTCCAGGGGCCCCAGGTTCGCATCCTTGACGTTCCCCACCACAGCCGCCGCGTCGATGCCGGGCGCGACGCGCCGGAGCTCCTCGCACATCGCCTCGGCCTTCTTCTTGATCAGGGCGTTGAAACCGAGCCGATGGCGGCCGAGGTTTCCGGGCTCCATCGCCCCCAGGTCGACCAGTGTCAGCTTCCCGCCCACCGTGCCCGCGCCGGCCTTGGCCAGCATCTCGGCGAGGTAGCCCCCAATGGTCCCGCAGCCGACCAGCCCGATCTTGAGCCCAGCCAGGGTCTTCGAGCCCGGCAGGTTGCGCTCGGCGAGGTAGGGGTCGTCGATGCGGTACGCGGAAATCGGGTGGATCGGCAGCCGGTAGAGGGTTTCGCGCAGCGACGGCTTGTTGCCGATGCCGGCGGGATCGCGCTGCAGGTCCACCTCGACGCCGTACTTGACCTGGGGCGAGTCGATCAGGACCATTGCGCTCGTTGCCTTCGCCCGGAACAGTTCCAGGAGGCGCTGCTCGATCTTCTTGCTGCACTTCGGGTCCAGCGTGTTCTGCCACTTCAGGAACTCCTGAACCGTCTTGGGAGGCCAGCTTTCCTGCAGCGGCATTGGCCGTGCCTTGGTGTGCACGCGGAACGCCTTCAACTCGGTCTTGGGCAGCCCCAGCCCGATGGCCTCCAGTTTGGCGTGGGTGCGCTGCTTGTCGTCCGTTGCGACGCTGATCTTCCCGCCGTAGGTGTAGGCATCAAGCCCGCCGGGTCGGCGTTCGTCGACGTCCAGCATGCACCAGCGGTGGCCCCAGGTGATGTGGAACTCCTCCGCCAGGTCTTCGACCATCTTGCCGGCCAGGATGTCTTCCAGCACCTGCTCGGCACGGTCGAGGCAGGCCATCGTCTGCTGGATCGGGTTGAAGGAGTCGAAGATGACCGAGCCCACCGCGAGGTAGCACAGGTACCCGCCCGCGCTGAGGTGGGGTTGCAGCTCAGGGCGCCCCGGCGGGACCGGCCTCAGCCAGATGCGGGGGAAGTCATCGAGCGCGGGCGGGATCGCCAGCTCGCAGGGGTAGTTCTTCGCCTTCAGCCGCAGCTCGCCGGCGTACCTCAGCCAGCCGCCCCCGTCGCGCCTCAAGTACGAGAAGCCGCGTTTTTGCAGCGCGGCGGTCAGGTCCGGGATCGCGACCTTCTGAAATTTCATCCAGCGCGCGTCCGCCCGACCAATTCGTTCGGACCGGCGATCGCCGGAGAGGCGGCGATGGCGGCCGCCACGGCCGAAGCTGCGGCGCCCACCTTGACGCGGTCAGGGCGGTCCGGGAAACGCGGGCCGAACAGCCCTTGCATCCAGGTGCAGGCCTGCGCGGCGCTGCCGGCGTCCAGCGCCGCCTGCAGCCGGCGACCCAGATCCTCAAACTGCAGGGCCGCCTCCTCAACCATGTCCACCTCATCGTCGGAGGCGCGCAGGCGGTCGGTCAGCGACTCTTGCAGGTTGATCGGGTTGCTGACACCCCTGCGCAGGGCCGCAGGCAGCTGCTTGACGACGTCAAGCAGCGCCTGGTCGTCGCGACGGTCCTGCTTCACGAACAGCGGCGCCGCCGCGGCCATCAGCAGGATTGAGCTGGGGCCGCCGGACTTCCAGGTCCAGTCGCGGTACGCCTTGAGGTAGCGCACGACGCGGCGCAGCTGCTCGCCCCGGGTCTCGACCTGGTCGACGAACCATTCCTTCACCGGGCGGGGGTCAGAGTGCATCCAGCCTTCCACGCGGTGGGCCAGCAGCACCTTGGTGGAAGGCAGCTCGTCCCAGCTCTCGATCGCGGCCTCGGATAAGACGTGGATGCCATCCATCGCAGCGCGCCGGATGGTCTCGGCCTTGACTAGGGTCTCGAACTCCTTGTCCGGGATCGCGTACAGGGGGATGTCGATGTGCGCAAGGTCGCTGATCTCCACGCGGATGCAGGTGGGCTTGCCGGAGAGCTTCCAGCCTTTTTTCTTCACGAGGTCGGCCAGGGCCTTCTCCGCTACGCCGAAGAAGACGTTCGCTGCCACGCTGGGGCTGTCGGTCAGGGTCAGGAAGCCAAGCGGCAGGTAACAGCCATCATCGACGTCCGCTTGCTGGGGCTCCTGCGCCGGCGCGTTCAGCGTCTTGTAGGCCCAGGAGCCCTGGGTGAAAAAGCGCGGCTGCGGAACCTTGCCAGGGTGGCCTTCCGCCGCGTAGACGCGGGGGATTCCGTCGCGCAGCACGATCCGGACCTCGTTCTTGGCCGCGGCGATGTCCTGGCGGTCGTCGTCGCGCAGGTTCAGGTTGCCGAAGAGGCAGGGTTCAAGTTCGACTTCTGTGTAAAAAAGGGCGCTCAGGTTCAGCATGGATGGTCGGGCGTGAGGTGGACGGCGCAACGCGCGTCCAGTCGCGTCGCTTGCAGGCGTCGAGCTACCCGTTCCACCCTTCAACCGGCAAGCCGGCTACTGCTCCAAAGCGTGCTAAGGATGTCGACGCCACATACATACGGATGACGTCAGGATCTTCAATAGTCGCGCACGTCGATATAGGGTTTGTGCCTACAGGGTGCGACGAGTACCCAGAGACTGACCCGCTCCCAGGCTAATATAGCCCACACCTATGATCGGTAGACAGTTGGTTGAGCACCATGGAGACCTTGCCGTTGACTTCCCCTCAAGCCTTCAGCGCAGAGCAACTGGTGCGGCACGCGGCCCCCAAGCTGGCCGGCGATTTCGCCGGGCTGGGTGTGGTTTTCTACGACTCGCTGGCGGCGCTGCCGCACCTGCAGCTCAATGTCGTCGGCGACGAGCGTTTTGACCTGCCGGTTGTGGGGATCGAGGCCATCGGCGAGGTGCTCGCCCGGACGTCGCGACGGTCATCGCCGTGGCATGACGGCTTCCATTTCGTGCATGCGGGCTCCGGGGCGCTGACCCACCTGTGCCAGTTCATCGCGCCGCCGCTGCCTGGAGCGGCCGATGCCGCGCCGCGAGCCGGTGGTGCCCGGCACATGACGGCACTGCTGGCCTCGAAGGTGGCCGGCGTCGTTGCCATCGGGCTGCTGACCCACGAACGCGCGGCTTCCATCTATGAGGCCGGCCGGCTGACCTTGAGCGAGACCTTCTGATGCTGCCCTTGAGCCTGATCTATGACGACCTCCTGCGGCTGCTCAAGTACTGCGGCGGCGTCGTGCTGCTGGTGTGCGGCGCCATCCTCTTGTTCCGCCTGCCAGAACTGCACGCGCACCCGTTGAAAGTCATCTGGCAGAGTGCTTCCACCGCTCTGACCGTGCCGCCGTTGCTGCTCTGGGCACTGTCAAAGGTGGAGTGGAAGCACCCTCGCATCGCCAAGCTCATGGGCAAGCGCATGGTCCATGGGCTGTGGTGGGGTGAGCTGAAGTCCGAGTTCAAGGCGTCGGAGAACGCTGATCCGCTGCCGCCCATCCCTATCGCGTTCGTGATCAAGCAGAGCTACTTTTTCCTGACGATCCAGTCGTACACGCCCAGCGTGCCAGCCGAGTCCACGATGGAGAGGATGGTGGTTCAACCGCGGAACTCGGTGGGGCAGCTGCAGTACGTATTCGAAATGCGGCGCCTGCAGGATGCCGAAGACAAGATCACCGTCGGCTATGGGGACCTCCGGCTCACGTCGAGCGACACACGGCTGGAGGGCTACTACTGGACCAACTCGCCCACTAGGGGCCACATTTCGCTGGACCTCCTGACGCGGGATTTCAGCGGCATCGACTCGTTCGCCGATGCCGTGAAGGCCCGCGCGGAGTCGCTGAAGATCAAGGGTTAGGCTGCTGTCTAGCCCAATCCGACGGCTTTCGCCATCGACAGTATTTTGATGGGGCGGGTAGCGTCGGTTTACCAACGGGGACAGTAGTCGTTTGACCGATTTGGCCTGACGTCGACTGCTCGACCAAAAGCGGTCAACGAGCAAGAGCAGCCGGTGCCGTACGGATGACTGCAACGCTACAGAGAGACTCCGTTGAGGTCGGCACGGCGGCGGACTGCAACCGACCGATCCCGTCGGATCTACACGGACTAGAGCCGAACACCTGTCATGTTCGCCGCCTCGTCGTCAACCATCTGCTGGATGATCTTTGTATCGACCTGATGCCCATCGTTCATCATGCGATGGTGGACTGTTCCTACCAGCTGGCTGCGGATACGCTGATCGTAGGTCAGGGCCATGGCCGCAAGTTGACGCCTCATGTCTTGGGGCCAGACCTGGTCTTGCCGCAAGCGCTCAACGCAGAAAGTGAATTCCGGAGTGTCCGCACTGGTTCTCTCCCGTCGCCTGGCGGCAGTCGCCACCTCGTCGATCTGGCCATGCTCATCAAAAACAACCGCGTAGACCTGACTGGCCCGTTCGGTTGACAGCATCCCGTTGCGGATTTCGCTGGCAATCGCAGCAAGGTCTCGTTCCATCGGGTCACCGAATCCACCGCCCGTCGGGCTTGTGATCTGGATCACATCACCTCGATTGAGTTCGAGCACGGAGATCTTGCCGATGGAACGTTCATCAGGACGGCCTGGGTTCAGGACCGCAGTGCCTTTGACGCCGTGTTCTCCGCCCCTGAAGCCCCAGGCCGAAAAGACAAAGCGATTCATGTTGCGCACAGTCATGACTGCGCGGTGGGCGGTATTTTCAATCTCCATCTGGAGGGCGGCGCCGCTGACATAGCGACCCGCACGCCGACTGTCGGGAACGATCCGAATGGCCCGCATGATCATCGCGGTCTCAACCTCAATGATTTCCACAGGAACGCTGCGCTGCGAGTACCGAACTGCCGTTCCATCGACGCCGTCGCGACTGCGACGCGCTCCGCCACCGCCATGAATCGTGTTGATGACGTTCACGCGATCACGGCCGGTGCGCGGATCTGGGGCTGCGACGACAATCACGCCCGCATTGCCCGAGTCGGCGGCAGCGAGTCCCTCCGGCAGAGCCTGGTTGATGCAACCCAGGAGAACGTCGTAGGCACGCGTTGCAGATGCCGCGCGGGATCCGCCGGATGCAGGGAATACGGCATTCAACACTGTACCGCGCGGCGTGTACGAATGGATGGCACGCAGGATTCCGGCGTTGCGTGGCGTTAACGGATCCATCGTCAGGATGAACGCGTAGAGGCATTGAACAACATAGGGGTGCGTTGATGCGCCGCTCACCAGGTTGTACGCAGCCGGAAGTTGCGGGTCCGTCCCGGAGAAATCGAGGTGGATCTCTCCCTTGCTTACGGTCATCCGCGCCGAGAAGAAAGCAATCTGGCGGTCATTGATTCCCTCCAGGTAGTCGGAGAAGTCGTAGACGCCGTCCGGGATGGATGCAATGGCGGTGCGAGCCTTGGATTCCGCGTAGGTAATGACATCCTGCATCGCCTGCTCAACGGCTTGACCGCCATATCGGCCACACAACTCATTGACTCGACGGTCAATGCTCTTGAGGCCGGAGATCATGGCCTGGATGTCTCCCCACACTTCGCCGGGGATGCGACTGTTGTCGGCAAGAATCGCCTTGACCGTGGTGTTGAGCACGCCGCCCTCATAGAGCTTGACGGGCCTGAGTCTGAGCCCCTCCTGGAATACTTCAGTGAAGGCGGGAGAAATGCTGCCCGGTACGGCTCCACCGATATCCGACGCGTGCACGAAGGCCCAGCCAATGGCAATCAACCGATCATCCCGAAAGATCGGATAAAGCAGCGTGATGTCCATGAGGTGCGTAACCAGGCCGTCCGTCGTGAACGGGTCATTGGTGATCACGATGTCACCCGGCTTCAGGTTTTCTCGCCCAATGGCGTCAAGGGTCGGCTTCAGAGGTGAGCCGACAAAGACATTCACGCCCGAGAGCATGGGATAGGCAAACATGTCGCCATCGACTGTCGCGACTGCGCACTGGTAGTCCTGGACAAGCTTGACGAACGTTGTATGAGCGGTGCGGTACACCGCTGCAGACGCTTCTTCAACAATCGCGTTGAAGCGATTGCTCATAATGGCGGTACGAACTGCGTCCATGGGTCAACTCCGGGTCATGAGAATGGTGCCGTAGGCGCCCACGCGGGCCACAAAGCCGGGTGGCACTACGAGGGTGGCGTCAGATTGCTCGATCACGGCGGGACCGGGCACTTCGTCGGAATGGGTGAGGCGAGATCTCTCAAAGACACGCGCCTCAGGAAAAATCTCTCCCTGGAAACGCATCGACCGCGAGCCCTTGAATGCGTCCCCGACCGTCGATGAAGATGGTGCAGCGGGCTCTGGTATCGACATGGCACCCCGGATCCGGACGCGCAGGTCGACAAATTCAACTGGCGCTTCGGGATCGCAGTGGTTGTAAATGCGCTCGTGCTCCTTATGGAAGATCGCATGCATTGCGCTGAGGTCTGCAGACTCGACCGCAGAATCCGGCAAGCGCACATCGACCTGGAAGGACTGGCCGGTGTAGCGCATCTCGGCCCAGCACTCGAAGCCGGTCGATACCAAGCGCTCAGACGGTGCCTGCCGGGACAGCCATTCACCTGCCTCCTGGCGAAGTGCTTTGTACTTTTCGGCGAGTGCGGTCCCATCCACACGTTGCCCATGCACCGTTTCCATCACGTCGTGACTGAGTTCAGAGACAAGCCCGCCGAATGCACAGAATGTTGAAGGGCTTGTGGGCACAAGCACGCGATTGATGCCAAGTTCAGCGGCAAGGAGGGGGCCGTGAATGCCGCCACCACCACCGTACACGAGCAGTGTCAGGTCTTCGGGGTCGACCCCCTGGCGCGCCAGGTAGGGAAGCACGCCAGCCACCATGTTTGAACTCGCTACCGCCACGCACATATCGGCCGCGCCGAATACATCAGACTTCAGCCCGCTGGCGATGGGAGCCATCGCACGCTCAGAGGCAGTTCGATCAAGCTTCATCTTCCCGCCCAGGAGAGCTTCAGGAAGATATCCGGCCAGCAGGTAGGCGTCGGTCAGCGTGGGAGCCGTTCCGCCGCGAGAAAAGCAGGCTGGCCCCGGATACGAACCCGCGCTTTGCGGCCCAATCCGCAGCACACCATCATCGATCATGGCGATGGATCCTCCGCCCGCACCGATGGCCTCGATGCCTGTGACCGGCATCACGACAGGGAAGTCGCCGACCTCGGCGGCATTCGATGTCATGGCCTGGCCATCTCGCAGCAGCGAGATATCGGTACTCGTACCGCCCATGTCCATCGTGAGGATGTTGCGCTCACCAGCCGCTCGAGCTAGATATTGGACGGCGGTGACGCCAGAGGCCGGACCGGAAAGCAGCGTGTGCACCGGGAAGCGCCGCGCTTCAGCGGCCGCCATGGCGCCGCCGTTGGAGCGCGTGACAAACAACTGTGAACCCGGCAGCCGGCTCTTAACATACCGCTCAACGGCGCCGATGTATTCGTTCATGCGCTTTCGCACAAACGCGTTGAGCACGCTCACGATCGCCCGCTCATACTCACCGACACGCGGCCAGATTTCGCTGGAAAGACTGACTTCCGCATCGGCACCCACCACGGTGCGAATGGCTTCTTCGACAGCCCGTTCGTGCGCTGGATTGGCGTAGCTGTGAAGCAGTGCAACCGCGTAACCGTTCGCGCCTGCATCCTTGGCCTGCTTGACCAGTTCCTGAATCGCCTCTTGACGAATTGGGGTTCGAACCGTCCCCCCGTGCAAAAGCCGCTCGTTTACCTCAAAGACCATCGCGCGTTCCACCAGTGGCTTGGTCCGCGTCTCAAAGATGTTCAGGGGATTGCGAACCCCCATTCGCTGGAGCTCCAGCAGGTCGCGGTAGCCGTTGGTCACGAAGAAAGCGACTTTCGGCCCCTTGCGCTCGATCACGGCATTCGTGCTCACGGTCGTGCCGTGCATGACGACCGCTGGCTCGCCGTCCTGAGGTCCCAATCGCTCCAGCAACAACTCGAAGCCCTGGCGAAAGCCCTCCTCGAAAGCCGGAGGCGTAGAGGGAACCTTCAAGCTGATGACTTCAGTGCCACTGCCTTCTCGCCACCCACAGAAGTCTGTGAAGGTGCCGCCTATGTCAACGCCGATGCGAATCATTGTAAAAATCCTTTAGTCGTTTCTCAGTGCAGAAGCTCTAACGCCAGGCTACGCAAGGGATCCTTGCCGGGCCGTTGATATACCGGCACCTGAAGATCTATTGCTGCCACAGCGCATGCTCATGAATCGGTCGTGTTGATGTAGTTCTCCCAGTAAGGAGCGCGATTCACGCCGATCAATCAAGCGGGTCCGATTTTTCCTGTGACAACCCCATCAAGCAAATCAATCTTCAATGCCAGCCAATAAGTCACATTTATTTGCATGACGACCTCTCACTGCGGGATAGATGCGTAAGCAGACAACCTGCTTGCATTGGCTGCGCAAAGGAGATGAGGTTGCGGCACCTACGCCCAACGCGGATCAGCGTAGGAGATTGGCACGCGCATGTGACTGGGCATCTGCGTGCAGTTTGACGCTGCAAGGTGGGCCGGAGGTATTCGCTTGGCCGTCTGGAGCCATCGGCGGCATTTGCCCCGACGTCTCCAGGAACCTGCAAGTAGACTCAGGCTGCGTGATCAGCCGTGAATGCCATGAGCACTTCCGGCTTCACTGCACAAACAATCACTCCATGGTCTTTGCCGCACCTGCGGCATCAACTGCAGCCTTCCAACGGACCGACTCGTTCTGGAGGAAAGTGGCAAAGCGCTCCCGAGGCAACTCCATCGGGGTCAGCCCCAACTCAAGCAGACGCTTGCGCACATCTGACTCTTTGACGATAGAGTCCATCGCATTCCTCAGGCGGAAGACGATCTGGTCCGGTGTCTTGGCAGGCACCACCAACAAGATGTAGCCCTGCAGGTTGAAGTCTTTGACGCCTTGCTCCTGGAGAGTCGGAACGTCCGGAAGCGATGGAATCCGTTCCGCTGTACTCACACCCAACGCCTTGATCGTGCCTTCGGCAATCATGCCTCTCACCACGGGCACGGTGTCCGACATGAAGTCGATGACGCCGCCTCGCAGATCAGTGATTGCCGGCGCACCGCCTCGGTAGGGCACATGTTCGGCCTTGATACCCGTCTGCTTCAGCATTTGGGCCACGATGAGTTGCGGCACTGTTCCCACGCCGGATGAGCCGTAACTCAGTGTGGCGCCGGGCTTCTTGGCGTAGGCCAGAAACTCCTGGAAGTTCTTGACAGGCAGGTCCTTTTTCGCGACGAGCACCTGCGGCGCCCACGCGATAGCGCCGACCACCACGAAATCGTTTATCGGGTCATACGGGAGGGGCCTCACGGTTGTCCAGGGACCAACACTGAGGGGGCCGGGCGCACCTATGGCCAGGTTGTAACCGTCTGCAGGCTGTTTGGCCGCATAGCCGGTGCCGAGTGTCCCGCTTGCACCCGCACGGTTTTCGACGATCACCGGTTGACCAAGCTGCGCTGCCAGTTTTTCACCGATCAGTCGAGCTGCAACGTCTG
Source organism: Alicycliphilus sp. T452 (assembly GCF_054512775.1). Lineage (NCBI taxonomy): Bacteria > Pseudomonadati > Pseudomonadota > Betaproteobacteria > Burkholderiales > Comamonadaceae > Alicycliphilus > Alicycliphilus sp. T452. The sequence goes on from NZ_JBTNEH010000023.1 coordinate 19,678, forward strand.
AGGAGTTTGCTGCTGGGTAAGGCACCACGATCTTGATGGCGCGATCCGGCCATTGCGCATGTGCGCTAAAGGCGGCGCCAACAGCTATACAAATTCCCAGAAGATTTTTGAGATACCGATTCATTCATTTCTCCGATTCATTTTGGACACCCCGCTGATGCCACCCTTCATGCCGCAATTGACTGCTGTTATGGGGTAATTTCAGTGGACTTGGAAGTCGAATCGATTGTCTTTCGAAGCAGTGAAATAAGCCCATCAAATGATCAGATCGGTCTATAAGTCCCTTTGATAGGGCGGCCCTATCTGCCGGCACTGGCTAGTTTTTTAGGCTGACCCGAAGGGATTCGACAAGGGCTTGCGCCGCTCGATTCGGGTGCTGCATCAACGGAACAATGACTCCGATTTCAAATTTTTGTATGGGATCAAGAGGTAGTGAAATCAGACCTTCTCGCTGATGTTCAGGTAAGCTGATGCTGGTGACGATCGTTACACCCAGGCCAGCACGCACCAGCTCGATGGCTGCCCCCGCATCACCGACCTCAATCACGAACTTTGGACTGACGCCCGCCGCCGCAAACCAGTTTGCGACCATCGGCCGGATCACACCACCAGGCTTGATCCCGACGACAGGTATGCCATCAATGTCAGCGGGCGAGACATTCACTCCACCATGAAGGAAGCCAGGCGCGGACGCGACACACAGGAGCTCGCTGTCAAATAGCTTCGTCGCAATAGCCCCGTCCATTTCCGGTGGCAACGAAAGAATGCCCAGATCCGCTTGGGCAGAGCTGATCCGATGCATGATGGTCAGCCGATGGTCCACATCGACATCCAGTTTCAGTCCCGGATGCGCGACTGCAAATTGCCCGATCGCATTCATGATGCGGCCGCTCGCAAGGGCCTGTGTGAGGAGCACGCGGACAGTAGCCCGCTCATGGTTGGCGATCTGTTGCGCGGCGGCCTTGATACCGTCCAGACCGTCGTAGAGCCTGTTGACCTCTGCCATGAGTTGCAGAGCCTCCGGCGTAGGGGTCAGCTTGCCACCGCGTCGACTGAAAAGCTCGAACCCCACCTCTTTTTCGAGACCACTGATCAGGTAGCTTATAGCGGGTTGCGTGATCGCCATCGCCGAACTGGCGCGCACCATGCTGCCCTCGCGCATGACGGAGCGGAACGCCTCGATTTGTCTCAACTTGAGTGCCACGGCATTGCCCCGACAATGAGTTCAAATTACGACGCCAGAGACTCTCACACGAGACAGGAGTCTTTCGACGGACGAGGATGCGAGTCCCAGATGATCGATCAAATCATTACCCGCAAGAAAATCCTCTCCAACGATCAGTTCTGCCATGCTGATCATGGCCTGTGTGTAAGGCATCTCGACGTTGGCCACACGGCCAAGTGCCATGAGGAATACGAGCCCATATGGCACATCTTCCGACAGGTATCGGGTATCGATCTGGGTGGGCCCGGGCGGTCCGCCACGCTTCTTGTGCAGTTCGGCGGCGATGTCCTCTAGGCGATCCCCTTCGGTCTTGAACGATTGCGAGAAGTGTTGCTTGACGCTGCGCACCTCGATACCGAATGCACCGGCAACGGCCAGGCGTTCAGCGTCGATGGCCTCAATGGCGCAGGACACGCGAGGCGTCATGTAGTGATACTGGGGCCAGTTTTCTGCTCGCTCAATCCTCGTCCAATTGAACAATGCGAGCGGCACGTGTGTGATAGCGCTGGTATTCGCAAGGCTGGAGACAAGCGGGTCTTCTTCCACGTTGAACCCGTCGCCAAACAGCGCTTCACAAGCAGCGAGCGCCTGAGGGGCGGCCGTCTGTGGCAGACAGGAGATCGCAACCTGGCTGCGCCGAGTCATGATGTTCACCTGAGCCGGCCCCTTGCGCCGCGCCGTGAGGGCGGTCGTGCCGAAGCTCGCAACACAAAGGGCAATTCCACGCGCGACCGCGCGCTCATACAGGTACAGCGATGACAACGATCCCATGGAACTGACAATCACCAGCTGCCCGGACCGTAGATTCGGCAAAAGTGCGTCCATCACTGCCTTATGGGCATTGAGTGGGACAGCAATCAGGATAACGTCGGACTGTGCCGCCAGCGTCTGCGCGCTATCGGTGGCCCCCACGGCAAGCGTCGCTTCCAATGCACCCATTGCGCTCAACGGCTCGTCTCGCAGCGCATTTGCGCTGCCGCTAGGTGCCCACACCGAAACCCCATGACCGCGCTGGGCGGCCCAGGCCGCGCTCGCCAAGCCGATGCTCCCGGCACCCACAATTCCGACTTTGATCCGGTTCACTTTTCTTCCATCTTCGTTTCGCATACGCTCAGCCCTTTCGGCTTATAGGGATTCACCCACCGAGCGCCACAAGAAAATCCCGAGCCAGCGCCGTGTGCCGTGTCCCGGATGAAAACAACGGCAGCGGGAGACCATGGGTCCCCCGACTTGCCTGTATCAGTCTGCGGTGATGTTGTTTTGACGGACAACGGCGCCCCAGCGCGCGTTTTCCGACTGGACCAGACGGTCGAAGTTTTCCATAGTCGTCGGGTCGACATCGCACCCGATATCGGCAAGCTGCTTGATGACCTTCGGGTCCTTCACCGCAGCGGTGAACTCCTCATGGATCTTCTTGGCAATGGCAGGCGGCAGCTTCGCGGGTGCCATCACGCCAATCCAGGTCGTGAGCTCGGCGGCAGGGATTCCGGCTTCGGCCATCGTCGGCACATTGGGCAACAGGGGCGAGCGCTTGGGGCCGGTGATGGCGAGCGCACGGACCTTGCCGGACTGCACATGGGTGGCCATCGTGGCGAAGTTGCCGATCATCATCTGGATCTGGCCGCCAATCAGGTCCATCTCTGAAGCCGGAACGCTTTTGTAGGGCACATGGGTGATCTTGATGCCTGCGCTCGAGCGGAAAAGCTCCGTCGCCACATGCAGTGCAGATCCGTTACCAGAGGAGCCATAGTTCAACTCGGTGGGCCGGGCCTTGGCGTGGGCGACCAACTCGGACACCGAGTTCACCGGCAGGCTCTGCGTCACGCCCAGGAGGTAGGGGCTGGTGCACAACTTGGCGATGTTGGTGAAATCTTCTGCGGGTTTGTAGGGAAGGCGGGGAAGCACATGGTTGGACATCACGTAGGTCGACATGGTCGCTTGACCCAAGGTGTACCCGTCCGGTTTGGCTTTCGCCGTTGCGTCATTGGCGATCGTGCCGGTGGCCCCCGGACGGTTATCGATGACGATCGGCTGTCCCCAGCGCGCGCTCACCGCATTGGCAATGATGCGGGCGGTGGCATCGGCCGCGCCGCCCGCGGCCCCCGGGATGATCCAGCGGACGGGCTTTTCAGGGTACTCCGCGTGTGCCGCCTGGAGCGCCCCAGCAAAGCACAGTGCCAGCAAGATGTTCTTACGTCCAATGGTCGAGATATTCAGTCGCATAAATTTTTCCTTTACGAATGGTGAGGGACAAGCCCCTCTTGTCTTGTTACAGCCCTGGCGCCTTGGGCCTGTGCAGCAGGCCCTCACTGAGATGACTACATGGTTTGCCGTGTTCATGCTTCCTGCTCGTCGATGTTCAACGTTGCCAGTTCCGCAAGCGTCACCGGCTTGAGCGGCGGCCGGATGCGATAAAAACCCACATCGGCGACCGTTCGGCCTTGCTCCTGGGCAAGGATGTGCGCGATGGTGTAGCCGCATTGACGGCCTTGGCAGGGCCCCATGCCCGCACGTGTATATGCCTTAAGCTGGTTCGGACCGGGCTGACCGATGGCAGCGGCTTTGCGAATGTCGCCGGCAGTCAGCTCCTCGCACCGGCAGACGACGGTGTCGTCGGTTGGCGTCGCGATGTTTGCGCGCGGCGGGTACAGGGCGTCCAGCATGGGGCGCAGCCGCAACAACTTCTTCAGTTTTTCGCGAAGGGGCGCCGCTTGCACCGACGCTGCCTCGCTCGACAGGCGGCCAGCTCGCTTAGCCACTCCAAGTGCCACTAGCTCCCCGCGTACACAGGCGGCATAGGCGCCGCCAATCCCAGCGCCGTCGCCTGCCACGTAAATGCCTGGCTTGTCGGTTTGCCCCCATTCGTCGAGAACCGGCGCCAGACACGCCTGCTGCGAGCTCCATTCGTGGTCACACCCGAGCGCCTGCGTCATGTGAATCGAAGGCACGACGCCTTCATGGGACAGAAGCAAGCTGGCCGGCACGCGCATGGTCTTGCCATTGGCCTGGATGTATTCAATCTCCTGCAAACGATCCTGGCCCAGGGCGCGAACAGCCGTGACACCGCGCACGCGTTTGACTCCGGCGGCTTGAAGTTCCCTCATCCAGGCCAACCCCTTGAGGAGGTCCTTGGAGCTGGCCATGGCCGCACCGATCCAAGGCAACGCACGGCGCCAGCCGCCAGCGGGCGACGTATCCAACCACCCGGCGATCTTGCCTCCAGCTCGGATCAATTGAGCCATGTAAAGCAGGGGTAGCGGCCCGCTGCCAACGACCCATACGGGCTCCGAGGGGATTTGTCGCGATGTCTTGAGCAGAATCTGGGCCGATCCGACGGTCATGACACCAGGCAAAGTCCAGCCCGGGAATGGCGCGGGTCGCTCCTGCGCGCCCATGGCCAAGATCACATGGCCAGTTTCCACCAATTCCGCCTGACCCCTGCGGGTCATGTAGACCTTCCATTCGGACTCGACCTGCCAAACCCTGGTCTCAGGCTCATAGCTCGCACCACAGGATCGAAAACGCGAGGCGAGCTCGGCTCCGGCAAGGTACTCCTCGCCCAACAGGGCGCCAGTAGTCGTTGGTCCCACCGCCTCTACAGCACGCCAGATCTGTCCGCCAGGCGCTGGCTGCTCGTCGACGACCAGAACGGAAAGGCCATGAGCCCGCAGCCCAATCGCTGCGCTCATTCCGGCCGGGCCCGCGCCCACCACCACCGCATCAAAGGATCTCATGACGCCACCTTCGGCCGGCCGAGTTGACGCTCAACGCACATGCCTTCGGCGACCGGGACCAGGCAGGTCTGAGTTGACGACGCACCGTCGACGATTGCCAGGCAGTCGAAGCACACGCCCATCATGCAAAACGGTGCACGCGAACTGCCGTGAACGGGCGTGTGGCGGCAGCTGGGGTTCGCCTGACGCATCATCACGGATGCCACCGTTTCACCGCGCTCGGCAGTGACTGACTTCCCATCAATGGTGAGCGTCAGCGGTGGTGTGCTGGGGGGACTGATTTTTCGAAACATTGAATCGCTCGAGAGGAAAGGCATTGAGAGTCTGGAGATGACGGCCGCTGGCCAATGCCTGCGCGTAGGGGCCAGCGTGGAATGAAGCGAGCGTCACCCCAGAGTGGCAAGTTGCGATCTCCGCGCCTGGGTACATCGGGGAGCTGGCATAGACGGGGTACCCATCCGGCGTCATCACTCGCAGGCACGACCATTGACGCACCAGGCGCGCTTTGCCCAATTCAGGGAGGATGCGAAGTGCTTTTCGGGTCATCCTCACAGCTGCGGCGGAAGTGGTACTCAGGTCATACCCCACGTCCTCCTGAGTCACGCCGATCATCACTGTGCCCTCGCCGGTTTGACGCAGCCCGCTTGCGGGTACAGGCAGGACAGGCGCCAGGCGCTCGGTCACGAGGATCTGTCCTCGCTCGGGATGCAAGGGGACGTCCAGTCCGATCATTCTCCCGAGCGCCACCGACCCAAGGCCGGCAGCGATCACTACACGTTCGGCTCGGGCCGTTTGCTCACTGGTCTTAACCTCAAAGCCGCCGCCTGCCAAGGGCTTGATCGAGGTCACAGGGTGCCCGTTGCGCACCATGCCGCCCCGGCGCTGGAAGGCGGCTTGGAGTGCAGCCAGGAGTCGAAGCGGGTTCGCCTGACCGTCCTGCTCCCCCAGGCTCGCGCCCACGACGTCAGGGCCGAGTCGTATGGTGGGGTAACGACGCGCCAGTTCGCTGCGATCAAGAATCCGCACGGAGGGGGCCAGTTCTGGCGTCTCAGCTTCCCAAGCATCCAGCATCTTGGCGCGAGCAGACAACTCGTCGTCGCTCAGGCAGAACTTCAGACCGGCGCCGGTTTGGTAGTCCAGTGAAATTCCCGTCTCTGCCTCCAGTCCCGCAGCAAACTCCGGCCATGCATCAGCCGCCGCCGCCGACAGCCGGTGGTACTCGGGGTAGCGGTAACCCTTTCCTTGGACCCATACCAAGCCGAAGTTGGCCTTTGCCGCCCGGTAGTCCGTGTCGGCACCATCGAGCATCAAGACCCGCTTGTCGTACCCGGCCAGGCCGTATGCAATGGCGGCGCCCACGATTCCGGCGCCCGCAACGATCACGTCGTATTCACGCTGCATGTTCAAAGACCTTTCTTCTTCGGGTCGATGCGCAGGCTGCGCGCGGTCCCCGCATTGCCAGAACCACCAGGGTTCAGCAGCGCCGTCAAGTGGATCGCCTGGGGTGAATGGAAATGAGGGTTCATTGACCGAGAGGTGAGTTGCGATGGCTGCGAACCGTCTGTTGTTTGCTTCAAGACAGCCTTCATCGTAAGCAAGATCACCTCAGGTCGCCAGGGTAAAAACCATAGTCAATGTTTTTATGCAATACCTCTTTTTTTCGATGATAAATCATTGTTTTTATTGAACTTTTTTTCTTTAAAATGTCATTAAAATAGCATCTTGCAATAAAACCATGTCTAAATACTATGAGCATGAAAATCACGCTGCGCCACTTGGAGGCTTTTCGGGCGGTCATGGTGCGCAGGACCGTCACCGGTGCCGCCGAGATGCTTGGGGTGACTCAACCCGTCGTCACCCGCCTGATTGCCGACCTGGAGCAGCGCATCGCGATTGCGCTGTTTACCCGAGACAAGGGACGCCTCGCTCCAACGCCAGAGGCCACACTGCTTTTTGCCGACGTCAATCAGTCGTTGATGGGGATCGAGCGGATCGCGAATGCGGCAAGCGGCATCAAGGCACTGAAGCTGGGCCACCTGGAGATCGCCGCGGCCCCCAACATGGCCTTGTCCTTCCTGCCACGCGCCATCGCCAGCTTCAGCCTGGAGCGTCCAGAGACCTTGATCACAATGCACATGCATAGCTCTTCAACCGTTCTGGATATGGTCCAGAGCGGACGCTGCAATCTGGGATTCGCCATGGTGCCCGTTCATGCGACGAGGCATGGCAATAGTGAGACCCTTGTTTCGGCCAAGATGGTTGGAGTGATTCCTGTCGGGCATCGACTGGCGACCCGCAAGGTCCTGAACCCGGAAGATTTCGAGGGAGAAAGCTTCATCTCCATGGCGCCGCTGATGGAGACACGCATGAAGATCGACTCCTTGATGCTTTCCTACGGCGTGAACAGAAGGATCAATGTCGAAACGCAAATCTCGTCAGTCGTGATCCGATTAGTCGAAGCGGGCGCAGGAATTTCCATCATCGATCCGCTGACGGCCACTGGCTACACCGGTGACCAGGTCAGGTTCATCCCCTTCAAGCCAGACATCTTGACCGATTACTCGATGGTCATCTCACCGAGAAACTCCTCGACCCTGGTTCTCAAGCCTTTCATCGACCACGCGCGGCGTGAGATCCGCAAGATGGTGCCCACGCATCTGATCGTCCGAGGTTGACGAGCCGCACTTCGTGCAATTGCGTGATTTCCAGCTTGCTGAGAGCGGCTTGGCCGTCCGGTCTTCAGGTGCTTTCTCTGGTTGACTACAGCGCGTACCGCTGCACAACGTTCATTGCGAAGACATACCGATTTACAGGCGGGAGGGGCCGTTTCCAATCAGGAAGCTCAAGTGCGTTGTCGCAAGGGTAATCTGCGATCACGTTTGAAGTCAGGTACTCAGATCCAGAAGCTGTCGTAGCGCTGTTGATCGGCGCTCTACCTTGTTTTTCATCTTCTGTTGCGCATGGTTCGTGCTGACTGAGGTCTTCAAGGCGTGGCTTGACGATTTAAGGCTACGCTGAACAAGCCGTCGTGATTTGCCGCGCGGCACTGGATGGTGCAGTTTTTCGGACGTTGTGGCTTCTTGTGCCGCCCATTTGGGCTGTTCGCGGGGCCTTGAGGCCTGATTCCCGCCCTTACGGACGCACCTGTCCCAGCAAGCGCCCTCGGGCAAGGTAGATGTTGGCCAGCGCCAAGGCCGTGAACGCACGCGTGGCGTTCTTTTGCAGCCCGCGATAGCGCACCTTGCCAAAGCCCCACAGCCGTTTGACCACCCCGAATACATGCTCTACGCGAGCGCGGATGCGGGACTTGTTGCGGTTCTTGGACCGCTGCGTTTCATCGACCACCCCGCACCTGCGTGTGCGCTGGTTGGTGAAGTCTTTGGCTTGGGGCGCTTTGCCCCAGATCAGAGCCTTCTGGCCGGCGTAGGCCGAGTCGCCGTACACGCGCTGTTCGTTGCCATGCAGCAGATCGGGCAGCGGGTGTTTGTCGTGCACGTTGGCCGCCGTCACCACAGCGCTGTGCGCCAGCCCGCTTTGACTGTCCACGCCAATGTGCAGCTTCATGCCGAAATACCACTGCTGGCCTTTGCGAGTCTGATGCATGTGGGGGTCACGCGCCTTGTCGGCGTTCTTGGTAGAACTGGGCGCTGCGATGATGGTGGCATCCACGATGGTTCCGGTATTGACCTTGAAGCCGCGCTCCTGCAATTGCTGGCCTACCTTGGCGAACAGGGCTTCGCCCAGTTTGTGCTCATGGAGCAGTTTGCGGAACTCCAGCAGCGTGGTGGCGTCGGGCACGCGTTCGCGACCCAGGTCAATGCCCACAAAGCGGCGCAGACCGGCGCTGTCATACAGGGCCTCCTCGCACGCCAGATCAGCCAGGTTGAACCAGTGTTGCAGGAAATGGATGCGCAGCATCCGCTCCAGGCCAATGGGCGGGCGGCCATTGCCTGCCTTGGGGTAGTGCGGCTCTATCACCTGGCAGAGCGCGGCCCACGGCACGATGGCATCCATGGCTTGCAAAAACTCTTCGCGTCGGGTGGGCTTGCGCGGTTGCTCGAATCCGCTGTCTTGATCTGCGGCCATTGCCAAGGTCTGCTGCTTCATGTGCAGATAACGGTTTAAACCCCACAACGGTGGACCTTAATCAGCATTGCCCTAGCGCTGGTGGCTGCAGGCATCGTGGGCCTCAAGCTGAGCTCCAGCGCCTAGGCTTCTTCCTGATGGGGCAGGGCAACTGTGCAATCCGTTTAATACAGTTGCTCAGCAGCAGGCGATTGCTGTGGCCCGACGAGGCGTGTGTCAGCCCGGCGAAGTGGACGTCCACTTGTCCGCCGGCAGCGGTCATTGATGACCGCTCGGCGCATGGCGAGTGGATGTCGGCTTTGTGTCCGAAACTAGGAAGCCAGCCAGCTTCTACGGATGACCGCACCCGCTGCATTGCGGTCACCGGCGTCAATCGATAGCGACGACCGCTAGCAGTGTCTGCTCGGGAGGGAAGCACCTTGCGTTGCCGCCTGGTTCGGCATAGCCTCCCACGATGCCAGAACCGGACAGGCTTTTCCCGGAGTACCAGCTGCTGTCCTGGCTGCCTGATGAGACGTTTTTCAGTCTCGTTAGCCGTCTTCACCAGCTTTGGGGGCGCGTCACATCTGCCCAAACGTGCCAACTAATCTTCGGCAGCGCACGTGCCGGGACCCACCATGATTTACCCAACAGTCTTGGTGCCTTCGCTCGGCGCACGAACGCGTTGGTTGGCGAAGTCGACTACATAGCGAGAGAGCGGACGCTGCTCAAGTTCTACGCAGCCTTTGCTCCACCGAGCGAGGCAGAAAACGCAGTCGCATGTATGTCTGGTGCCAGTGTGGCCCATCTGAAGCTGCGCCTGGGTATCCTCACAAGCCGGTTTCGCGCCAACCAAGGCCTCCTACGGTTGATTGGGCGGCCAGAGACGAGCAACTAGGCGGCTTGGTGCGTGAAGCAGCGTTGCGTCTCATGGAGGACCGGGGCGTGCGGCGCATCCACTTCTGGCAGTTGTGCCAGCGAATACCAGAGCTCCGGGCAAAGCAGGCATCTCTGCACCGTCTGCCCCGCACCCTTGAGGCCATTCAGTCCGCTCTGACTGCACATCTGCCGTCACGGGACCTTTTTAGCTGACGCCTGTCGAGGTCGATCGCATTTCGATGTTGATATGCATATATGCAATAGGTTATGCTTAATGCATGATTGAATCGGAAGTGAGGGCGCGCGCAGCCAACGCGCGCCGCATCTGCACGGCGCATGGGATCGCCCAGGCCGATATCGCTGCCTATGTGGGGGCCAGCCAATCGCAGGTCAGCCGCATCCTCAAAGGGGAGGGCATCAGGGCCTCCCGTTTGTTTGAAGAGGTATGCCTTTTTGTTGAGCGCTTCGAGGGTGGCATCAGTGCTGATGCCGTGCGCAGCAATAGCGAGTTGATCGAGGCACTTCAGGCCACGTGGGATGGATCTGCTTCTCATGCCAAGGCTTTGGCTGCAGTGATTCGGTCGTTGGCGATTCTCAAACCTTCATGACCAGAGACGGAGACAGCCGATGAACATGCTTGTGCAGCCAGCACCCATGCCAGAAGAGATGGATCGTGGCTAGCCAGAGTGGCATACCCGGGAATTGCCGGTGGGTGACAGGCAGGAATATACTGTATTTAAAAACAGTGTTTGTGTTTATCCGCCGTTTCCGGCACGCCACCCCATGCTTCCGGTTCTCGATTCTCCCTGCCCAGCCCCTGAGCCCTATGCCCCCGGTCTCTCCGCGCTGGAGATCGACACCAGCGTGCATGCCGGGTTTCCGTCTCCGGCCGAGGATTTTCAGGGGGAGCGCATCGACGTGCTCAAGCACATCGTGCGCCATCCCCAGGCGACCTACACACTGCGGGTGCGGGGCGACTCGATGCGCGACGAGGGGATTTTTCATGGCGACGTGATCTTGGTGGACCGGGCCATCAAGCCGCGCCATGGACTGATCGTCGTGGCCGTGGTCGATGGGGCCTATACCTGCAAGAAGCTGTGGCTGCGCGGCGGCAGGCTCAAGCTGCAGGCGGCCAATCCGGCCTTCGAGGACATCATTCCCCAGGAAGGCCAGATCATCGAGGTCTGGGGTGTGGTGCTGGCCAGCGTCAAGCAGTTCAAGACCTGAAGCCAAGCTTTGCCATGCACATTCCCGCACGCCGCCGCCCTGAGTTCGACGAAGCCCGGTATTACGAATACCCCGAGCACCTGCGCGCCGCCCTTGCCGACATGCCTGCAGCGCCTGGGGTGTACACCTTCCATGGCGAGGTAGGCGATCTGCCGCTGTACATCGGCAAGAGCATCAACCTGCGCAGCCGTTTGCTGGCCCATCTGCGCACACCCGACGAAGCGCGCATGCTGCGCCAGACCCGGCGCATCAGCCATATCCGCACGGCGGGAGAGATTGGGGCCCTGCTGCTGGAAGCGAAACTGATCAAGGAACTGCACCCGCTGTTCAACCAGAAGCTGCGCCGCAGCCGCCAGCTGTGTGCGCTGCGCATGAACGGCGACCGACCCGAGGTGGTGTATGCCAAGGACATCCAGTTCGCCACCGAATCCGGCCTGTACGGCCTGTTCAACAGCCACCGGGCGGCCCAGGAAGGACTGCGCAAGCTCGCGGACCAGCACAAGCTCTGCTATGGCGCACTCGGCCTGGAAAAGCTCCCGCCCGGCAAGGCGTGCTTCAGGGCCATGCTGCACCAGTGCGCCGGGGTCTGCCGGGGTGATGAATCGCCGAACGCACACCGCCAGCGCCTCTTCACCGCGCTGCTGGACCTGCAGATCGCCACCTGGCCGTATCCGGGCACGGTCGGTCTGGTCGAACGCTTCACGCCGGAGCGGAGCGAATCGGCACTGCAGCCGCATCCCAACGACGTCCAGATCCATGTGCTGCGCCACTGGTGCTACCTGGGCAGCATCAGCCAGCCCGAGCAGGCATCGGCACTGGACCGTGCCGAAGTGGGATTCGACGCCGACGGCTACAAGATCCTGTGCAAGCCGTTGCTCAGCGGACGCTCCGAGATCATTCTGCTTTGACCACAGGGCAGGAGGCCGCCATGTACGCGCTGGTCGATGGCAACACCTTCTACGTCAGCTGCGAGCGGGTGTTCCGGCCCGATCTGCAGTATCGGCCCGTCATCGTTCTGAGCAACAACGATGGCTGCGCCATTGCGCGCTCCAACGAAGCCAAGGCCCTGGGGGTGCGCATGGGACACCCCTGGCATGAGATCCGGCACCTGGAGCATGAGGCGGGCCTGGTGGCCCTATCGGCTAACTTTGCCCTGTACGGGGACATGAGCGACCGCATGGCCAGCCTGGTGGCAGGGATGGGCCACCGGCAAGAGGTGTACTCCATCGATGAGAGCTTTGTGGATCTCAGTGGTATTCGGGGCGACCTGACAGAGCGGGCCCATGCCATCCGTGCCCGGGTACTGCAGTGGGTGGGCATACCCTGCGGGATCGGCATTGCACCGACCAAGACCCTGGCCAAGTTGGCCAACCACGTGGCCAAGACGGCTGAACGCAAACCAGGCTCCTACCCTGCAGAACTGGCCCAGGTCTGCAACCTCGCCCAACTGCACCCCGCAGAGCGCGATGCGGTATTGCAAGCCACGGACGTGGCTGAAGTCTGGGGCGTGGGGCGCAAAATTGCAGCCCAGCTCAAGGAGGCTGGCATCGAGACCGTGCTGGACCTGGCACGCCTTGATCTTGCCACTGTGCGCAGGCGCTGGTCCGTGGTGCTGGAGCGCACGGTGCGAGAGCTGCAAGGAATGCCCTGCATTGACTTGGATGATCAACCGCCACCCAAGAAGGAGATCGCCTGCACCCGGTCGTTTGGACAACCCGTCAGTTCGCTCCCGGACCTGGAGCAGGCCGTCAGCACGTTTGCCAGCATGGCAGCGCAGAAGCTGCGCAGGCAGGCAAGCCACACGGCCCATGTATTGGTGTTCATTCATACCAGTCCGTTCCGCAAAGGGCCGCAGTACGCGAGATCCATCACCGTGCCGCTGCTGAGGGCCACCAGTGACACGGTTCCCATCGTCCATGCGACATTGACCGGGCTGCGCCAGATCTACCGGCCAGGCTATGCCTTCATCAAGGCCGGCGTCATGCTGCTGGATTTGCACAGCGCACGCTTGCGGCAAGGGGAACTTGAGTTGGAACCCCTGGATCAGCAGGAAGCGTCCCGTGAGCGGCTGATGGGGGTGGTCGATGAACTCAACCAGCGCTATGGACGCGGGACGGTGAAACTCGCCAGCGCCGGAGTGCAGGTGCCGGGAGAGCGTGCTAGTTGGGCGATGCGGCAGGAGCGCAGGTCACCGGCCTACACGACACGTTGGGACGACATGCTGGAGGTGGGGGATGTGTCTGTCACTTCGCCTCCGATGCCTTCTACTGCTGAACGGGGGCAGACAGGGTGATTGCGTGAGGGTGGAGTTTTGGTTGCGAGAGACGCTTTTGCAGCGGTTGCTGCCACTCGCGCCCGCAATGTGGAAGCCAGCTGTAAGCCAGTCACCGGGCACTCGCGGGTTGTTCTGAGACAGTGGCCACAGAAACTGATTAGGCTGTCTGATCGGTTGATCCCGAATCGATCTCCCGGATACGATTGATCAGTAGGCCACGGATGCCCCTTCTGAGCTGCCTCTTGTGCGGCAAGGTGCTGCGCTTCTGGGTTGAGCTAATTTGCTACGTCGACACGCTGGGGAAGCCAGGAATGTTGTCATTGCTCTTCCCATGAGCTCAGCTTGGGCTTTGAGGTTTCGCTATTTGCGTTAACCCAAATAACTATTTAAGGTCAACCTCATGAAGAATCGAAATGTCACCCACCGAATGGTTGAGGCCTTCCAGGCTGCGATGCAGCATAACGGAATCAGCGCCGGAGCCGATGCGCTGGGAATCACCCAGCCGGCCATGAGTCGGCTGATAGCCGATCTCCAAAGATCCATGGGTATTTTGCTGTTCGCCAAAAACGGACGCAGCATCAAGCCCACGCAAGAGGCCCATGCTTTGATGGCAAAGGTTCAGCAGTCTTTTCTGGGGCTGGAGCAAATCGTCGATTTTTCCGATCAACTGCGAAAGCAGAAGCTTGGCCAGCTCTCGATCAGCGCAATCCCTTCCATCGGGCATTCCATCCTGCCAGCCGTCATCCGCCAATTGAGAGAAAAATTTCCCGACGTCTTCATCAGCCTTCGAGTTGCTTCGTACATTGAAGTGGCTAGGCACGTCAAAACCCGGCAGGCCGATATCGGGCTCACGGCAGATACGCTCTCGCTGGGAGACCTGGAGACGGTGGCCGAGTTTCCCTCGGAATGTGTATGCATCGGCACCGAGAAGTGGCTCGATCCGAGGTCCGACCACATTCACGTCGGCGAATTCGTCAACAAACCGTTCATCGCTTCATCCGGAACGTTCCAGACGCGCCTGAATGCCTGGCTCGGTGCCAACGGGGTACAAGCCGATGCCATGATCGAAGCGTCGCTGTTCCAGTCCATCAGCGATCTCTGCCTGGAGGGGCTGGGCATTGCCGTGGTCGATCCCATGACGGCGGCAAAACACCAGAAGAGGGGCGGCGTGGCCTTGCCCCTGCGCCCTTCGATCGGCTACACGGTCTATGCCACGGCCATGAGCGACGCGAAGCTTTCAGTCCCGGCCAAGGAATTAATTCGTTTGGTCGCGGCGGCTTCATGCGCAGAAACATAACATCCATGTATGTATTGATGATCCAGCATCCATAGATATCGGCGGGATCCCTCCCTACCATGAGAACTCGTTCGTTCATCATGTCCAACGGAGAGTGTCCATGTCGTATCACAACCAGCGCCGGTCCCTTATGGCCGCGGCTGCTTTCACCACCCTGATTTCGCTCGGGTCTGCTGCACAGGCAGAGTGGCCGGAAAAACCGATCCGCTTCATCGTGAACGCCGCGGCAGGCGGCGCTGCGGACGGCACGGCGCGGGTTCTGGCGGACGGCCTCAGCAAGCGCCTGGGGCAGCCCATCGTGATCGACAACAAGCCGGGGGCATCGGGGGCCATCGGGCTGGATGCGGTGGCCAAGGCCGCGCCGGATGGGTACACGATCGGCAACTCCAATCTCGCGACCTACACCGTTACCGCGCTGACCGCGAAATCGCTGCCCTACGATCCTGCCAAGAGCTTCACGCCCATCGCGAAGCAGTGGACGCAGCCCAACCTGCTGGGCGTGAGCCCGGCCCTTCCCGTCAAGAGCGTCGCGGACTTGGTGAATTACGCCAAGGCCCATCCTGGCGAGATTTTCTACGGCTCCACTGGCAACGGCACCGCGCTGCATGTGCTCGGCGCATTGTTCGCCAACCTCTCCGGGGCTCAGATCACCCACGTCCCGTACAAGAGCGCCCCGGCGGCGGAGCTGGATCTGGCGGCGGGCCAGATCCAGATGATGTTCAGCAACTTCACGTCGATGGAGCCCCAGGTGAAGGCGGGCCGTATCAACGCGCTGGCCATTACAGGGCCTAACCGCTCCCCCCTGCTGCCGAACGTCCCCACCATCCGGGAAGCCGGTTACCCGGACCTGGAAATGGAAACCTGGGGCGGCGTCGTGGGGCCGGCCAACATGCCGCAGGCCATCGTTGAAAAGCTGCATCGGGAGATCAACGCCGTGCTCGCGGACCCCGAGGTCATCAAGAAGCACGAGCGGCTCGGCGCAAAGGTGGCCCCGGCTTCCATCGCCGAATACAGGCAAATGCTCAATGCCGACAGCGTGCGCTGGGGCGAGGTCGTGAAGCGCAACAACATCACGCTCAATTGAGAAAAGCTCTCCAGAGAGTTCTTCCCGGTAAACATCTATGTCTTCAAATGAAACAATCGTCGTCGGCGGGGGACTGGTGGGGGCCGCCATCGCGTATGGCGTGCTCAAGTCCGGCGGCCCGGTGACCCTGCTCGACCAGGGCGACGTGGCGCACCGCGCCTCGCGCGGCAACTTCGGCCTCGTCTGGCTGCAGAGCAAGGGCGCGGGGTTTCCCCGCTACGCCCGATGGAGCCGGGATGCCGTTGACCATTGGGGGCCGCTTGCCAGCGAACTCCGCGAGCTCACCGGGGTCGATGTGGATCTGCAGCAAAACGGCGGATTCTGGATTGGCTTCAGCGAAAAAGAAGTCGTCGAGCGGGAGGCAATGCTGGCAAAAATCAATGCCGACGGCCGCACGCCCTTCGAGATGCTCGACCACCAGGCGCTCAAGGCCCGGCTGCCCGCGATCGGCCCGAAGGTGGCCGGGGGCAGTTGGTGCCCTCTGGACGGCCACGCCAACCCGCTCAAGCTGCTGCATGCGCTGCATGCGGGCATCAAGGCGCTCGGCGGCCGCATCTGCAGCGCAGTTGACGTGGGCGAGGTGCGCTCGCTCGGCGAAGGACGGGGCTTTCAGGCCAAGAGCAGCGATGGCCGCCAGTGGAGCGGCGCAAAAATCGTGCTGGCCGCAGGCCTGAGCAACAGCGCCCTCGCCCCCCAACTGGGCCTTCACGCGCCCGTGCTGCCCAAGCGGGGCCAGGTGCTCATCACCGAGCGGCTGAAGAAATTCCTGCCGTACCCCACCAACAAGGCGCGCCAGACCACCGAGGGCACGGTTCAGCTCGGGTTCTCGGCGGAGGACGTGGGACTGGACGACGGGACGACGGTGGAGGCCATCGAGTCGATCGCCAAACGCTCGGTCGCCACCTTTCCCATCCTGTCGTCGGTCAAGCTCGTGCGGGCATGGGGATCGCTTCGCGTGCTCACCCCCGATGGCTCGCCGGTCTACCAGGAGTCGGCCCGATACCCCGGCGCATTCACCGCCACCAGCCACAGCGGGGTCTCCCTGGCAGGCTCCCATGCCTATGAAATCGCACCCTGGATCGCGGGGGTGAAACCAGCGCCGGATGGCATCGGGGAATTCGCTGGCGAGCGATTCCTGGACCCCAATAGGAAATTCAGCAGTGCATACTGAAACTCAAGCAACAAATGTTTCCCTGTTCATGCCCGAAGCCGGCTCGCAGGGAAAGAAAGTCCGCATTTACTTTGACGGCCAGCCGCTGGACGTTCCGCACGATGTGAGCGTGGCGTCGGCGCTGCTCATGTCGGGCGTGCGGACATTCCGCTCGACCCCGGTTTCCGGCTCTGCGCGCGCACCCTATTGCATGATGGGCGTCTGCTTTGAGTGCCTCGTGGAAATCGACGGCCGCCCCAGCCGCCAGTCATGCCTCACGCAGGTGAGGGACGGCATGGTCATCCAGCGCCAGGAGGGCGCATCCGGGCTGAACATGCAAAGTGCGGAGAACTGATATGGCAACCGGTGTTGAATTGTTTGACCTGGTGGTCATTGGTGCGGGCCCCGCAGGGCTTTCGGCGGCCATCGAGGCACGGTGCTTCGGGCTTTCAGTGGCCGTGCTCGATGAGCAGCGGCGGGTTGGCGGCCAGATCTACCGGGCCATCGAGGAGTCCAGCCCCCGCCGCCGCGAAGTGCTTGGCCCGGACTACGCCGCTGGCGCAAAACTGGCGCAGGATTTTGCAGCCTGCGGCGCCGTGCACGTGGGCGGCGCCGCCGTCTGGAACGTCGCCAAGGACAAGACGGTGTCCTACCTCCTCGACGGCGGCAGCAGGAAGATCCAGGGGCGCAGCCTGGTGCTTGCCAGCGGTGCGATGGAGCGGCCCTTTCCCGTGCCCGGCTGGACGCTGCCAGGCGTCATGGGCGCGGGCGCGGCCCAGATTCTGTACAAATCCTCGGGCGCCGTTCCTACTGAGCCCGTGGTGCTGGCAGGCTGCGGCCCCTTGCTGTTCCTGCTGGCGCAGCAGTATCTGGATGCGGGCGTCAAGATCAAGGCGCTGATCCACACCACAGGGACGGGCGACTATCTGCGCGCGGCCTCCCATGTCCTGGGCGCGCTGTGCGGCTGGAAAGACCTCTCCAAGGGCAGCCAGATGCTGAAGAAAATCCGCAGCCATGGCGTTCAGACGTTCGCGGGAGCCAGCGCGTTCGCCATCGAAGGTGCAGAGAAGGCCGAATCCATTACGTTCACCCACAACGGCCAGAGAAAGCGCGTCCAAGCCTCCCTGGTGCTGCTCCACCAGGGCGTGGTGCCGAATACCCAGCTCAGTTGGTCGCTGCGCGCCGAGCACCGCTGGGATGAACAGCAGCTGTGCTGGATTCCGGTGACCGATGCCTGCGGGCAAATCGAGGAAACCGGCATCTACATCGCGGGCGACAGCCGGGGCATCGTCGGTGCGAAAGCATCCGCGAGCCAGGGCCGGCTGGCTGGGCTGGCGATTGCCCGCCAGCTCCAAGCCATTTCGCCCGAGAAATTCAAGGCGCTTGAGCCAGCGATCCTGGAAGAGATCAGGACCCATACGCAGATCCGCCCCTTCCTCGATACCTTGTATCGCCCGCAGGACGCACACCGCATCCCCACCGATGACGAGGTCACGGTATGCCGCTGCGAGGAAGTGAAAGCCGGGCAAATCAAAAAATACGTGGAGGTGGGCTGCCTCGGCCCCAACCAGACGAAGGCGTTCGGCCGCTGCGGCATGGGGCCATGCCAGGGGCGGCTGTGCGGACTGACGGTGACCGAAATCATCGCCAGCGAGAGAAAGGTCAGCCCGCAGGAGGTGGGCTATTACCGCATCCGTCCGCCCATCAAACCCATCACTCTGGGCGAACTCGCCTCATTTGAATAACGTATTTCCCATCAGCCAAGGAGTTTTTTCATGGAAATCAAGCGCATCGCCACAGACACCCGCCGCTCCCGTGCAGTCGTCTACAACCACATGGTCTTCGTCGGCGGCCAGACCGCCGACGACAGAAGCCAGGATATTCGCGGCCAAACCGCCCAAACCCTCGAGAAAATCGAGAAGTTCCTAGCGGAAGCAGGAACCGACAAGAGCCGCCTGCTCACTGCCCAGATCTGGATCAAGGACCTCGAACGCGACTTCGCGGGGATGAATGAAGTCTGGAATGCGTGGACTGCGCCCAACGCCGCGCCCACGCGCGCGACCGCGCAGTGCGAGATGGGGGCGAAGGACATTCTGGTAGAAATCATCGTCACGGCCGCGACCAAGTAGCCGTCCTGCTAGCCGCTGTCAGCACGCGAAGACGCCGGATCGGGGCTGACTCCACTTGATTTTGTCTTCGCTGAAAACAACCAAGCGGCACCTTTAGGCAAGGCAAAGCTGAGGTGCATTCATAGTTACTTCAATGGCTGATCGGCTGTCTCAGACCCACCTGTCTGTAGTGCTTCGGGAAATAGCGTGGAGACGTTGCTATTTTCAATTTTGAAAATAGCATCTGAAACCTTAGGCCTTGCCCCTTGGTGCTCAATGGCTGTAGCCTTGCCCGATTTGAAGGGAATTTGCAGCGCCCAGATGTCTTTGGGCTTGAAGGGTGCTTTCTGACCAACGATCTATCCCTTGTTGCAGGGCTCGCGATGAACGGCGGCTTTATTGGATTCCATGATGGTCTCCCATCGAGTGGGGGGACGAAGACCATGCGCCTTCTAGATGCCGTTGTCCACGAGTGACCACGGTAGCTATGTCAGTTTTTCGGTTCAGAAAACCGCCCGGTAATGTTGTTCAATGTCTGCTCTCGATCGCAGCAGTCGTTCGACGACTCTGGGCCGAACGCCAGCAATCAGCCTAAACCGACGTCAACATTGCACCACGATTGCACGCCCAGGCAAACATTTCTAGAATTCGCTGCCCACAACCATCCACCGGAGGATCGAGTCCCATGCGCCACTGATGCGGCCGTCAACGCGACGGCGAATCTCTACTGCCCCCACGACGCGGGGGAGCTCTTTGCATCTTTGGACCATGTATGGCGATTTCTCATCTCTCCCTGGAGGGCGTGTCCTACGTCCTGCCGAACGGCGAAACGCTTTTTTCCGATCTCAACGAAAACTTTGACCAGCGGCACACCGGCCTGGTCGGACGCAATGGCAGCGGCAAGACCGTTCTGGCGCGCATTCTTTCGGGCCAACTGCAGCCCACCCGTGGGCGCTGTGTGCGAACAGGTGCAGTGCATTGCCTCGCCCAACAGGTCAGCCCACGCGCGGACACCACCGTTGCCGATCTGGCAGGCGTGCAAGGCGTGCTGGATGCGCTCAAGCGCATCGAGGCCGGCAGTTCCGCGCAGGCGGATTTCGAAGCGGTCGCCGACCGATGGGACATCGAACAGCAGCTTGGACAGGCACTGGCACAGCAAGGTCTCAAGCACCTGGATGCCAGCACACCGGCCGGCGTGCTCAGCGGCGGTGAGGCAATGCGGGTGGCCTTGATTGGCGCCCAACTGTCTAACGCGGATTTCCTCATCCTGGACGAACCCAGCAACCACCTTGACCAGCACAGCCGTCGGGCCTTGATCGAATGGCTGCATCACTGGGAGCGCGGACTGCTGGTGATCAGCCATGACCGTCTGTTATTGGCGCGCATGGATCGCATCGTCGAGTTGTCCTCCCTGGGCTTGCGAAGCTACGGGGGCAACTATGCTTTCTATGCGCAGGCCAAAGCACAGGAAAAGCAAAACGCACTCGTCGAACTCGACCGCGCCAAGCTCGATCGACGGCGCGAAGAGCAGTCCATGCGGCAACAGCGCGAACGTCAGGAGAAGCGCCAGGCGCGAGGCACACGCAGTGGCAAGCAGGCTAACCAGGCCAAGATCCTGCTCGATCGCCAAAAGGAGCGCAGCGAACAATCCATGGGGAAACTGCGCCGACTGCAAGCGGATGCGCGGCTCCAACTGTCACAGCGCGTGCGCGAAGCAGCCGCACAGGCTGCAGACGACCTGCACATCCACTTGCACGAGTCCCCCAATCCTGGAGTTGCCCCACGCAATGTGGCAGAGCTGGAAAACGTGGAACTGCCGTTTGTGCCCCAGGCGACTCGTACCATCAGCCTGCTGGTGGGAGGGCAGCAGCGCATCGGATTGCTGGGCCCCAACGGTTGCGGAAAATCCACCCTACTGAAGGTGCTTGCCGGCCGAATCGATCCCATGGCAGGTGTTTGCAGGGTTACCGACCGCGTAGCGCATCTCGACCAAGGGCTGGACATCCTGGATGCGCAGCGCCCAGTACTCGACCAACTGCAAGCAGTGAATCACACCCTGAGTGAGGGCGAACTGCGGACGCGATTGGCGCAAATGGGACTGGACCCGCCAAGGATCGCCATGCCCAGCGGATTGCTCAGCGGCGGGGAGCGCCTCAAGGCTGCCCTGGCCAGTGTCCTCTATGCAGACACGCCGCCGCACTTGCTGTTGCTGGACGAGCCCAGCAATCACCTGGATTTGCCCTCCGTGCAGGCGTTGGAGAGGCTGCTGGCAAGCTACCAGGGAGCGCTGGTCGTTGCATCGCATGAACATGCCTTTTTGGAGCAACTGCGGCTGACGAATCTGTTGGTGCCTGGCGCCGAAGGTTGGGCACTCATGCCTGTTGACCACCTGGCTGCATGACTGCTCTTTGTGATGGCGGAAAAATCAGGAAAGTAATCCGTTGGACGGGGCATTCACCGATTGCCGCAACCGGCAGCCCCATAGCGCCAGTCCGACTGATCACAGCCCAAAGGACTGAGCCTATCGACGGTCCTTGCCCGGTGAGTGGAACTGCAGGAGCTTCTGGTGCAATGCTTCTCTTACAAGGGGGCAAGACAGCCCCATGGATCCATCACAGGCAATCAGATGTGCCTGCGCCGATTCGGGCCAGTCCTCAATATCGTCATCCAGGGCCACCCAATGCCTTGGCTTTCTTCTCTGGGCATCAGCCAAGACCTGCACGCCTCGGGGACTGCTGCGAAAGGACGAAAGGGTCCAAGGATCCGCGCCATGCACACGTTTGTGAAAGGTGCCCCCTATGAACCTCATTCGCAACGAATCGGGAAACAATTTAAGGGTCTTGCTGTAGCCCGGCCGAATGCACCAGGTGCTGCTGAGCACCAGAGAAACAGCAGGAAATGGCGACAGCACCTCTTCCAAGTGGGGAAGCCACTCGAAAAGCGCATGGTCCGCCGCCTGGTAGGGGCTCATGTAAATGCCCTTGCGGGGATGCCAGAGCACCGCCTCGTGGTGGACGACGCCATCCAGATCAAGGTAGAGCACGACGTCAGCACTGCGCGGCGCTGATGCCGGGATGTAGGGAGTAGCGCTATTGAGCGTCTGGCGGACCATGCAGCGATTTTGAAGCGGCCTGGCCGACCTTGCCAGTCGTTCTGGCGCCGATGCCAAGAAATTCCAACGAAGTGCATCCCCAATACTTGGAAAGAGGCTGGCTCGGAGCCGTACTTGCACCATGCCAGTGACCGCTGGTGTTCTTTTTTTTGCGATGTTCACGGAACGTGAACAAGACAAAAAAATGAACAAGCTGAGCGCTCCCGGTATCAGACCCAATCGCCAGCCAATGGGTAGCGCATGACAAGTAGCAACGCGGCTTCCGTTAGTGCACCTGAAGACATTGGCCTTGCCCCCGGTCCTCAATGGCTGTAGCCTTCCCCGCATGGAACACGCGAAGCCTACTTTTTGCGGATTGGACGCTGATCAGATAACTCAGCTCGCCAGGGAAGCTGTGGCCAACGCGGTCGTATCGACTGCACGCGCCGGTATCCCCCTCACCGGGATGGTCGATGGTTGCGTGCAAACGATCCAAGCCTCGGACCCATGCATTACAAAGTTCCTGCAGGAGCAAAGCGCTGGCCTTGGTGTACCGTCCATTGAGATTGAACGCGATCCGGGCACGGGATTGCTGGTGGGCCATGTGCCAGGAATCCCAGGTGCGCACACCCAAGGTGAAACCGTCGAAGAACTCAGCGCACACCTGACCGAGGTATTGGAGATGCTGCAGGAACACACCGCAGTCGCCCTCAAAAGACCACTTCCTAAACATGCGCTGGATTCAGGCGCATTGGGTGTGGTGGTTCACGTCCATGGGCAAGGTGCTGCTTATGAGGTGGAGTTCTTGACACAGGATGGGCATACCGTCTGCGTCGAGACGCTCCAACCAGCGGATCTGGCTTCGGCGCAGATTTCCGCCGGGCGTGAAGAGGCTCAACAAGACTTGCTTCAGAGTGAAGAACACCGCCAGAAGCCCCTGTCACCTTGATCAACGTCTTTCCGTTTGGCGTGTCATCGTGCCTTTGTTGACGAGGTCAGCAACTGACGCACCCGCGCAAAACCCTCTGGAGTTCTGGCCACCTCTTCAGGCGTCATGCCCTCCAGTGCCTGGTTGGGGGCATCCAGCCAGCGGCGGGCCGCAAGCAGGCTTCCTTTGGCCAGGATGGCAAGGTGGTCGAGTTCTTCGAGGCGCTCATAGTCTGGACTGCCGAATTCAGCACCCACGGGAGCCATGCGATCCCAGTCCTGCAGCAGATCCTGCTGCGCCTTCTCGCCCATATCATTCGTGGTGGCAGCCCGGGCTTTTGTCATCGCCATTCATCCTTCACAGGTTGTGCCCTGAACAATTGCGCTGAGTGTTCACACCGCTCCTTTGGGTAAGGATCCGCATGAAGAATCCACATTATGAGTCTCTGGGCAGGCGCATGCGGGAGTACCACCGCACGCACCAGTGGCGCCTGTCAGAGGGTGGCCTGTACATCCCTCATGCGTACTGGAACATGGGGCCCGACAGCCTTTCGTACTGGGATGACGTGGGCTTCATCCTCAATGGACGGCGCGTCATGGTGTGGTGGCGGCATCCTCGGGACATCTTCAAAGAAGCCGTCTGCTCTATGGCTTGGGAAGAGGCTGGTGACGGCCCCCAGGATTGCTGGTTGTTCGAAGGGGGAACCCAGAACTACAAGATGGTTGGCAAATCGGGCCGGCGAAAAAAGCGGAGCAGTTACACCAGTCGCGAGCCTTCGGAGTCGCAGAGACAACACTACGCCACGCTATTCCAGATTGAGGAACGACTGATGCGGGATGGGATCGACCTGGAGGTTCGCCCGTCATGGAAATGGGAGCGTCTCAGTTGGGCCATGGGCGTGACCCTGGTGGCGCCGCTTGAAGTGCGCAATGAGAAAGAGGTCGCAGAAGTGGCCCACCTGACCCGCAACCTCATCTTGCGCAAAACCACGTTGTCACAGCAATTCCCGGGCTTTGTGTATGACAGAGCGAGCTGGCTGCGCGATCAAAGTCGAGAGCCAACGACCGTGTCTTCCTCCTTGGCAATGATGGCTTGCGAAGGAAGCCAGTCTCCATCTGTATCGGAGTGAGCAACCATAGTGCTGCCAGCTTCAAACTGCTCCATGGAACACATTCGAGTTGACCAGAATGCTGCGTAGGGCTACAAGGACACATCATGAAAGCACTTTCGGACCCCATCTTCATTGGCACCATGGTTTTCAGTGGCGTCATGATCCTTGGCTACTTCTCCTCAAAGTGGAAGAGGACTCACATGCAGGATCGTGCGAAGGACGAGAGGTAGCTCCTGGGGACGGTTACCGAGCAAGCCAAGCCGACATCACGACTTGGGATCAAGCGCGGCGGCCCAAGCGCTGCAAGCTGAGAGACAACGGTGCGTTGGCTCGCAACGTCGCTGCCAAACTGCGCATGTTCTGGTCGTCGGAGCAAATCGCTGGCTGGCTTAAACATATTTATTCACGCGCCGAGAGCCTGCAATTGGGTGATTACGCTGGTGTTGCGCAGAAGTGGTCGAAAGCCATTTGCGCAGGCTGACCTACTGGTGGCTGATGCAGGAGGGAGTGCTCCCATGCCTGTTGAGATTGTGTTGCGTATCGACGCAGGCAAAGGTACGCTGGCAACATGAACATTTGTAATGTTGCCAGACAGTCAGTTCGGAACTACTTTGCTCCCTTGGTATGGATATGGCGTGCGATCCATCGTCCTCGAAGCAAATCTTAGGGCAACGCTGAACAAGCTGTCGAAATTTGCCATGGGGCACTGAACGACTCAGTTGTTTGGATGTTTTGGTCTCTCGCGCCGCCCATTTGGGCAGTTCGCGGGGCCTTCAGGCCCGATTCCCGCCCTTACCTACGCGCTGGATCTGCTGGTGGACATTCCCACGCGCAAGAACGCTCAGGCGTGGAAGTAACTCTGGGTGTTTACGACTTTAGTCGGCACCCCGCAAGAATCGATCGCCTGGAAACCCGCATGGATGCTGGGCCTGTGTTTACGACTTTAATTACCCAGAATAGGCGCAAAGCGCCCTGCCGCAAGTGCAAGGTTTACTGGGCTTGTCCACGTCGGTACCGATAGCGCAAAAAGGCGTCCCGCAACGAAAAACTGCCTGGGGTGGGCCAGGCAGTCGTGACGCGCACATTGCGGTGTATCAGCGTACCTTTTTCAGCTTTATCAGGCTGGCCGTGTCGTTGGTCCATACTGCCACGGCCGCGCCGGTCGCGCTTTTGGGCAGCTCGATGTCGGTCTTGGGTGCCGCCAAGGGCATCTTGCCGAGATCCTCCCAGATCCACACGTTGCAGGCCTTGCCAGGCTCACAGGCCGCCTTGGCGGCCGCCACCCACACCGTTTCTGCGAGGTTTTCCTTGCAGTGCATCAGCACCACCGCGTCGCTGCGGGATTTCACCGTGCAGCCATTTTGCTCCGCGTGCGTCACCGCGGGAGTCGCCATCGCAAGTGTCGAGGTCGCCAGGGCCAATGATTTCAGGGTGGGATGCATGGCTTGCTTTCTGAAGGAATGGGTGGAACTGCGATCACATTGCGCGTGCGACTGACCGGCCGCTTTCATTGTCCACGGCCTGGCGCCAAAGGCAAAAGAAGAAGCGAGGAGTGCCACGCTGTGCGGCACTCCTCGCCTGGGCAGCCCATGGGCTGTGGCTGGCCTTGCCGGGCGTCAGGCAGACCGGCTGCGACGCGTGATGCCCAGGCCAACCAGGCCCACGGCAAGCAGCATCAGCATGCCAGGCTCAGGGACTTGGCCCGTCGCTACCTGAACTTTGGTTTTGATGGCGGTAGGGAAGTCATCAAAACTGTTCACTGGCAGCACCCAGGGATTTGTGGTCATAGGGTCTGTTGGTGTCGAGTTGACGGCCAACAGCGTGCCGCAGCCGCTGCAGGGTCCATTGATAGGCGAGAACACCAGGCTCCTCAGCGCGGACGTATTAAAGCTGCCAATGGCTTCGGCGGTGAGCGCGTCGATACCTGCGGCCCTTGCGGCAATCGCGGCATTGATCGCCGCCTGATCGGGATTAGGGCTGCCGATGTTGGGCTCACCATCGGTGGCGATGTTGATCATCGAATTGAGTCCGGTGCTGAAGTTGCCGGACCCTGTCATTGCGTTGGAGATGGCGGTGATGCCGGCGGCAGTGGCCGTACTGCCACCCGAATACGCCATGCTGCTGACTGCCGCAATGATGCCCGGCAGTGTGGCGGCGGTCACGATGGTGGGGGACACCACGGTGTTGGTGCCGCTCGAGAAGGTGACCACCGTCACCTCGATCGAGCCATCCGTAGGCAGGGCGGCCAATGCAGCGGCATAGCCATTTCTCATCGTTTGGAAGTTGGACGACCCGATGCTCCCCGAAGCGTCGATCAGAAAGCCGAGCTGGGTCGTGACGGGCGCTGCGTGGGTCGCCAGTGAAGCGGCAGCTAGCGCCAAGGCGCTGCCGATGTGCCGCAGGAATTTCGAGAGAGTGAGCATTTGGGGACTCCTTGAGGGCGGGTGGATCAGTGGCTTGAACCGCCGGAGCGGTCGGAGTCCTGGGAAGCAATGTACGTGCCTGGCTATTTTTCCTTTTTAAAACATGGTGTTATGAATAGTTCACTTTTCCTTGGTGACGTTGTGTAAAACTTTTCGACAGGCAGGGGCTGTGCTCATCGTCGTTCGGCGCTTGATGGCAGGGCCTGTGCCTTTCTACCGGGCTGGCGTGCCGGGCGCGGCCCCGCTAGGATTCATCAGGGCGCCCCGGATGGCGGGGTCTGCAGCCCCTGAGGTCCTATGCTGATCGGGTGGCGTCGGATAGGGATTTTTATGTTTGCTTAAACGGAGTGCGTGCCGACCATGTTGATTCAGCCGGTGGTTTTGTCGGGCGGCTCGGGCACACGCCTGTGGCCGTTGTCGCGTGAGAAATATCCCAAGCAGCTGCTGGCGCTGATGGGTGAGGATTCCCTTCTGCAGGCGACACTGCGGCGGTTCAATGGGGTGAGCGGCGCGGACAGCGTGCCGCCGCTGGTGGTGTGCAACGATGAATACCGCTTTGTGGTTGCAGAGCAGCTGCGCCTGATCGGCCAGCAAGGGCGCATCGTCCTGGAGCCTGCGGGGCGCAATACCGCACCGGCATTGACGCTTGCCGCGCTGGCCGCGCAGTCCGGCGGGGAAGACCCGGTGCTGCTGGTCATGCCGGCCGATCATGTCGTCACCCAGCTCGCGGTATTCCAGGAGGGCGTGCGCCATGCCGCGCGACTGGCCCAGGACGGAGCGATCGTCACCTTCGGCATCACCCCGGACCGGCCCGAAACCGGTTACGGATACATCCAGGCCGGTGCCGCGGTCGATGAGGATGGCGCACGCGCCATTGCGCGCTTCGTTGAAAAGCCCGACCGAGCCACGGCGCAGGGCTACTTGCAGGCGGGCGACTATCTTTGGAACAGTGGCTTGTTCGTGCTGCGAGCCTCTGTCTGGCTCAAGGCATTGGAGCTGTGCCGGCCCGATATCCTGGAAGCATGCGAAGCCGCGTGGAAAGGCGGCGCGTCCGACCTGTCGTTTTGGCGTGTGAATGCGGAGGCTTTTGCCGCCTGCCCGAGCGACTCCATCGATTACGCCGTGATGGAGCGCCTGGCAGGTGCGCAATCGGTGGCGGGGTTGCCGCGCGGCGTGATGCTGCCGTTGTCTGCCGGATGGTCCGATGTGGGGGCGTGGGATGCGCTCTGGCAAATATTGCCCAAGGACGCCGATGGCAACGTGGCGCAGGGCAGAACCCTCATGCAGGACAGCAGCAATACCCTGGCGCTGTCCTCGGGGCGCCTGCTGGCTTGCGTGGGCGTCCAAGGACTGGTCGTCGTGGAAACCCCCGACGCGGTGCTGGTTGCGGATCAACGGCATACCCAGGATGTCAAAAGGATCGTTGATCGCCTGAAACGCGATGGCGGCACGGAGGGAATATTGCACCGCAAGGTTTACCGCCCCTGGGGCTGGTACGACGGTGTCGATGGCGGAGAGCGCTTCCAGGTCAAGCGCATCATGGTCAAGCCCGGTGGCAAGTTGTCGCTGCAGATGCACCATCACCGCGCAGAGCACTGGGTCGTGGTGCGCGGCACCGCCCGCGTGACCAAGGGCGAGGAGGTCTTTTTGCTGACGGAGAACCAGTCGACCTACATCCCCTTGGGCGTGACGCATCGCCTGGAGAACCCTGGCCATGTAGACCTGGAGATGATCGAGGTGCAGTCCGGCTCGTATCTGGGCGAGGACGACATCGTGCGGTTCGAAGACTACTACGGGAGGTGACTACATGCTTTCCGTCTATCATGTGGGAAAGCTGATAGCTATTGCATTGTGTTGCGGCCTGGATGTGATTCATTGGCGTACTCGGTGCCAGGCGTTTGCAGCGCCGGGTCAGAGTCCGCGTGCCGCGTAAAAACGGCATGAAATGCCGCGGAATGCATGAGCCAAATATGTGTTTACGTGTGACAGTCGTTCACAGTATGCTGTGGTAACACTTGGTTAAATCGGCTCTGTAAAACCTTGTATTGGAGTTGCGCCATGCACAAAAACGTTTCGAGGCTCCTGGGTTCAATGGTTCGTGCCTTGGCAGTGGCCGGTGTCGCCGCGGCAATGGTGGGCTGTGGGTCCATGAGGGGTGGCGACTACCCCGCTGCGCCGGCCCAGGCGGCTACTCCGGACTACAACTACATCGTGGGGCCCGGTGATACGCTCAACATCATCGTCTGGCGTAATCCCGATCTGTCACAGGTCGTGCCCGTACGCCCGGATGGTCAGGTGTCCACCCCCTTGATCGATGGACTTGTTGCGCAAGGTAAAACCTCCGCCCAGATCGCTCGGGATGTGGAGAAAGAACTGGGCAAGTACGTTCGGGACCCTGTCGTTACCGTGATCGTGACCAACTTCGTTGGACCGTACAGCGAGCAGATCCGCGTGGTGGGTGAGGCGACCAAACCGCAGTTTCTGCCCTACAAGCAAAAAATGACGGTACTGGATGTCATGATCGCAGCTGGCGGTTTGACCGACTTTGCCGATGGAAACGGCGCCACGCTGGTGCGCTCGGCCGAGGGCAATAAGCGCTACAAGGTGCGGCTTGACGATCTGATCAAGCGTGGAGATATCGGCGCCAACGTGGAAGTGCTTCCCGGAGACATTCTCATCATTCCCCAAGGATGGTTTTGACCCGGCTTGTCGGCTGGGCGCGGTGTGCGTTTGTTAGGGGGATGGAATGGATGAGCTTCTAGGTCAGATCACTACCGCTGTACGTGGGATGTGGATCTATCGCCGGGTGGCGATGCTGACCACTTGGCTGGTGGGGGCCGTGGGCGTCGGTGTGGTGCTCTTGATGCCGGACTACTACCAGGCGTCGGCGCGCGTGTTCGTGGATACACAGTCCATCCTGAGGCCGCTCATGACCGGCATTGCCGTGCAGCCGAATATCGAGCAACAGGTATCCATGCTCAGTCGCACGCTGATCAATCGTCCCACGGTGGAGCGGCTGGTCCGTATTGCGGATCTGGATTTGGGTGCGCAATCCAAGGCATCGACAGATGCGGTGGTCGATGCCGTAACAAAATCCATCAGCATCCAGTCCACCGGGCGCGACAACCTCTACACGCTGTCCTATCGCAACCCAAGTCCCGAAAAGGCGCAGCGGGTTGTACAGGCCCTGCTGACCATCTTTGTCGAGTCCAGCCTGGGCGCTGCGCGCCAGGATTCGGATAGCGCGCGTCGCTTTCTGGACGAGCAGATCAAGAGTTACGAGGCCAAGTTGACCGAGGCGGAGGGGCGGCTCAAGGCGTTCAAACTGCGGAACATCGAGATGCAATCCCAGAGCGGCCTGGATTCTGCCGGGCGGGCTGCCGAAATTGACAATCAGCTGAGTCAGGCCAGGCTTGATTTGCGTGAGGCTGAAAGCGCGCGGGCGGCGGCAGGTCGCCAACTGGAAGTGCTGCGCTCGCAAGCGGCAAGGCCCCTGGCCAGTTCTGCGCCCGACGTGCAGACGCCCGAGCTTGACGCTCGCATCTATGCGCAAAAGCGCAATCTGGATACGTTGCTGCAGCGTTACACCGACGAGCATCCCGATGTCGTCAGGACGCGGTTCTTGATTGCGGACCTCGAAGCGCAGAAGCGCCGTGAAGTCGAAGAGTTGCGCCGCAAGGTGCAGATGGGACACGCTGCGCCTGCTGTTGAAACCAATCCGGCTATTTTGGAGCTCAGCCGCATCTATTCTGCGGCCGAGGTGCAGGTGGCGTCGCTGAGGGCGCGTGTGGTCGAGTACGAATCGCGCTCTCACCGTATCCATGAGCAACTCAAAGTCGCTCCCCAGTTGGAGGCGGAGTTGGCGCAGCTCAACCGTGATTACCAAGTCAACCAGAAGAATTACGCCGATTTGGTTGCCCGCCGTGAATCGGCTCTGATGTCGGGTAAGTTGGAAAACACGTCCAATGTGGCCGAATTCCGAGTCATCGACCCTCCTCGTGTCGCCCCCAAGCCCGTCGCTCCGAATCGGCTGCTGTTGATGCCAGTTTCGCTCTTGGTCGCCATTGGTGCAGGGCTGGGCATGGCATTTGTGATGAGCCAGGTCAGGCCGGTATTCTTCGATGGCGTCACCCTGCGCCAGGTGACGCAGTTGCCATTACTGGGCGTGGTCGGGTTGATTGCCAGCGACGAATCGCGGCGACGCGAATCGCGTAGCTTGATGCGCTTCATCATGGCATGCGTTGCATTCCTGTTGCTTTATGCAGGCGGCATGGCGGTGCTGTCCATTCACTCTGGCGTCCTGGGATAACGGCGATCATGACCAGCTCTATTGAAAAGGCGGCCCAACGGCTGGAACAATTGCGCAAGGCGGGAGTGATTCTGGCTGGCGACAAGGTGCAGCCAGCCGAAACCACCGCGCAGGAATCGGTGCCTGGACATGCGGCGCATTTTGTGGAAGGGGACTCGATCGAAGCTCAGGCTGCAACACGCCTGAAGTCGGGCGTGAAAGCGGTGCAAATCGACCTGACGGCACTGGGGGCCAGTGGTTTTGTGACGCCCAATACGCCGCGCTCGGCCACGACGGAACAGTATCGCGTCATCAAACGGCCGCTCCTTGAGAATGCGACAGGTAAAGGTGCCTCCCTGGTGGCTCATGGCAATTTGATCATGGTCACCAGCGCCCTGCCAGGCGAAGGCAAGAGTTTCACGGCCATCAACTTGGCCATGAGTCTGGCAATGGAGCTGGATCACACGGTCATGCTCGTAGATGCCGATGTGACGTGTCCCTCGGTCATGACAAAGCTGGGCCTGCCACCTGCCGCGGGCTTGCTGGACGTGTTGCAGGACGAGAAGATCAAGCTGTCCGATGTGCTTTTGCGCACCAATGTGGACAAGCTCACGCTGCTGCCCGCGGGATTGCCTCATCCACGTGCAACGGAGTTGCTGGCCAGCGATGCCATGACTTCTTTGCTGGATGAGATGGGCAAGCGTTACAGCGACCGAATCATCATCTTTGACTCTCCGCCGTTGCTGTTGACCACGGAGGCTCGGGTGCTGGCCGGCCACATGGGGCAGGTCGTGATTGTGGTTCAGGCAGAAAAAACGCTTCAATCGCAAGTCGAACATGCGTTGTCTACCATTGAGTCTTGCCCCATCAAGCTCATGGTACTCAACCAGGTGCGCAGCAGTGGCCTGGGCGCTTATGGCTACGGCTACGGCTATGGCTACGGACGGATGGTGGGAGAGCGCGGGCCAGTCACTGCTGCGGTATGAGATGAAAGAGAGGGCATCCGTATGCACCTGCAGCACCGTCGCATAGCAAGTATTCACGTTGTTGGCTGGGCTGTATGGGCGCTGGCGGCAGCACCGGCACTTTCGCCTGGCATTGCCTTGGCGCAGATGCCCGACGTTTCCGTAGGGCAACCTTCTGAGTCTAACCCCATGCAGTTGCCCATTGTTGGCACTGAACCGGCCGGTGCCACCGAAGGGCAACAAGAAAACAACCCGAATGTCCCGCGTCAATCGGGCGTATGGCTGGAGCCGCGCATCACGGTGCAGCACACGGTTACCAATAATGCACGGCTTGATGCGACGCATATCAGTGACCAAGTGACTGAGGTGAATCCAGGTTTTCGCTTGGTGAGTGACACGGCCCGTATCAACGGCTTTGTCGATTATTCCCTGCGAACTGCACATTACGCGCGTGGAACGGCTTCTGATCAAGTCTGGCATAACCTTAATGCCAGAGGAACCGTCGAAGCGATCGAGAAGCGGGCTTATGTCGATGTGGCGGGTGTCGTTGCGCTACAGCCAATATCGGCATTCGGTGCGCCTGGTGCGGATTCGCCCGCCAATCCGAATATGGCCCAGACGTCGAGCTTTCGTGTCTCTCCATATCTCAAGGGCAGCTTTGGCAGTGCTGTTGATTACGAGGCGCGCTATAGTTTGCAAGATACGCGGTCTGATGCCGGAAATCGTGCTAATGTCACGGTGCAGGGTTTGCTATTGCATCTTGGAAGCAAATCAGATGGCCACACTACTCTTGGGTGGTCATTGGATGCAATGCAGGAGAATGCTGATTTCTCCTTCGGTAGGAATATAGATACTACTACGCTGCGCGGGCGTGTGAGTTATTTGGCCTCCCCTCAGCTGCTTCTTGTCGGCATTGGTGGGGTTGAATCCACCAATCAAATTTCGCCAACACGCAGCTCCCATAGTATCGTAGGGTTTGGCGCCGATTGGCGGCCATCCGAGCGAACCCGATTGTTTCTGGAACGCGAGAGCCGATACTTTGGCGAGGCTCATAACGTTAATTTTGAATATCGTACTGCGCGTACCGTCTGGAGCTATACAGACCGCAAGGGTATATTTACCGGGCTGGGAGCCCAATCTTCGGCATCAATGGGATCATTGTTTGATCTGCTTGATAGTTTCTATGCGCGCACTGAGCCGAACGCGATTCGACGCACACAACTCGTCTTGGCCGAGATTGAACGCAGGGGGCTTCCTGCAGATATGCAGGTGTTTCAGGATTTCCTGACATCATCAAGCACACTGCAGCGGTTACAACAGCTATCTGTGGCGCTATTGGGTCAGCGGACTACATTCACACTGGAAATTCTGCGCTCTGATACTCGCTTGCTAGATGGAACGCTTCAACTTGGAGATGATTTTGATACCAATACACGGATTCGTCAGCGCGGCTGGCGCCTGATGGTCGGCCACCGCCTCACGCCGAATGCGTCTATCAATGCAAGCGTCGGCGAGATGCGTAGCGTGGGATCTGTCCCCGGATTGGAGACCCGAGTGCGTCCACTCATATTGGGATGGGATAACCGCGTGGCACGGCGTACAAATGTCGGAATTCAGTTGCGTCGCGTATTGTCCGATGGGAGCATAACTCGATATGATGAATCGGCCATCATGGGATTTCTCACACATCGGTTTTGATCCATGTATGAAGCTTTTTACGGGTTAAGCAGCAAACCCTTCCAACTCAATCCCGATCCAGGCTTCTATTTCAGCAGCAAGCAGCACCAGCGCGCACGGGCCTATCTGGAATACGGTGTCATGTGCTGCGAAGGTTTCATTGTTATCACGGGCGAGGTGGGCGCAGGAAAAACCACGATTGTGCGTGGCCTGCTGGACAGCCTGGATCCCGACACTGTCGTGGCAGCACATCTGGTGAGTACGCAACTAGGTGCGGACGATACGCTGCGTCTGGTGGGGGCTGCGTTCGGTGTCCGTGTACATGGGGTACCCAAGGGAGATCTGTTACTGGCGCTCGAAGCGTTCTTTGTCACTCAAACGTTGAAGGGGAAGCGCTGCCTGTTGATCGTCGATGAAGCGCAGAACCTGCAACCGCAAGCAGTGGAAGAACTGCGCATGCTGTCCAATTTTCAAAACGGGCAAGATGCCTTGCTGCAAACATTTCTTGTGGGGCAACCCGAGTTTCGTGAGATTCTGCAGAGCCCCGACATGCTGCAGTTGCGGCAGCGTGTCATTGCCACCTGCCACCTCGGACCTCTGGACTCTGAAGAGACGCGAGAGTACATCCTGCATCGCTTGAAGTGTGCTGGGGCTGACGATAAGCCAACGTTCGATACCGAAATTTTTGATGGAATTTATCGTTTCACTGCGGGTATCCCTCGGCGTATAAATACCTTGATGGACCGCGTGTTGTTGCAGGGTTTTCTTTCCGATAAAACTCATATCGATCTTGAGTTGGTCAACGAGATCATTGATGAGGTTCAATCCGAGATGAATGCGCCACCGAAGATGGCGCATCCCTGGGAGTCTCCGCTGCGATCGGCGATACGTGGGGCGCTTCCATATGATGATTCGGATTTGGCGGATTTGAATATCGATGATGAACTGGCCAGTGGAATATCGAATAATCTTGCGAACATAACTTCGGAGCAGTTGAGTGCACATCTTCTACGCATTGAGCGCAGTGTGCTGCGCCAGGAGCGGGTGAACTTGGAGATTTTGATGAATTTGCAAAAACTGGTGGCTGCCGCACGGCGGTCCCATCCGGATAGCGCCGCTGGTTAAAGTGTGGAGCCGGTCGCCATGCACGATATCACTAATGCGCTGACTATTGACGTCGAGGATTATTTTCAGGTCTCGGCTTTTGCGCCATATATTGAGCGTAGTGAGTGGGATTCGCGCGAATGCCGTGTAGAGCGCAACGTGGATCGTATACTGGCCTTGTTAAGCGATGGAGGGGTCCAGGCGACTTTTTTCACCCTGGGGTGGGTCGCAGAACGGTACCCTTCCATGGTTCGCCGCATTGTGGATGGTGGACATGAGCTTGCTAGTCACGGGTATGGGCATGAGCGCGTAAGTGACTTGTCGGAAGATGCTTTTTTTAAGGATATTCACCGTTCCAAAGCATTGCTCGAAGATATTGGGGGCATGCCGGTTCTAGGTTACCGTGCTCCTAGCTTTTCCATCGGTTCTGCCAATTTGTGGGCGCTCGATACGTTGCTGCGCGCTGGTTACCGCTATAGCTCCAGTATCTATCCGATACGACATGATCATTATGGAATGCCGGATGCGCCGCGTTTCAGTCACCAGATCCGTGAGGGTCTGATTGAAGTCCCGCCAACCACATTGCGTATGTTCAATCGTAATTTGCCATCAAGTGGTGGTGGCTACTTTCGTCTGCTTCCGTACTCATTGTCACGCTGGATGTTGCGCCAGGTTAATGTCGAAGATAAATCGCCTGCAGTGTTTTATTTTCATCCGTGGGAGATTGATGCCCGGCAGCCGAGGGTGGGGGGGATCGATCTCAGGACCCGTTTCAGGCACTACGTGAACATAGGTTGTATGGAGAAAAGGCTGGGGTGGCTGCTGCAGGATTTCCGTTGGGGTCGAATGGATCATATTTTTCTGCCACGGCATGTCCCAGAGGTTTCCCTTGTCTGATATGGCTATGGAATTGATGGTTCATCGACTGGATCCGAGCAATGCTTCCGATAATGTTCGCTGGGATGATTTTGTGCTGGGTTGTGCCCAAGCTACATTTTTCCACCGCTCCGGGTGGCAAGCGCTCATTCGCGAGGTGTTCCGTCATGACACTTATTTTCTCTTTGCAGAGTCAGGGGCCGGTGGAGATATCCGAGGTGTCTTGCCGCTTGGACATGTGAAAAGCCGTCTGTTTGGAAATGCGCTGATCAGCCTGCCATTCTCCGTGTACGGAGGTGCTGCCGCACTCGACGAGCAAGCAGCATCGGTGCTGGAGCGAGAGGCCGAGCGCTTGGCTGAGCGCTTGGGAGTGGATCACCTAGAGTTGCGCAACGTGCAACGCCGTCATGCGGATTGGCCATTGCAAGATCTCTATGTGACGTTTCGCAAGCCCATTGAACCTAAGGAAGAGGACAATCTTCTGGCCATCCCGCGCAAACAGCGCGCAATGGTGCGCAAGGGCATCAAGAATGGGTTGACCTCCCACATTGACACCACGGTGGATCGCTTCTTTGCGCTTTATGCCGACAATGTGCGTCGCCATGGGACGCCTGCCCTTCCAAAGTCTTATTTCAAAGCGTTGCTCCGCGTTTTCGGGCCTGATTGTGAGGTGCTTACGGTTTGCTCGCCCGAGGGGCGGCCCATCAGCAGCGTGCTGAGCTTCTATTTTCGTGATGAGGTACTGCCCTATTACGCTGGGGATGCTGAAGCAGCGCGAGAACTTGCCGCCAATGATTTCAAGTACTGGGAACTAATGCGTCGCGCCTGCGCGCGTGGCCTGAAAGTCTTTGACTATGGGCGCAGCAAGCAGAACACGGGTTCATACGCATTCAAGAAAAACTGGGGATTCGAGCCCACTCCGTTGCACTACGAATACCGGCTGTACAAAAGCGACAGCGTGCCGCAGAACAATCCCTCGAACGCCAAGTATCGCCTGCTGATCGCCGCCTGGCGGCGCATGCCCATTCAGTTGACCAATTGGCTCGGGCCGAAGATTGTGCGCAACCTTGGATAAGACCATCTGACGCATGGCTGCTGCAAGCAACATTCTCTATCTGGTGCATAGGTTGCCGTACCCGCCCAACAAGGGCGACAAGGTACGCTCGTACCATTTGCTGCGACACCTGCAGAAGAGCCACCGTGTGTTCCTGGGGACGTTTGTAGACGATCCGGACGATTTGCAGCACCTGCCGACACTCCGGGCCATGTGCAGCGACCTGCATGTGGAGCGCATTCATGCCCGCAGCGCCAAAATCAAAAGCCTCAGTGGGATACTGACGGGCGAGGCGCTGACGCTCGCCTACTACCGCAGCGCTGGCATGCGGCAATGGGTGAAGCAGACGGCCGCTGCACACGATCTGGGGGCATGCGTGGTTTTTTCTTCCGCCATGGCGCAATACGCACAACTGCTTTTGCCGCAGGTGCCCATGTTGGTGGACTTTGTGGATGTGGACTCCGCCAAATGGACCCAGTACGCCCCCGCGCACCGCTGGCCTCTGTCCATGCTGTATCGCCGGGAGGGCAGGCATCTTCTTGCTTACGAGCGTGCCATGGCCGCGTCGGCGCAATGTTCGTATTTCGTGACACCCAACGAAACTTCCTTGTTTCTGTCGCAGGCCCCCGAATGCGCGGGACGGGTGCAGTCCATGGGTAATGGGGTGGACGCCGATTTTTTCGCGCCCAGTCCTCGGCGGGAAAGCCCCTTTGCAGCGGGGGAGCAGGCCATCGTGTTCACCGGTGCCATGGATTATTGGCCCAACATAGACGGTGTGGGCTGGTTTGTGGCGGATATGTTGCCGCACTTGGTTGCGCGTTACCCGCAGGTTCGGTTCTACATCGTGGGTCGAAGCCCTTCACCGCAGGTGCAGGCATTGGCAAGTGCGCATGTCGTCGTCACGGGCACTGTGCCCGATGTGCGCCCCTATCTGCAGCATGCGCGTGCAATCGTGGCGCCATTGCGCGTCGCGCGTGGCATTCAAAACAAAATTCTCGAAGCCATGGCCATGCAGCAGCCCGTGGTCACCGTCACCAGCTGCGCCGATGCCATCGGTGCCACGGCAGAACAGGGCGTGTTGCGTGCCGATGCGCCAGAGGAGTTTGTCCAGACCCTCCAGTCGCTGCTTGAGGCGCCAGCCAGAGTTGCCGAGTTGGGGCGCAAGGCGCGCAGCTATGTGGAGCATGCCTGCAGTTGGCGGGCGCACCTGAGCACCATCGACCGTTGCCTCGGCAATGCGGATACCGCGCCTATGTCGGTTGATGCCGGAGTATGAGGATGTACGCATGACAGGCCGCGTCCGATCGATGCCTACCCATTGGCGCCGCCCTCTGGCTGCACTTGTATTGCTGCAGGCGGCGATCCTGGCCATCTATTGGCATTCGGCCTGGGGCATGGCCATGATCTGGGCGCGCTCCGATACCTATGCGCATGGGTTCGTGGTGCCCATCATTTCTCTGTGGCTGGTGTGGCGTCAACGTGCGGCCCTGGCACCCATGGTGCCGAGCCCCGGGCGGTCGGCGTGGCTTCTCATGGTGGGTGCGGCGGCTCTCTGGCTGGCCGGCGATCTGGTTTCCGTGAACGCGGCGACACAGCTCGCACTCATGATGCTTATCGTGCTGTCAGTGCCTGCAGTGCTGGGTTGGCACATAGCGAGGGCGTTGGCTTTCCCGTTGGGCTTTCTGTTCTTTGCCGTGCCCATCGGCGATTTCCTGATGCCGCGCCTGATGGAGTGGACGGCCGACTTCACAGTCTTGGCGCTTCGTGTGAGCGGCATTCCGGTATACCGCGAAGGCCTGCAATTCATCATCCCGTCGGGGACTTGGTCCGTCGTCGAGGCATGCAGCGGCATCCGCTACCTCATCGCCTCGGTGACGGTGGGTTGCCTGTTTGCCTATCTCAGCTACCACAGCATGCGCAAACGCATGGTGTTCATTGGCGTGGCCATCGTGGTCCCTTTGGTGGCCAACTGGCTGCGTGCATACCTCATCGTGATGCTGGGGCACTTTTCAGGAAACACCATTGCGACTGGCGTGGACCATCTTATCTACGGCTGGCTTTTCTTTGGACTGGTCATCGGCATCATGTTTCTCATCGGGGCACGCTGGGTTGATCCAACACCGCCGCTCAAGGCGCCAGTACCCGGGAGCCTTGTTGGAACAAGCTACTCGAACTGGTGGCCGTGGTTTGCACTGTCGCTTCCTTTTGTGGCCGTGCTGGCCCCGCATGCACTGCTGGCCATCATGAATCTGGGTGCGAAGACGGCGCCTGTCCAATTGCTCAGCCCGATCGTCGCGGCTCCTTGGCATGCTATGGCAATGCCGCCCAGTACCTGGTTGCCCGCATTCCAGAACGCATCTGCCAAGTTGCACATGGGTCTTGCAGATGCCCAAGGCAGACCGCTGGGCTTGCACGTGAGCTACTACCGCCAACAGAACTACGAGCGCAAGCTGGTCAGCTCAGAGAACGTGCTGGTGCGTAGTCTGGATCCCGCTTGGGCACGTGTGGCCAGTGGTTCCGCCAATGTGCAAATGCAGGGGAAGGCCTTGCGCGTGGACAGTGCCGTGATACGCCAGCATGCGCGTGGCATGGTTGGCGCGGGTGAGCGCCTGCTGGCGTGGCGCTTTTATTGGGTCCATGGCGCTTTCACCGCCAGCGATTACGCGGGCAAGATCCAGGGCGCTCTGGGGCGCATCAGCGGCTGGGGCGACGATGGAGCCAATATCGTGATCTACACGCCCTTGTCGGATGCCAAAGAAGCGGAGGCTGATGCTTCGACGCTTTTGCAGTCTTATCTGGACAGCCAGGGTGATGCTCTGGCGCAGGCGCTGCGACAAACACGAGGGCGCGACTGAGCATGTGCGGCATTTCCGGCATTTTTGACACGCGGGGCACGAGCACGATCCCGCGCGACCTGATTTCGCGGATCAACAACATCCAATCCCACCGCGGACCTGATGAGAACGAAGTCCATCTGGAGCCCGGCCTGGCACTGGGGCACCGGCGCCTGTCGGTCATCGACCTGGCCACGGGCACCCAGCCCCTGTTCAATGAAGGCGGTACCGTGGGTATCGTCTTCAATGGCGAGATCTATAACTACCTTGAGCTGATGCAGGAGCTCAAGGATCTGGGCTACCACTTCAGGACGCGCAGC
The DNA here is from genome assembly GCF_054512775.1 of Alicycliphilus sp. T452. NCBI lineage: Bacteria > Pseudomonadati > Pseudomonadota > Betaproteobacteria > Burkholderiales > Comamonadaceae > Alicycliphilus > Alicycliphilus sp. T452. Next base: position 59,393 of record NZ_JBTNEH010000023.1, read on the forward strand.
GACACTGAAGTGATCGTGCATGCCTGGCAGGCCTGGGGCGAGGCGTGCGTGCACAGGCTCCGGGGTATGTTCGCCTTTGCCCTGTGGGATCGCAGGCACCAAATCTTGTTTCTTGCGCGCGACCGCATGGGCGTCAAACCCATGCATTACGCATGGTTGCCAGACGGCAGCTTCATTTTTGGCTCCGAACTCAAGGTGCTGACCGCCCACCCGGGTTTCGTGCGCGACATCGATCCGCTCGCGGTGGAGGGCTATTTTTCGTTCGGGTACGTTCCAGATCCGCGCTGCATCTACCAAAACGCCCACAAGCTGCCCGCTGCCCACACGCTCACGCTGCGCCGTGGCGACGCAGGCAGGCCGGTTCCACGCCCCTACTGGGATGTGCGCTTCACCAACGACAACCCCATCAAGCTGCAGGACGCGCAAGCCGAGCTGCGTGAGCGTGTGCGCGAGTCCGTGCGCCTGCGCATGATCGCCGATGTGCCGCTGGGCGCCTTCCTGTCGGGCGGCGTGGATTCCAGTGCCGTGGTGGCCACCATGGCGGGCCTGTCCAGTGCGCCGGTGCACACCTGCTCCATCGGGTTTGACGATCCTCGTTTCGATGAGTCGAGCTTCGCTCAGCAGGTGGCCGATCGTTACCGGACCGACCATAGGCTGGATGTCGTCAGCAGCGACGACTTCGATCTCATCGACACCTTGGCCTGGCTCTACGACGAGCCCTTTGCGGACAGCTCGGCCATTCCCACGTATCGCGTCTGCCAGATGGCGCGCAAGCACGTCACCGTGGCGCTGTCCGGTGATGGAGGCGACGAGAGCATGGGTGGTTACCGGCGCTACCGCATGCATCTCGGCGAGGAGGCCGTGCGCGGGCGCCTGCCGCTCGCACTGCGCCGCGGCATGTTCGGACCGCTGGGGCGCTGGTATCCCAAGGCCGACTGGGCGCCGCGTTCGCTACGCGCCAAGACCACCTTCCAGGCCCTGGCCATGGACAGTGTGCAGGCATACTGCCACAGCATGTCGCAACTGCGTGGCGACGAGCGCCGGGCGCTGTTCTCGCCTGCTTTTCAGCGTAGCTTGGGGGGCTATGGCGCGCTCGAAGTGTTTCGCCTGCATGCCGAGCAGGCCCAGACCGAGGACCCGCTTGCCCTGATCCAGTACCTGGACTACAAGACCTGGCTGGTGGGCGACATCAACACCAAGGTTGATCGCGCCAGCATGGCCCACTCGCTGGAGGTGCGCGAGCCGCTGATGGATCACCTGCTGGTGGAGTGGCTGGCCACGCTGCCCAGCGACTTCAAGCTCCGCGCAGGCCAGGGCAAGGTCATCTTCAAGCAGGCCTATGAACCCCTGTTGCCGCGCGACGTGCTGTATCGGCCAAAGATGGGGTTTTCGGTACCGCTGGCGGCCTGGTTACGCGGCCCGTTGAAAGACCGTGTGCGCCTGGCGCTGCTGGGCGAGCGCATGCGTGACTGTGGCTACTTCAACCCCGTGACCCTGCGCCGTCTGGTCGATGAGCACAACAGCGGCTTGCGCGACCACGCCACTGCGCTGTGGATGCTGCTCATGTTCGAGGCTTTCCTGCGCCTGAACGAAGGGGCCGCTCCCCATGGCTGAGGCGGACCGTGTTCGCGTCGTGCATGTGGTGCACAGCTTCGGCGTAGGCGGGCTGGAGAATGTCATCGTGCAACTCATCAACCGCTTGCCGCCCGCTCGCTTCGAGCACGTGGTGCTGGCACTGACCACCGTGAGCGAATTCCGCCAGCGCATCGTCCGCCCCGATGTGCGCTTCATCGCGCTGCACAAGCCCCCCGGCCATGCCGTGCCCCTGTACCCCCGGCTGTACCGCCTGTTGCGCGAGCTGCGGCCCCATGTGCTGCACACCTGCAACCTGGCAGCGCTGGAGGTGGTGCCGCTGGCGTGGCTGGCACGCGTGCCGCTGCGTGTGCACGCCGAGCATGGCTGGGACGCGCACGACCCCCAGGGCCGCAATCTGCGCTATCAGCGTCTGCGCCGCCTGTACCGGCCCTTCGTGAATCATTACGTGGCCGTTTCGCGCGATCTGGACGACTACCTTGGCCGTGCGGTGGGGGTGCCGGCGCGGCGGCGCCACCTCATTGCCAACGGGGTGGACACCGACACCTTTGCACCGGCGCATGGTGTACCTCGCGCGGTACCGGGCTGCCCCTTCGAGCCAGGCAGGCACTGGCTGGTGGGAACGGTGGGCCGTCTGCAGACCGTAAAGAACCAGCCCCTATTGGCGCGCGCTTTCGTGCGTGCCTTGCAAGACAATCCCGCCATGCGCGATACCGCACGCTTGGTCATCGTCGGTGAAGGCCCGCTGCGCGCCGAGGTCGAGCGCGTGCTCGCCGAGGCCGGCATGGGTGACCTGGCCTGGTTGCCGGGCGCCCGGGCCGACGTGGCCGACGTACTGCGCTCGTTCGACCTGTTCGTTCTGCCTTCGCAGACCGAAGGCACCTCGTGCACGCTGCAGGAGGCCATGGCCAGCGGCCTGCCCGTGGTGGCCACCGCGGTGGGCGGCACACCCGACCTCGTGCAGGAGGGCGTCACGGGGCACCTGGTGCCGTCCGACGACGAGCAGGCGCTGGCCGACGCCATGGCGCGCGCCTTCGGTGATCCTGGCGCGGCCGTCCGCCAGGGCCAGGCTGGCCGTGAACATGCGCTGCACCGCTTCGCCATGGGCGCCATGGTGCGGCAATACCAACAACTGTTCGACTGCGAGGAGTCGGCCTGAGCCGCGCTCACCCATGCGAATTCTTCACGTCCTTGATCACTCCATACCGCTGCACAGCGGATACACATTTCGCACGGCCGCGTTGCTGCGAGAGCAGCGTGCACTGGGTTGGGAAACGTTCCACCTGACCTCGCCCAAGCAGGGTTACACCGAAGAAGCCGTGCAGACCGTCGATGACCTCAGCTTTTATCGCACGCCTGCCGCAAAGAGCGCTGTGGCCAGATGGCCTCTGATGGGGCCATGGCATCTCATGGCGCAGTTGGCCCGACGATTGCGCGAGGTGGCGATGGAGGTGCGGCCGGACATCATCCATGCCCATTCCCCTGTGCTGAACGCGTTGCCAGCCATACGCATCGGACGCGAACTGGGCATTCCCGTGGTGTATGAAATCCGCGCTTTTTGGGAGGATGCTGCAGTGGACCATGGCACTACCCGCGAGGGCAGCGTGCGCTATCGACTGACCCGCGCCCTGGAGACCAGGGCCATCCACAAAGCGGATCACGTGTTCACGATTTGCGAGGGGTTGCGCACAGATATCGCAAACCGCGGCATTGATCCCGCCAAGGTGACGGTGATTCCCAATGCCGTGGACACGGACGCTTTTCAGGCATCGCAGGCGCCCGATCCCGCACTGAAGCGCTCTTTGGCGCTTGATGGCAAGGTGGTTCTGGGTTTTGTAGGCTCCTTCTACGCATATGAGGGCCTGGACCTGTTGATCGAATCCTTGCCCACGATCTTGCAGGCCAATCCGGCGGTTGCCTTACTGTTGGTGGGGGGCGGGCCGGAAGAGGGGCGTCTGCGTGCGCAGGTGTCTCGCCTGCAGCTCGATGGCCATGTGGTGTTTTCCGGCCGCGTGCCGCACCAGGAGGTCAACCGCTACTACGACCTCATCGACGTGCTCGCCTATCCGCGCCATTCCATGCGGCTCACCGAACTGGTCACGCCTCTCAAGCCGCTGGAGGCCATGGCGCAGCAAAAGCTCTTCGTTGCGTCGGCCGTGGGTGGCCATCGCGAGCTAGTTGAGCACATGACGACCGGCGTGCTGTTCAAGGCTGACGACAAGGAAGCGCTTGCGCGGGCATTGCTGGATTTGCTGGCCAGCCCTCACATATGGCCGCATCTCAAGGCCAACGGGCGTGCATTTGTAGAGTCCGTGCGCAACTGGCGCAACAGCGTTGCGTACTACAAACCGGTTTATGAGCGGATCACCCGCAAGAAGGCGTGCTCATGAAGGTCATGGTGGTGTTTGGAACACGGCCCGAGGCCATCAAGATGGCGCCACTGGTCAAGGCCTTGCAGCAGGCAGCACCTGCGATTCGGACGGTTGTTTGCGTGACTGCCCAACACCGGGAAATGCTGGATCAGGTACTGCGGCTGTTCGATATCCAGCCCGAGTATGACTTGAACGTGATGAGGCCAGGGCAGGACTTGTTCGACGTGACGGCCAACATTCTCACGGGCTTGAAGCCGGTGCTGACTGCCGAGCGGCCCGACTTGGTGCTGGTCCACGGCGACACCTCTACCACGCTGGCCGCCGGGCTGGCCGCATATTACGTGCGTGCAAGTGTGGGCCATGTAGAGGCTGGCCTGCGCACGGGCAACAAATGGGCCCCTTTCCCCGAAGAAATGAACCGCCGGATCACGGGAGTCGTGGCCGATATCCACTTTGCTCCGACTGCAGCCGCCAAGGCCAATCTCGTGCGTGAATGCGTGCCCGAGGAAAACATCCACGTCACCGGCAACACCGTGATCGACGCCTTGCTGGCCGTGGTCGGCAAACTGCGTGCCGATGCAGCGCTGCGTCGACGCCTGGATGTGGAGTTTTCTTTCCTCAAGCCAGACCGTCGGCTGATTCTGGTCACGGGGCACCGTCGGGAAAACTTCGGAGAAGGATTCCAGAACATCTGCCATGCATTGGCAGATATTGCCTCGGCCCATCCCGATGTGGATGTGCTCTACCCGGTGCACCTGAACCCGAATGTGCGCCAGCCGGTGCGTGATATCTTGGCCGCACGCCAGCTCGACAACGTCCATCTGATCGATCCGGTGGACTATCTGCCCTTCGTTTATCTGATGGACAGGTCGTATCTGATCATCACGGACTCAGGCGGTGTTCAGGAAGAGGCGCCCTCACTGGGAAAGCCGGTGCTCGTCATGCGCGACACTACCGAGCGCCCCGAGGCCGTGCAGGCGGGTACTGTGCGGCTCGTGGGGACCGACAGGCAAAAGCTGGCGAGCGAGGCCGCCCGACTATTGGCGGACACAGTGGCCTACGCCGCCATGGCGCAGGCGCACAACCCCTATGGGGACGGTCTGGCGGTCCAGCGGATCGTCAAAACCCTGTTGGACACCAAGAAGGAGGGCTTCCATGGCACGTGAATTTCAGAAAATCGTCGTGATGGGCTTGGGCTACATCGGCCTGCCCACTGCTTCCATGCTGGCGACCAAGGGCCATCAGGTACTTGGCGTGGATGTCAACGCCCAGGCCGTTGACATCATCAATTCCGGCCGCATCCACATTGTCGAGCCCGATCTCGATATCCTGGTGAGATCCGCAGTCAACAGCGGCAACCTCAAGGCCTCCCTGACGCCGGAGGAGGGTGATACCTTCATTCTGGCGGTGCCCACGCCGTTCAAGGAGGTTGATGGCAATCCCAAGGCCCCCGATCTGGCCTATGTAGAGGCCGCTACGCGGGCCATCGCGCCGTTTCTGCGCGAGGACAACCTGATCATTCTGGAGTCCACCTCGCCCGTGGGCACGACGGAGCGTGTTCAGGAAATCATCATTTCCATGCGCCCGGAACTGGATGGAAAGATCCACACCGCGCATTGCCCGGAGCGTGTTTTGCCGGGGCAAACCCTGCGTGAATTGGTGGACAACGATCGCATCATCGGTGGCACTACAAAGGCGGCCGCGGCAAAAGCCAAGGCGCTCTATAAGACCTTCTGCAATGGCGCCATTTTGGAAACCGACAGCCGTACGGCAGAAATGTCCAAACTGGTGGAAAACTCGTTCCGCGATGTCAACATCGCTTTTGCCAATGAGTTGTCCGTGGTGTGTGATCATCTGGGCATCAACGTCTGGGAAACCATCGCTCTGGCCAATCGCCACCCGCGCGTGAACATCCTCCAACCCGGGCCAGGCGTGGGTGGGCACTGCATTGCGGTAGATCCCTGGTTCATCGTGGCCAGCGTTCCTGATAAGACCCGCCTGATCCGCACGGCACGCGAGGTCAATGATGCCAAGCCCGACTGGGTGGTCGCCAAGGTGAAGGCCAAGGCTGCACGGTTTCACGAGCCGGTGATTGGCTGCCTGGGGTTGACCTTCAAGGCAAACATTGACGACGTGCGCGAATCTCCATCCATGGACATCGTCGAGCACCTGCATCAACTGGGGGTCGGAAAAATCATGGCTTGCGACCCCAACGTGCGCAAGGAAAAGGCCCCTTTTCCTCTGTACGACTTGAAATGTGTGCTCAAGGAGGCAGACATTCTTCTGCTCCTGGTCGATCACGATGAATTCAAAGACATCGACCCACAGGTCATCAAGGACAAGGTGGTGATTGACACCAAGGGCGTGTTGCGGTGAGTCGCTTCCTTGTGTCCTGTGCATGGTGTCCCAGGGGGCACGCATGAAGATTCTTCTCTTCTCGACCCTCTACCCTAGCGCGGTACGGCCTATTCACGGCATCTTCGTGGAAACGCGGCTGCGTGAATTGCTCAAGACGGGCGAGGTGCAGGCCAAGGTGGTGGCGCCCGTGCCGTGGTTTCCTTTCAAGGGCAAGCGTTTTGGCGCATACGCGCGGTTCGCCGCCACGCCGCACATGGAGCAGCGTAACGATGTCGAGGTGCATCACCCGCGCTACCTGCTGCTGCCCAAGATGGGCATGAATCTTGCTCCCTATGCCATGGCGCTGGGGGCCTTGCCTACCATCCGCCGGTTGCAGCGCCAGGGTTTCGACTTCGACCTCATTGACGCCCACTACTACTACCCCGACGGCGTGGCCGCAGCGCTGTTGGCCAAGTGGCTGGGCAGGCCCTTCGTGGTGACAGCGCGGGGGACCGACCTAAACCTCATTCCGCAGTACTCCTTTCCGCGCAAGCTGATCCTGCGGGCGGCCGAGCAGGCGAGTGCCTCGATCGGTGTGTGCCAGGCGCTCATGGACAGCTTGGCAGATCTGGGGGCAGACTGCTCCAAGCTCAACACCCTTCGCAACGGCGTCGATTTGGAGCGCTTCGTACCCGAAGACCGCACCGAAGCCCGCCAGCACCTGGGTCTGCCGGCGCAGGGGCGCTACTTGCTGTCGGTTGGGCATCTGGTCGAGCGCAAGGGCCATCACATCGCCATCGAGGCCCTGCCTCATTTGCCCGAAGTGACATTGCTGATTGCCGGCGCAGGTCCGGAAGAAGGCGCTCTGAAAGCCCTGGCCAAGCGCCTGGGTGTAGCTGAGCGCGTGCGCTGGGCTGGAGTGGTGCCCCAGGCCGAGTTGAAGTGGTGGTACAGCGCGGCCAACGCCCTGGCCCTGTGCAGCAGCCGCGAGGGCTGGGCCAACGTGCTGCTGGAGGCGATGGCCTGCGGCACGCCGGTGGTGGCAACCAATATCTGGGGCACACCCGAGGTGGTGAACAGTCCAGCAGCCGGCGTCCTCATGGCCCGCCGAGATGCACTGGCCCTGGCGGCGGCCTGGATGGACCTGCACAGCCAACTGCCTACGCGGGAAGAAACCCGCGCCCACGCGCAGACCTTCTCTTGGGACGCGACGACCCAGGGGCAATTGCAACTGTTCCGGAGGATTGCCGATGCCAGGTACTGATTGGCGCACCATCGGTCGGCAAGAGCGCCTGTTGGCATGGGCGCTGGTGCTGGCATGTGTGTTGTCGTTGTTTGCACAGGCGCCGCACGGCGGAGCCTTTTACTGGAGTGACTCGCCGCGCCACGCCCTCAATGGCGTGTTCGTCATGGACATCATCAAGGCCATGCCCTTGGATGACCTCACCGGCTATGCCTACCGCTATTACGCCCAGTACCCTGCGCTCACCATCTTGTTCTATCCGCCGCTGTTTTACGCCATCAGCGCGCCGTTCTATGCGGTGTTCGGCGTGTCGCAAGAAACGGCGCTGCTGGTGGTGGCCCTGCACTATGTCGCACTGGGCCTGGGCTGCTGGCGTTTGGCGCGCTACTGGTTTCCGGCAGGCCCGTCGCTGGCCTTTGCTGTGCTGGTGCTGTGGCTGCCAGATGTGGCGTTCTGGGGCCGACAGGTAATGCTGGAGGTGCCCGCATTTGCATTTCTGATCTGGAGCGCGGTAGCCGTGATGGCCTACCTGCGTGGCAGCCACGTGAAGTGGCTGTACCTGGGGGCGGCATTGCTGGTGCTGGGCATGTACACCAAAATCAGTGTGGCCTACATGGGCGTGGTTTATGCTATCTTGGTACTGCAGCGCGACGGCTGGGCGGCGCTGCGCAACCGCCATCACTGGTGGGTGGCGGTCTTGACCATTGTCGGACTGCTACCCCTGGCGATGCTCACGCTCAAGTTCGGTCAGGCCAATGTGCAGTCGGTCGCCGGCGTGGCTGACGCCGTGGCCTCGCGTGCCAGTTGGTGGGGATGGGTGTGGTATCTGTTGCAGATTCCCTCGCAGGTGGGTTGGCTGCTGACAGTGCTGGGTCTGGCTGGTGCGGCCATGGCTGCATGGCGGCGCACGCCTGGTTTGGGTTTCTGGTGGATCGGCTTTGCCGTAGGCTACCTGTTCTTCTCGTCCATCGATCTGAAGGAGGCACGCCACAGCGTCTTCCTGCTGCCGACGGTGGTTTTCTTCGCCGTGCTCCTGCTGCATACGCTGGTTCCGCCCCGCCTGGAGCGTTGGTCGGTGGCTGCATTGGTCCTGCTGGTGCTTGCCACTGCCGGCTTGACCGCGTGGACGCGCCCCGTGTTCTACGTGCAGGGTTATGCGCAGGCTGCAGCCGAGGTGGCACGCCTGGCGCCGCATGACAGCACGGTCCTGTTCTCGGGCTATCGCGATGGCTCGTTCGTGTTCAACATGCGGGCACGGGAAGACCGGCGCGACCTGCACGTGATGCGGGCCGACAAGCTGCTGCTTGGCGTGGCCGTGCGGCGGGAACTGGGCGTCGAGCAGAAGGGCCTCACCGAGGCCGAGATTGCCGATGTTATCAACGCCAACGGTGTGCACTATGTGGTGATGCAGCCCGGCTTCTGGGTCGATCTGGAGGCCATGCAGCGCTTTGAGCGCGTGATGGCCAGCGGCCAGTTTGAGCAGGTGGCTCGCATCGCCACTCCGGCCAACTATCCGGCGCACGAAACACAACTGGTGATTTATCGCAACAAGGGGCAGGTGGCGCCTCGGCGGTCGGGTACAGACATCGAGCTCAAGATCATCAACCGGCGCATCCGTGCCGATTGAAAGCATACAGAGGGGAGGACAACGATGGAAGCACTCATTCTGGTGATCGACATGGGTGTCATGCTGTACTTGTGCTGGCGCCTGTTTCGCGGCCGGGGTGACCGGGAGGTCGATCTGGGCTATCTGCGACATGACAAGACTGATACATCACGTTGAGTCGTCGCCATTTCCCAACCGATAGAACAACGATATGCGTGATCTGGCCTTTGCCCTGATGCTGCTGGCTGCGCTGCCCCTGGCGCTGGCGCGGCCTTTCAACGCCTATCTGCTGTGGGGGTGGACCGGAATGCTGGCGCCCACCATATATTTCTATGGTTTCATGGCGGGGGCACGGGTGAATTTCGTGTTTGCAGTGCTCACTCTGGTGCTGCTGGTGTTCGGGCGGATTCCATGGCGCAGCTACCAGGGCAACACAGTGACTTGGCTCTACCTGTTGTTAGCGATCCATGCCACTCTGGCATTCTGGTTTGCATATGCCGACAATCCCTACAACAGTCAATACTACGAAATTCTGATCAAGGGCCTGCTGTTCGCCATGGTCATGCCCTTCTTCGTGCGCGAGCGCGTGCATTTCCACGCCATGTTCATCGTCATCGCCCTGGGCCTGGGGATTCATGGCGTGCTCAATGGCCTCAAGACCATCGCCTCGGGTGGCGGGCATCACATGCTGGGCCCCGAGGGCACCATGCTAGCCGACCGCAACCACCTCTCTACGGCTTTGGCCTTGGTGCTGCCAGTGCTCTTGTACCTGCAGACCTATGCTGCCAACCGTTTCGTCCGTCTGGGCTATCTGGGGGCCTTTTGCGTGGTGGTTCTGGCCATTTTGGGCGGCGGCTCGCGTGCCGGTTTCGTTGCGGTGTCGGTAGTGGGCATGTGGCTCATTTTCACGACTAGGCGCAAAGGCTTGGCCATTGTCTTGGTTGTGGCGGCTGTGGTAGGTTTTCTGGCCTTCGCTCCCGAAAACATTACCGAGCGCATGTCCACCATCAAGGAGGTGGAAGACGACGATTCCTTCATGGGCCGAGTGTTTGCCTGGAGAGTCAGTTCGGCCATCGCATTGGCCAATCCAATCTTTGGCGGTGGCTTCCATGCCGTACAGGTCCAGTCGATCTGGGACAGCTTCAAGGCTTCCTCGGGCTTGCTGGGTTTCCTGCATCTGCCCGTGCCGGAATTCTCGGCCAAGGCAGCTCACAGCATCTATTTCGAAGTGATGGGTGACCTGGGCTTTGTGGGACTGGGCCTGTTTTTGCTTATTCTGGCAAGGGCGCTCTGGAGCCGGCGGGTTATCAAACGCGCAACGGCCTGGCTTGGCTCGCCATACCAATGGGCGCGCGACATGGCCGACATGCTCATGCTGGCCGTGCTGGCCTATATGGTGGGCGGCGCGGCTGTGAGCCTGGGCTACTTCGAGGTGATCTATATGGTCGTAATGCTCATGGAACTGCTGCGCATCCACGTGGTGCGTGCACTGGCCGATCCCATGCGCCAGGAGACGGCGCCGTGGGCAGGAGGGACGGCGTGATTTCGAGGCTGGTTCTGCAATCCCTGTCCAAGGACAAGCTGTCGGTATTTTTATTCCACAAGGTGCCGCAGGAGTGCGACCCGCTGGTGCCTGCCGATGTGAGCATGGCCCGGTTCGAGCATTTGCTGGATTACACGTTTTCTCAGTTGCAGGTGCTGCCGCTGGAGGAGGCCATCAGGCGCTTGCAGACAGGCCGCCTGCCAAGGCGTGCGGCCTGTATCACCTTCGATGACGGCTATCCCGACTGGCTGGCGGGTGTGGCACCTGCACTGCGCAGGCGTAACCTGCACGCCACTTTTTTCATCACCTCGGGCCAATTTGACGGCATCCCCCTGTGGCACGAACGCATCCTGGCGGCGCTGCGCCGCCTGCCGGGACCGTCGCTGGACCTCGGCATCCCCTTTTTGCCGGTGCAGTCTGTGGCCACTATGGATGATCGGCGACGCCAGGTGCAGCGGCTAGAGCAGGAGTTGAAATACCTCACGCTCCATCGGCGTGAGCAGATACTGCAGCAGTTGGAGGCCGAGGCAGGTGTGCAAGCAGCCGATGTGCCGGTGATGAGCGAGATCCAATTGCGTGATTTGCACAGCCAGGGCTTTGGTATTGGTGCCCACACTGCCTTGCACCCCATCCTGGACTACTGTAATGTCGAGGAAGCCGAGCGTGAGATTGGCGGCGCCCGTGAACACCTACAAGCCATAGTGGGCGGGCCGGTGAATGGCTTTGCCTACCCCAATGGCCGCCCCTATGCTGATTTCTCCCGTTTGCACGTGGATGTCGTGAGGCGTGCTGGCTACCGTTACGCTGTCACCACCCATTGGGGGGTGGCCGACGCGTGCACGTCGCCGTTCCAGATTCCGCGCTTCACGCCCTGGGCCGAGCGCGATTGGCACGTGACCTATCAACTGGTGCGCAACCTGATGACGGAACCGATGCAGGTGCCAGAGGCGGCTGTATGAGCATTGCCGCATCACTGAAGGATGATTTGCGCACAATGTTCTATCGTTGCGGTGCATTGGGCGCGTGGCACCGCTGGCGCAATCGTCGCGCCTTTACGGTGCTCATGTTCCATCGGGTACTACCCTCTGATGATCCGGCCTTTGCCCTTGCCGAGAGGGAATTCACCTTTACCCTTGGCGGCTTTCGGCGCACGCTGGACTTTGTGCAGCGTCACTACAGCGTACTGGGCCTGGGTGACTTGCAGGCTGCCTGTCGGGAGCAGCGGCCCTTGCCCCCTAACCCCGTGCTGATTACCTTTGACGATGGCTGGCGCGACACCTTGACCCATGCGGCCCCTGAACTGGCCCGGCGTGGCCTGTCGGCGGTGCTGTTCCTGGCCAGTGAGGCGGTGGCGCTGGATGGCCCGCGCTGGTGGCAAGACGCGCTGGTGGCGGCCCTGGCAGAACCAGGGGCGTCTGCCCGGCTGTGTGCGGCCGCAGGGTGGACCGAGATGCCGCAGGGGAGCATCAGCCAGGCCCTGGCGGCCCATCTGGGCGCCATGCCGGAAGCCGAGCGCCGCGCGTGGTTGGAGCAGCATGCACCAGGTGTCCTGGGCCAGGTTGCAGAGCGGCAAATGGTGACGCTGGGCGAATTGAAAGCCTTGGAAGCGGGCGGCCTCGCCATCGGAGGGCATGGTCACACGCACAGCCCCTTGACCCTGTCTCCAGATCCTGAGGCTGAGTTGCAGGCTAGCCAGCACATGCTGGGCGAACTGAACCAGCCAGTGCGAAGCATGTCGTTTCCGCACGGAGCCTGGTCCAGTGAATTGGCCGCTGCGGCAAGAAAGAGTGGATTTGAGTGGATATTCACCAGCGATGCCGTGTTGGCAGATATATCGCGTTGGCCGAGTCCGCTGCCTGCGCTGGGGCGTATTCACGTGCCTGAGAACGCCTGGACTTGCAGGGCTGGCGACATTGATCCCGCTCGCTTGGCCACGTTCTTGTTCTTTCGCCCATTGCAGTCCTACTGATTTTTATGCTCATGAATACCGACCGCCTGCACATTCGGCGCAAAGCCTTCAACATGTTGACTGCGGTGGAGCGCGATGAGTGGGCACGGCTGCTCGGGGAAAGCTCTTCTTCGCGCTGGGCATTTCTGTCACTTACTTATACGGAGGCAGTGAACGCCACCGTCGGCCCCGTGGATGTTCTGCTGTGCTGGCATGACGACGAATTGGTGGGTGTAATGCCGCTGCAACGTTCGGCAGGCTGGCTTGGGCGCCTGGGCCTGAGAGAGCCGGTGGGGCGCCAGATGACCGATTACTTCGGCCTCCTGGCACGCCCTGGGGTCAAACTGGAGTGGCAGTCACTGCTGAAGGCGGCTGGCATACCGTGCCTGTATTTCACGCACCTTGACGAAAGCCAGACGGTCCACGGTCTGGTCGGAGATGGCTCGAGGACGGGGCTGCGCACACACATCCATCCCGATGGCGGAGATGTCTATTGGGAATTGCTGCGATCCCGGAAAAGAAAGGTTGTTAGCGAGATTGAGCGGCGCGAGCGCAAACTGGTAACGGAACACGGTCCACTGACGTTTGAGATGCAATCTGCTGCACCCGCACAAGATCTGGAATCCCTGGTGGCGCTGAAGAACGCGCAATACCTGCGTACTGGCCACGATGGCGGCGCGTTGTTGAACCCCGCCAATGTGCAGATGCTGAGCCATTTGCTAGCGTCTCGCGATCCTCTTTGTCTGCCTCGGCTCAGCGTGCTGCGTTGTGGTGAGCAACTGGTGGCAGGCCATTTCGGTCTGCAGTGCGGGCCGCTGCTGCATTATTGGTTTCCTGCCTATGACAACCGGCTTGCCGCCTATTCCCCCGGACGTGTGTTGTATCGGCACATTCTGTCAAAAGCACGGGATTACGGCGTTGCCTGCATAGACCATGGCGAGGGTGATAGCGTGGCCAAGCGGGACTTTGCCAACGATGAGCATCAGTATTTCAAAGGCTTGGTTTCAGCCAGCCCGTGGGGTACGGGATTGAGCCTTATCCAGCGGGCGCGCTGGCGCTTTGCCATTTGATCAGTGGGACGATGGTCTTGCATGACCAGCCCAATAGGACAGTGCAATATAGGCCAGACAGCGAAGGGGACGATGTCCGCGCTGCAGCGCATGCCAAAAGGCGGCGCGAGCGATGACTCTATCCCCGTGCCAGTAATGGGCATAGGCGTGGTCGAAGTACACGCGAGCAAGTCGCTCGTCGAATGATCTCGGTGTGAGGCTCTGATCATTGAGTGTCTTCAGTCCCCACCGCATGGCCGCCGCCTTGAGCAGATTAACCAAGTGATTATCGACAGATAGCCGGTGCATGGCACTGGCGCCATGGATGCGATACAGGGCTACAGGGCCGTTGAGCGAATGCATTTCAGCCACCCGTGAAGCCTTGAGCCAGAAATCGTAGTCTTCACCCTGTCGCATGGCCTCGTTGAACCCGCCGATCGTCTCGTAAACAGAGCGCCGCACCACCGCCGTGTTCATGCCGACCAACAAGCCATCCAGTAGCCTGGTGTACAGCCAGCCCGACCGTTCGGGATCGGCATGGGTGAGATGGTCTGCGTCCTGCATGAGCGAGCTAGCTGGCGCAAACGCTCCACTCGGCAATGCCTGCCATCGAATGAACTTGCCAAAGACGACGCCCACTTTCGGATGTGCGTCGAAGTAATTCACCTGTGCCTGCAACTTGCCGGGGAACCAAACGTCATCGGCATCGAGAAAAGCCAGCAAATCACCCCGGGACTGTGTCATGCCCACATTGCGAGCCCGCGAGACGCCCGTCCCCGCCAAGTGAATCACGCGGATGCGTTTGTCTTGATGAGCGTACCGACTGTAGTCATCATCTGTGGATCCATCGTCAATCAGCAGCAGTTCCAAATCGGTGAACGATTGCAGCAGCACACTGTCGAGGGCCTCCTGTAGGTAGTCCTTGCCATTGCGTACGGGAATGATGACGGAGACACGAGGCTGGTTCATGGGCTGTTTCCGGGGGCGGTATCTTTTCGGGATTTATGCACTTTGCTTGGCGGGGTTGGGTGCACAGATGGCGAGTAGCGATTGTGTCAACGGGCCATCGCCACTTGCTACGGTATTCACGGGTTTCGTCGCCGTTGCATGAGGGTGTGCCGCATTCGCTTGAGTTCATCCGCCATGGGCAATGACAACAGGAAGCAGCCAGCCAAGAACGCCAGCATGGCGCAGGCGCCAGTGACGACAATGGCAGCCCAGGGAGCAACGTCTTGCGGCAGCATCTGGCGTATGCCCAGGCAGACGCAGCCCACCACTAGGGCTTGTACCACCAGAGATATCGTGCTTCTGGTCCATGCAGTCCAGCGCAGGCCCAGGTAACGCTCGTGAATCCACAGATAGTACGGTACGCTCAGCAACTGGCCGAGCGCCACTGCCAGTGCGAAGGTGTGCAGGGTGCCGTCCATGAGCCAGACGGCACATGCGACCTTGGCTGCCACCAGCACGGCGTTGGGTCCGATAGCGGCATAGGGTTTGCCGACACCGGTTAGGGCTGGGGCGCTGAGTGTGAACAGACTGCTGATCGCATAGGACAGGCATAGCCACGGAATGGCGGGCACGGCCTCCAGCCAAGCGCGGCCATAGAGCAGGCTTACGATGTCATGCGCGAGCACTGCAATGGCGGCGAGCGCTGGCAGCATCAACGCGTTGATCAGCGAACTGGCACGGAGGTATTCACCGGCTACAGGCCCATGGGTGTGGTGCACCTTGGCCATATAGGGCAGGGCGAAGAAGTTGACCGTAGGCAGCAATGCTGTTCCCACCATGTTCACTGTGGAGTTTGCGCGGCTGAACAGGCCTACTGCGGCAGGCGTCATCCAGCGCCCGAGCAGGATGTCGGGCAGGGCGTTGTCCGCCGCCTTGAGCAGGGCGGTTAACAGGTTGCCCAGCCCAAAGTGAACAATGTCGTGGAGCTGGCGAAAACCTGGCAGCCAGGGCAGTGGGCGATCAACCACCCAGCGTGCCATCGCTCCGGAGACAATGATGTTGACCAGGTTGGCCCAAGCCATGGTCATAGCACCAAAGCCAGCCAACGCCAGTCCCACCGAAGAACCGAAATACACCACCGAGGTGACTGCCGTTATGCGAGCTGATTTTTCTACGGCCATTTCACGCGACAGGATGGCCATGGGGATGGCTCCGAACGGAATGAATACAAAGCCCAGGGCCAACACCCGCACTACGAGCAGAACCTGGGCCTCATGGAAGAAGTGCGCCCAGTAGGGCGCACTAAAAAACATGGCTGCCGCGACACTCCAGGAGGTGATCAACAGCACGCCGAGCGCATTGCGGAGGGTATCGGGCGTGAGTTCCTTCTCGCGCTTGATGAATGCGGTAACGCCAAAGTCGCGAAACACATGGGCTACGGCCATGAGCACTGCGCTCATGGAAAAAATGCCAATCTCCTGGGGTGTGAGCAAACGAGCCAGCACGATCGACAGCATGAAGTTGGCGATCAGGGCCAGGTTGCTGACGAAAAACTGCAGGGCGATTTTTTGACGAACCGAGATCACGTGGACGATTGCTGTGAAGCCTTGAATGTTACCGGTTTAGAGTCAGCATATGCACTATTTCACTAAGAGCGGCTAACAATACTGAACTTGCCCCGTTTCCACGGACGGTTATCGGCTTGATTCTCAAGCCGGGATTTGATCTTCCTCGTTGGCCTCCGTTGCCGGACGCACCTCAGCGACGATGCGGCTCTCGAACTCCACGGGTGAGTGGTAGCCCAGCGCAGAGTGACGCCGGCGCGGGTTGTACCAACCCTCGATGTAGCTGAACAGCGCGGCCTTC
>NZ_JBTNEH010000024.1:0-70888 GCF_054512775.1 Alicycliphilus sp. T452
CATCGCCGCCATCCTGCAGGGCATCGCCAAGCGCGTGGAGGATGGCACCGCCGCCAGCGCCCAGGCAAAGGCCGCCGGCGCCACGGCGCGGCCCATGGCGCAGCTCGCGTGGTCTTTCGCGCTGCGCAGCTGAGCCCCAACCACCAACGCAGGGAGGATCCCATGGACTTCGACTACTCGCCCAAGACCAGGGAACTGCAGGCGCGCCTGCTCCGGTTCATGGACGACCACGTCTACCCGGCCGAAAAGGCCTACGCCGACGAACTAGCGGCCCACACCGCCGCCGGCAACCGCTGGCAGCCGCTGCAAACCATCGAGAGCCTCAAGCCCAAGGCCCGGGCCGCGGGGCTGTGGAATCTGTTCCTGCCCGTGGACACGGCCGAGGCCTCTGGCTACCACGGCGCGGGCCTCACCAACGCCGAGTACGCGCCGCTGGCCGAGACCATGGGCCGCGTTCCCTGGGCCAGCGAGGTGTTCAACTGCTCCGCGCCCGACACCGGCAACATGGAAACCATCGCGCGCTACGGCAGCGAGGCCATCAAGGCCGAGTGGCTCATGCCCCTGCTCGAAGGCCGCATCCGTTCAGCCTTCGCCATGACCGAGCCCGAGGTCGCCTCCAGCGACGCCACCAACATCTGCACGCGCATCGAGCGCCAGGGCGGCCACTACGTCATCAACGGCCGCAAATGGTGGACCAGCGGCGCCAACGATCCGCGCTGCAAGGTCTTCATCACCATGGGCAAGACCGACCCCGATGCGCCCAGGCACTCGCAGCAAAGCATGATCGTCGTGCCCGCGGACACCCCGGGCATCACCATCGTGCGGCCGCTGAACGTGTTCGGCTACGATGACGCGCCCCACGGCCACGCCGAGGTCGTATTCGACAACGTCAGGGTCTCCGTGGACAGCATCCTGCTGGGCGAGGGCCGCGGCTTCGAGATCGCCCAGGGGCGCCTGGGCCCCGGGCGCATCCACCACTGCATGCGCCTGATCGGCCAGGCCGAGCGCGCGCTGGAGCTCATGTGCCAACGCGCGCTGTCGCGCACCGCCTTCGGCAGGACCATCGCGCAGCAGGGCGTGACGCAGGAGCGCATCGCCGAGGCGCGCTGCAGGATCGACATGGCGCGCCTGCTCACGCTCAAGGCCGCCTGGATGATGGACACCGCGGGCAACAAGGTCGCCAGAACCGAGATCGCCATGATCAAGGTCGTCGCCCCCGGCATGGCCTGCCAAGTGATCGACTGGGCCATGCAGGCGCATGGCGGCGGCGGCGTGAGCGACGACTTCCCGCTCGCCTACGCCTACGCCAACGCCCGCACGCTGCGCTTTGCCGACGGCCCCGACGAGGTGCACCGCAGCGCCATCGCCAAGTGGGAGCTGGGCAAGCACGCCATCCGGCCCTGAGGGTCCGTCCACGATCCGGGGCCACGCTCCGCAGCCTCCAGGGTATGGGGTTGGAAATATAGGGTTTACCCTATATAAAAAAGGCGCAACCTTTGCGATATTCGCAGGTTTCAGAGGTTGCACCTTTCTTTACCCACCCCACCCATGGCCACCACGATCGGCATCAAGGTCGATGACCTTCTGCGCGAGCGCATCCGCGGCGCCGCCCAACGCATGAACCGCACCCCCCACTGGCTGATCAAGCAGGCCGTGGTGCAATACGTGGACGCGCTGGAGCGCGGCGCCACCACCATCCGTCTCTTCGGCGCCGACGAGGGTGTGCCGGAGGATGGCGCGGAAATGGCGCAACCCGCCGCCCAGGAGGCGCAACCCTTCCTCGCCTTCGCCCAGTCCATCCTGCCCCAGACCGAGCTGCGCGCCGCCATCACCGCGGCCTGGCACAGGCCCGAGACCGAATGCCTGCCGGCCCTGCTGCCGCTGGCGCGCACGCAGGACGAGGAGCAGGCGGCCAGGGTGTGCGAGCTTGCCACCCGCCTGGTGCAGGGCCTGCGCGATGCGCCCATGACCAGCGGCGTGGCCGCCCTGGTGCAGGAGTTCTCGCTCTCCAGCCAGGAGGGCGTGGCGCTGATGTGCCTGGCCGAGGCACTGCTGCGCATACCCGACAAGGCCACGCGCGACGCGCTCATCCGCGACAAGATCAGCAAGGGCGACTGGCGCGCCCACGTGGGCCGCTCGCCGTCCCTGTTCGTCAACGCCGCTGCCTGGGGCCTGGTGCTCACGGGCAAGCTCACCTCCACCAGCAGCGAGAAGAGCCTGTCGGCGGCGCTCACGCGCGTGATCGGCAAGGGCGGCGAGCCGCTGATCCGCCAGGGCGTGCACCGCGCGATGAAGCTCATGGGCGAGCAGTTCGTCACCGGCCAGCACATTGCCGAGGCGCTGGCCAACAGCCGCGCCTATGAGAAGCAGGGCTTCCGCTACAGCTACGACATGCTGGGCGAGGCTGCCGCGACGGACACCGACGCGCAGCGCTACCTGCGCGACTACGAGCAGGCCATCCACGCGATCGGCGCGGCGTCGGCCGGGCGCGGCATCTTCGAGGGGCCGGGCATCTCCATCAAGCTCTCGGCCCTGCACCCGCGCTACTCGCGCGCGCAGTACGAGCGCGTGATGCAGGAACTGCTGCCGCGCGTGCTGCACCTGGCGGAGCTGGCCAAGCAGTACGACATCGGCATGAACATCGACGCCGAGGAGGCCGACCGCCTGGAACTGTCGCTGGACCTGATGGAGGCCCTGTGCGCCGCGCCCAGCCTGAAGGGCTGGAACGGCATCGGCTTCGTGGTGCAGGCCTACCAGAAGCGCTGCCCCTATGTCATCGAATACCTGAGCGACCTGGCCCGGCGCAGCCGCCGCCGCCTGATGGTGCGCCTGGTCAAGGGCGCGTACTGGGACAGCGAGATCAAGCGCGCCCAGATCGACGGCCTGGCCGGCTACCCCGTCTACACGCGCAAGGTCTACACCGACGTGAGCTACCTGGCCTGCGCCAGGAAGCTGCTGGAGGCGCCCGACGCCGTCTACCCCCAGTTCGCCACGCACAACGCGCAGACGCTGGCCAGCATCTACCAGCTCGCGCACAGCGTGGGCGGCAGCTACTACAGCGGGCAGTACGAGTTCCAGTGCCTGCACGGCATGGGCGAGCCGCTGTACGCGCAGGTCACCGGCCCCGCCGCCGAGGGCAAGCTGGCGCGCCCCTGCCGCATCTACGCGCCGGTGGGCAGCCACGAGACGCTGCTCGCCTACCTGGTGCGCCGCCTGCTGGAGAACGGCGCCAACACCTCGTTCGTGAACCGCATCGGCGATGCCGGCGTGCCCGTGGCCGATCTGGTGGCCGACCCGGTCGGGGAAGTGCTGGAGATCGCGCGCACCGAGGGCCGCCTGGGCGCGCCGCACCCGCGCATTCCGCTGCCGGCCGAGCTGTTCGGCGGCCTGGGCGGGCAGGCCCGCGCCAATTCGCGCGGCCTGAACCTGGCGCACGAGCAGCAGCTGGCCTCGCTGGCCGCGGCGCTGCTGCACAGCACGCGCCAGAACTGGCTGGCCGCGCCGCCCGACGCGCCCCTGCCCGCCGACCCGGCCGCCACGCCAGGCTGGCAGGCCCTGCCCAACCCGGCCGAGCTGGCCGACACCGTGGGCTGGGTGCACGAGGCCACCGGGCCCCAGGTGCAGGCCGCGACCGGGCGCGCCGCGCAGGCCGCGCCCATCTGGGCCGGCACGCCCCCGGCCGCGCGCACCGACGTGCTGGCGCGCGCCGCCGACCTGCTGGAGCAGCGCAGCCAGCCGCTCATGGGCCTGATCATGCGCGAGGCCGGCAAGACCCTGCCCAATGCCATCGCCGAAGTCCGCGAGGCCGTGGACTTCCTGCGCTACTACGGCGCCCAGGTGGCGGCGCAGTTCGACAACGCCAGGGAGCGCCCGCTGGGCGTGGTCCTGGCCATCAGCCCGTGGAACTTCCCGCTCGCCATCTTCACCGGCCAGGTGGCCGCGGCCCTGGCCGCGGGCAACGCGGTGCTGGCCAAGCCGGCCGAGCAGACGCCGCTCACCGCCGCCGCCATGGTCGCCATCCTGCACGAGGCGGGCGTGCCCCAGGGCGCGCTGCAGCTCATGCCGGGCCGGGGCGAGACCGTGGGCGCTGCCCTGGTGGTGCACCCGCAGGTGGCGGGCGTGATGTTCACCGGCTCGACCGAGGTGGCGCGCCTCATCGCGCGCCAGCTGGCCCGGCGCCTGTCGCCGAACGGCCACCCCATCCCACTGATCGCCGAGACCGGCGGGCAGAACGCCATGATCGTGGACTCCTCGGCCCTGGCCGAGCAGGTGGTGGCCGACGTGCTGGCCTCGGCCTTCGACTCGGCCGGCCAGCGCTGCTCGGCGCTGCGCCTGCTGTGCCTGCAGGAGGAGGTAGCCGACCGCACCCTGACCATGCTGCGCGACGCGCTGCAGGAATGGCAGCTCGGCAACCCCGACCGCCTGGGCACCGACGTGGGCCCGGTGATCGACGCCGATGCGCGCGCGCAGATCGAGGCGCACATCGAGCGCATGCAGGCCGCGGGCCAGAAAGTCACGCGCGTGGAGCGCCGGGACGACAGCCTGAACGGCCATTTCGTCGCCCCCACGATCATCGAAATCGATAGCACGTCGCGCTTGACCCGCGAGGTCTTCGGCCCTGTTCTGCATGTAATCCGCTACGCCAGGGAACAGCTCGACGCCCTGGTGGACGGCATCAACGCCACCGGCTATGGCCTGACCTTCGGCGTGCACAGCCGCATCGACGAGACCATCGCCCACCTGAGCGGGCGCATCGCGGCCGGCAACATCTACGTGAACCGCAACGTCATCGGCGCGGTGGTGGGCGTGCAGCCCTTCGGCGGCATGGGCCTGTCGGGCACCGGCCCCAAGGCCGGCGGCCCGCTGTACCTGCACCGCCTGGTGCAGGGCGAGCCCAACGCGGCCCTGCAGGCCCTGCCGCGCGCCGATGCCGGGCAGCCCCAGCCGGCCCTGGAGCTGCTGGCCCGGCTGCGGCAGGCGGTGCTGCCCGGCGTCGAGCAGGACCAGGCCCGCATGGCCTGCGATGCGGCGCTGGCCGCCTCGCGCCTGGGCGCGGGCCAGCTGCTGCCCGGCCCCACGGGGGAATCCAACCGCTACCGCCTGCTGCCGCGCGGTCCGGTGTGGGCGCTGCCGCGCACGCCGCTGGGCCTGATGCACCAGGTGGCGGCCAGCCTTGCCAGCGGCAACCCCTGCCACGTGGTGCTGCCGCAGGACGACAAGGGCTGCGCGGCGCTGTGGCAGGCGCTGCGCGCCGCGGCCGGCGACGCCGGCGCGGCATGGCTGCACGGCGCCGACGCCGCCTGCCTGGGCGACGGCACCGCCGCCATGTCGGCCCTGCTGTTCGAGGGCGACGGCGACGCGCTCCTGCAGGTGGGCGCCCAGGTGGCGGCGCGCGAAGGCGCCATCGTGCGCGTGGAAAGCCGCAGCAGCGACGAGCTGCAGGCCGGCCGCGGCTACGACCTGGCCGCGCTGTGCCACGAGCAGTCCATCAGCACCAACACGGCGGCGGCCGGCGGCAATGCCCAGCTGATGACCATGGCCTGAAACGAAACGGCAAGATTGCTTTTCACCAGATAAAATCACCGGCTTTCGCAACCCATGTGATTTCCATGAAGAAAAGCCCTGCGGACATGACCGCCAAGCCGAACGTCCAGGTGCTGGAGCGCATGTTCCAGCTGATCGACGTGCTGGCCTCGAAGGAGGAGTCCGTTTCGCTCAAGGAGATCAGCGAGAAAACGGGGCTGCACCCATCCACCGCGCACCGCATCCTCAACGACCTGACGATAGGGCGCTTCGTCGACCGGCCCGAATCGGGCAGCTACCGCCTGGGCATGCGCCTCCTGGAACTGGGGAACCTGGTCAAGGCACGCCTGTCCGTGCGCGACGCCGCCATGGCGCCCATGCGCCAGCTGCACAAGCTGATCCAGCAGCCCGTCAACCTGAGCGTCCGCCAGGGCGATGAAATCGTCTACATCGAGCGCACGTACAGCGAGCGCTCGGGCATGCAGGTCGTGCGCGCCATCGGCGGGCATGCACCGCTGCACCTGACCTCCACCGGCAAGCTGTTCCTGGCGGCGGACGACCCCCAGCGCGTGCGTGCCTACGCCACGCGCACCGGGCTGCCGGGCCACACGCGCAACAGCATCACCCAGCTGCTCCTCCTGGAGCGCGAGCTCGGCAAGGCGCGGCAGTATGGCGTGGCGCACGACAACGAAGAACTGGAGCTGGGCGTGCGCTGCATGGCGGCGGGCGTGTACGACGACCAGGGACAACTGGTGGCCGGCCTGTCGATCTCGGCGCCCGCCGACCGCCTGGACGAAGGCTGGCTGCCCAAGCTGCAGGCAGCGGCCCGGGAGATCTCGCTGGCCCTGGGCTATACGGCAGGCCTGCGCACGACGCTCAATGGCCCGGTAAAGCCGTAGGCACGGCCGGGCAACGATCGCCGCCCGGGGCCGTTGGAGGGGCGGCGACGATCCCGGGCGCTGCGTCAGCTATTGGGCGCCGTCGCACCCAGATGCAGGCTGGCGCTGTTCCCGGGATGCCCCTTTTCGACCCAGGAACGAACCCGCTCCGCGTCGCCCAGACGGCTGAATTTGCCGGCCGAGTCGAGGAACACCATGATCAGCTTGCGGCCGGCGACCTGTGCCTGCATCACCAGGCAGCGCCCGGCCTCGGAGATGTAGCCGGTCTTCTGCAGGCCGATGTCCCACGCGGGGCTCTTCACGAGACGGTTGGTGTTGTTGTACTGCAGTACGCGCTGGCCCACGGCGACCTCATGGCTGGGCGACGTGGACAACTCGCGCAGCAGCGGGTCGCCATGCGCCACGTTGACCAGTGTGGCCAGGTCGTGCGCGCTGGACTGGTTCTTGCTGGAAAGGCCCGTGGGCTCGACGTAGCGCGTCTCCGTCATGCCCAGCAGCCTGGCCTTGGCGTTCATGCGCTGCACGAACACCTCCAGCCCGCCGGGATAGGTGCGCCCGAGAGCATGGGCCGCCCGGTTCTCGCTGGACATCAGGGCCAGGTGCAGCAGCTCCCCGCGCGACAGGGTAGTGCCCACCGTCAGGCGCGAGCCGCTGCCCTTTTCGGTGTCCACGTCGTCCTGGGTGATGGTGATGGGCTCGTCCATGGGCAGGCGCGCCTCGGAAATGAGCAGGCCCGTCATGAGCTTGGTCAACGAGGCAATCGGCAGCACCGCATGGTCGTTCTTGCTGAGCAGCACCTCCTTGGTGTCCTGGTCGATCACCAGGGCCACGCTGGACTTCAGATCGAGCGGGTCGCTGACCTCGTGCAGGCCCGCCAGTTGGCCGAACGACAGCCGCGCCGGCTCTGCCGCCATGCGAACCGGTGTCTTGGCGCTGCGCGCGGACACGCGCGTGGCCTTGGCCGAAGCCGTCTTGTGCTGGACCTTGGCTGCATGCTTGGGCGCCGCGCGTTTGGCGGCGACGGCGGTGGAATGTTTCTTGGCGGCGGCATGCTTGCGCTCGGCCGCGTGCACGCCGGGAGAGGCCAGCGCCACCCCTACGGTCAAGAGAGCCAGCGCATGAGAAAGACGGGAGGCGATGCCAAATCGGGCGTGCATCATATGCTCCAAACTGCAAAAACTGTGTGGCAGTGTACAAAATTAAAAAAAGCCGCGCAAGATCAATATCTTGCGCGACTTTTTTAAAAAGCTGCCTGAATTATAGGCGCGGCCTTCAGCCCTGTGCAGCCACCCGTTCGGCTTTACTTTGTAACTTGTTCAACGCACTCAGGTAGGCCTTGGCCGACGCGACCACGATGTCCGGGTCGGCCCCCACGCCGTTGACCACGCGGCCGGCGTTCTGCAGGCGCACCGTCACCTCGCCCTGGCTCTCGGTGGAGCCGCTGATGGCGTTGACGGAGTACAGCACCATCTCGGCGCCGCTTTGCACATGTGCCTCGATCGCCTTGAGCGAGGCATCCACGGGGCCGTTGCCTTCGGAGGAGCTGCGCACCTCCTTGCCATCCATGGTGAAGACGATGCTGGCCTGGGGGCGCTCGCCGGTTTCGCTGTGCTGGGCGAGCGAGACGAAGCCGAACTGCTCCTTGTCGCCGTGAATGCTCTCGTCGCTGACCAGGGCCAGGATGTCCTCGTCGAAGATCTCGCTCTTGCGGTCGGCCAGTTCCTTGAACCTGGCGAAGGCGGCATTGATCTCGCCCTCGCTCTCCAGCTCCACGCCCAGTTCCTGCAGGCGCTGCTTGAAGGCGTTGCGGCCCGAAAGCTTGCCGAGCACGATCTTGTTGGTGCTCCAGCCCACGTCCTCGGCGCGCATGATTTCGTAGGTGTCGCGCGCCTTGAGCACGCCGTCCTGGTGGATGCCGGAGGCATGCGCGAAGGCGTTCGCACCGACCACGGCCTTGTTGGGCTGGACGACGAAGCCCGTGGTCTGGCTGACCATGCGGCTGGCGGCCAGCAGATGCTGGGTGTCTATGCCCACTTCGAGGCCGAAGTAGTCGCGCCGCGTCTTGACGGCCATCACCACCTCTTCGAGCGAGCAGTTGCCCGCGCGCTCGCCCAGGCCGTTGATGGTGCACTCCACCTGGCGCGCTCCGCCGATCTTCACGCCCGCCAGCGAGTTGGCCACGGCCATGCCCAGGTCGTTGTGGCAGTGCACGCT
Organism: Alicycliphilus sp. T452; assembly: GCF_054512775.1. NCBI lineage: Bacteria > Pseudomonadati > Pseudomonadota > Betaproteobacteria > Burkholderiales > Comamonadaceae > Alicycliphilus > Alicycliphilus sp. T452. The sequence goes on from NZ_JBTNEH010000024.1 coordinate 8,637, forward strand.
CCAGACCGCCTTGTCGCTGTTGGGCACGCGCTCGCGCAGGTTCCTGATGAAGTTGCCGTACAGCTCGGGTATGGCGTAGCCCACGGTGTCGGGAATGTTGATGGTGGTGGCGCCCTCCTCGATGGCCGCCTCGACCACGCGGCACAGGAAGTCCGGGTCGCTGCGATAGCCGTCCTCGGCGCTGAACTCGATATCGTCCATGAGGTTGCGCGCAAAGCGCGTGGACAGGCGCGACTGCTCCAGCACCTGCTCGGGCGTCATGCGCAGCTTCTTCTCCATGTGCAGCGGACTGGTGGCGATGAAGAGGTGGATGCGGGCGCGGTTCGCGTCCTTGAGCGCCTCTGCGGCGCGCGCGATGTCGCGGTCGTTGGCGCGCGCCAGCGAGCAGACCGTGGAGTCCTTGATGGCGCGGGCGATCGCCTGCACGCACTCGAAGTCGCCGTTGGAGCTGGCGGCAAAGCCGGCCTCGATCACGTCCACCCTCAGGCGCTCGAGCTGGCGCGCGATGCGCAGTTTCTCGTCGCGCGTCATGGAGGCGCCCGGCGATTGCTCGCCGTCGCGCAAGGTGGTGTCGAAGATGATGAGTTTGTCTGTGCTCATGGGGTGCCTCTGTCGTGTGAGCGGAAAGCGGGACTTTAAGCGACGACTGCCTGCGCCTGCGGCACGCGCTCCAGGCCCGAGAGGATGGCGCGTATGGATGCGGAGACGATGTTGGCGTCCATGCCCACGCCGTACACCGTGTGGTGCCCGTCGATGCGCATTTCCACATAGGCCACGGCCTTGGCGCCGGCACCCTCGCCGATGGCGTGCTCGCTGTAGTCCAGCACGCGCACCTCGCGCTCGAGCGCCGAGGACACGGCCTGCACGAAGGCATCGATGGGCCCCGTCCCCTCGCCCTCGATCTCCAGCGGCTCGCCCTGCCACTGCAGGCTGGCGTGGAGCGAAAAGCCGCCGTCCTGCTCCTGCATGCGGTAGGCGGGAGCGGCCACCGACCTGAAACGGTACTCGCGCTGGAACAGGCTCCAGAGGTCGTCCGCCGTCAGCTCCTTGCCGCAGGCGTCCATCTCGCGCTGCACGGCCTGGCTGAACTCGATCTGCAGGCGGCGCGGCAACTGCAGGCCGTATTCGCTCTCCAGCAGGTAGGAGATGCCGCCCTTGCCGGACTGGCTGTTGACGCGGATGACAGCCTCGTAGCTGCGGCCCAGGTCCTTGGGGTCGATCGGCAGATAGGGCATGTCCCAGATGTCGCCCTCCCGGCGCGCCGCAAAGGCCTTCTTGATCGCGTCCTGGTGCGAGCCCGAGAACGAGGTGTAGACGAGGTCGCCCACGTAGGGGTGGCGCGGGTGCACGGGCAGCTGGTTGCAATGCTCCACCGTGCTGCGGATGCCGTCGATGTCCGAGAAGTCCAGCCCCGGCGACACGCCCTGGGTGTACATGTTGAGCGCCACGTTCACCACGTCGAGGTTGCCGGTGCGCTCGCCGTTGCCGAACAGGCAGCCCTCGAGGCGGTCGGCGCCCGCCATCAACGCCATCTCTGCCGTGGCCGTGCCGGTGCCGCGGTCATTGTGCGGATGCACGGACAGCACGATGCTGTCCCGGCGCTGCACGTGGCGGTGCGTCCACTCCACCATGTCGGCGAAGATGTTGGGCGTGGAATGCTCCACCGTGGTGGGCAGGTTGATGATGCATTTCTTCTGCGGCGTGGGCTGCCACACGTCGGTGACGGCATCGATCACGCGCCTGGAAAATTCCAGCTCGGTGTCCGAGTACATCTCGGGCGAATACTCGAAGGTCCAGTCGGTGGCCGGGTACCCGGCCGCGATGTCCTTGAACAGCCGCGCATGGCTCGCAGCCAGCTCCACGATTTCATCCTCGCCCATGCCCAGCACCACGCGGCGCATCACGGGCGCGGTGGCGTTGTAGAGGTGCACGATGGCGCGCGGCGCGCCCTCCAGCGCCTCGAAGGTGCGGCGGATCAGCGGCTCGCGCGCCTGGGTCAGCACCTGGATGGTCACGTCGTCGGGGATGCGGTCTTCCTCGATGAGCTTGCGCACGAAGTCGAACTCGATCTGCGACGCGGAGGGAAAGCCGACCTCGATCTCCTTGAAGCCGATCTTCACCAGTTGCTCGAACATGCGCATCTTGCGCGCTATGTCCATGGGCTCGATCAGGGCCTGGTTGCCGTCGCGCAGGTCGACGCTGCACCAGACGGGGGCCTTGGTGATCACCGCATCGGGCCAGGTGCGGTCCGCGAGGCGCACGGGAGTGGCGGGGCGGTACTTGGTGGCGGGGTCGTGCAACATCGGGGCTCTCTCTTTCGTGGAACAAGGAAACGAATCCGGCCTGTGCCCAGCGACCCCGAGAAAAACAAAAACGGCCCGTCGCTGGTGCTCACGGGCCGTGGAAGTAGGTGTGTGTACGCGTGCGCTACTGTGCCTGCCCGTTGGACAAGTTGTGTAGTAGCGCTAGCGACAGAAACTGCATGGGGCGCACTCTAGCACAAAAACGCCCCGCTGCCCGCCGACGCCCCGGGGCGGGCCGCAGCCGCACGCGCGAGGGAAGGCGGCGCAAAGGCTGCGGGTCAGTGATGCAAGCCCTGCTCGTCCGGCTCGTCGGTCGAGGTGCTGATCACGCTGGTGTGCTGCCCCTTGGCCTTGCGCCAGGCATAGACGGCATAGCCCGAAAGGCCATAGAGCACGAACACGCCGAACAGCACCGTGGGCGTGTGGATGTTGATCACGGCGATGCCCAGGGCGATGAGCACGATGGCCGAAAAGGGCACGCTTTTCTTCATGTGCAAATCCTTGAAGCTGTAGAAGGGGACGTTGGTGACCATGGTCAGCCCCGCATAGAGCGTGAAGCCGAACATCACCCAGGTGATCTGCCCCCAGGACAGGCCGAGCACGCCCTGCCCCGGGCGCACGCCCGCGTCGGTCAGCAGCCAGATGAAGCCCATCACCAGGGCCGCCGCCGCCGGCGATGGCAGTCCCTGGAAGTAGCGCTTGTCCACCACGCCCGTATTCACGTTGAAGCGCGCCAGCCGCAGCGCGGCGCAGGCGCAGTAGACGAAGGCCGCGATCCAGCCCCAGCGCCCCAGGCCCTGCAGCGCCCACATATAGGCGATGAGCGCGGGCGCGGCGCCGAAGGACACCATGTCGGACAGCGAGTCCATCTGCTCGCCGAAGGCGCTCTGCGTATTGGTCATGCGTGCCACGCGCCCGTCCAGGCTGTCGAGCACCATGGCGCAGAACACGCCGATGGACGCCATCTCGAAGCGCCCGTTCATGGCCATGACGATGGCATAGAACCCGCCGAACAGCGCCGCCAGGGTGAACAGGTTGGGCAGGATGTAAATGCCCTTGCGGCGTTTGCGTACCAGCACGCCCGTGCCTTCGCCGGCATCGTTGCCATCATGCATCGAACAGGCCTCCAAGGCTTGATGGACAAGCGCAATAAGCTATGAATTTTATAGTCATCTTTTTTGCAGGTGCGGCGCGAAAGGACGCAGTGTAGCCCTGCCGCGCCACGCAAAAAAGGCCACCGAGGTGGCCTTGGATACAGTGGTGGCGCAGCACTCGGCCGCGCCGCCGGCATCAGTTGCGGCTCTGGTCCACCAGCTTGTTCTTGGCGATCCAGGGCATCATGGCGCGCAGCTGGGCACCCACCTGCTCGATGGAGTGGGCGGCCAGGTTGCGGCGGCGTGCCGTCATGCTGGGGTAGTTCAGGCGCCCTTCCTGGATGAACATCTTGGCGTACTCGCCGTCCTGGATGCGCTTGAGGGCATTGCGCATGGCGGCGCGCGACTGCTCGTTGATGACCTCGGGGCCGGTCACGTACTCGCCGTACTCGGCATTGTTCGAGATCGAGTAGTTCATGTTGGCGATGCCGCCTTCGTAGATCAGGTCCACGATGAGCTTGAGCTCGTGCAGGCACTCGAAATAGGCCATCTCGGGGGCGTAGCCGGCCTCGACCAGGGTTTCGTAGCCCATCTTGATCAGCTCGACGGCGCCGCCGCACAGCACGGCCTGTTCGCCGAACAGGTCGGTCTCGGTCTCTTCGCGGAAGTTGGTCTCGATGATGCCGGCCTTGCCGCCGCCGTTGGCCATGGCGTACGAGAGGGCCAGTTCACGCGCGCGGCCGGACTTGTCCTGGTGCACGGCCACCAGGTGGGGCACGCCGCCGCCCTGGGTGTAGGTGTTGCGCACGGTGTGGCCGGGAGCCTTGGGGGCGACCATCCACACGTCCAGGTCGGCGCGCGGCACGACTTGGTTGTAGTGCACGTTGAAGCCGTGGGCGAAGGCGAGCGAGGCGCCCTGCTTGATGTTCGGCTCCACGTTGTTCTTGTACACCTCGGCGATCTGCTCGTCGGGCAGCAGGATCATGACCACGTCGGCTTCCTTGACCGCGTCGTTCACTTCCTTCACGGTGAGGCCTGCCTTGCCGACCTTGTCCCACGAGGCGCCGCCCTTGCGCAGGCCGACGACGACCTTCACGCCGCTGTCGTTGAGGTTCTGCGCGTGGGCATGGCCCTGGCTGCCGTAGCCGATGATGGCCACGGTCTTGCCCTTGATGAGGCTCAGGTCACAGTCTTTGTCGTAGAAAACTTTCATGGTCGCTCCGGTTGGGATTCTTGTCAGGGGAAAGGGGGAAAGATGGGATTGTCCTACACGCGCAGGATGCGTTCGCCGCGGCCGATGCCGCTGGCCCCGGTGCGCACGGTCTCCAGGATGGCCGTGCGGTCGATGGCCTGCAGGAAGGCGTCGTTCTTGGACTGGTCGCCCGTGAGCTCGACGGTGTAGCTCTTGTCGGTCACGTCGATGATGCGGCCGCGGAAGATGTCGGCCATGCGCTTCATCTCCTCGCGCTCCTTGCCCACGGCGCGCACCTTCACCATCATGAGCTCGCGCTCGGTGTAGGCGCCCTCGGTCAGGTCCACCACCTTCACGACCTCGATGAGGCGGTTCAGGTGCTTGGTGATCTGCTCGATCACGTCGTCCGAGCCCGTGGTCTGGATCGTCATGCGCGACAGCGACGGGTCTTCCGTCGGCGCCACCGTGAGCGATTCAATGTTGTAGCCACGCGCCGAAAACAGCGCCACCACGCGCGACAGCGCGCCGGCCTCGTTCTCTATCAGAACGGCAATGATGTGTTTCATGAGATGTGCTTCCTCTTTTTGCGACGACAGCACGATCAAAAAATGGTCGCTGAAAACTGTCGTTTTTCGCTGCCCTCCCCCGGCGCCGGTAAGCGCCAGGCTTGGCAGGCAATAGATTCGTCAAAGAATGCTATTCGATGAATAGCTGCCAGCGCTTGCCCAGCAAGCGTTTGCTGCCGATTTTCCTTACAGGTCTTCCGATCCCAGCAGCATTTCGGTGATGCCCTTGCCCGCCTGCACCATGGGGAACACGTTCTCGGTCGGGTCGGTGCGGAAGTCCAGGAACACGGTGCGGTCCTTGAGCTTGCGCGCCTCGCGCAGCGCGGGCTCCACGTCCTGCGGGCGCTCGATCAGCATGCCCACGTGGCCGTAGGCCTCGGCCAGCTTCACGAAATTGGGCAGCGCGTCCATGTAGCTGTGGCTGTAGCGGCCCGAGTACTCGATCTCCTGCCACTGGCGCACCATGCCGAGATACCGGTTGTTCAGCGACAGTATCTTGATCGGCGTGTTGTACTGCAGGCAGGTGGAGAGTTCCTGGATGTTCATCTGCACCGAGCCCTCGCCCGTCACGCAGAACACCTCGGCGTCGGGCTTGGCCAGCTTGATGCCCATGGCGTAGGGAATGCCCACGCCCATGGTGCCCAGGCCGCCCGAGTTGATCCAGCGGCGCGGATCGTCGAACTTGTAGTATTGCGCGGCCCACATCTGGTGCTGGCCCACGTCGGAGGTGATGTAGGCGTCGGCGTCCTTCGTCATGTTCCACAGCGTCTCGACCACATGCTGCGGCTTGATGACCTCGGGGTTGCTGCGATCGTACTTCAGGCAGTCGCGGCCGCGCCAGGCCTCGATCTGCTCCCACCATGCCGCCAGGGCGCCGGCATCGGGGCGCGTGGTGCTCTCGCGGACCATGGAGATCAGCTCGGACAGCACCTCCTTGACGTCGCCCACGATGGGGATGTCGACCTTCACGCGCTTGGAGATCGAAGACGGATCGATGTCGATGTGGATGATCTTGCGGTCGTTCTGCGCGAAATGCTTGGGGTTGCCGATCACGCGGTCGTCGAAGCGCGCGCCCACGGCCAGCAGCACGTCGCAGTTCTGCATGGCGTTGTTGGCCTCGATCGTGCCGTGCATGCCCAGCATGCCGAGGAACTTGCGGTCCGTGGCCGGGTAGGCGCCCAGGCCCATCAGCGTGTTCGTGACCGGGTAGCCCAGCATGTCCACCAGGGTGCGCAGCTCCTGCGTGGCATTGCCCAGCAGCACGCCGCCGCCGGTGTAGATATAGGGGCGCTTGGCGCCCAGGAGCAGTTGCAAGGCCTTGCGGATCTGGCCCGCATGGCCCTTCTTGACCGGGTTGTAGGAGCGCATCTCCACGCTCGTCGGGTAGCCGTGGTAGGCCGTCTTCTTGAACGAGACATCCTTGGGGATGTCCACCACCACGGGGCCGGGCCGGCCGGTGCGCGCGATGTGGAAGGCTTTCTTGAGCGTCAGCGCCAGGTCGCGCACGTCCTTGACCAGGAAGTTGTGCTTGACGATGGGGCGCGTGATGCCGACGGTGTCGCACTCCTGGAAGGCGTCCAGCCCGATGGCGGGCGTGGGCACCTGGCCGGAGATGATCACCATGGGAATCGAATCCATGTAGGCCGTCGCGATGCCCGTGACCGCGTTCGTCAGCCCGGGGCCCGACGTGACCAGCGCCACGCCCACCTCGCCCGTGGCGCGGGCGTAGCCGTCGGCCGCGTGCACGGCCGCCTGCTCGTGGCGCACCAGCACGTGCTGGATGCTTTCCTGCTTGTACAGCGCATCGTAGATGTAGAGCACGGCGCCGCCAGGATAGCCCCACATGTACTGCACGCTCTCGGCCTGCAGTGCCTTGACGAGGATTTCGGCGCCCATGAGTTCCTGGGTGCCCGATGCGGGGGAGTTGCCGCCGCGTGCGGCCTGCGCTGCCGAGCTGATTTCGGCCTTGGAGATTTCCATGATCAACCTTTGCGAATTTCTCTAACGAAAAACCTTGGGTGCCCCTCGTGCGCGCTCTTGTGAAGCCGACTTGGAACTTGAGGCCTCGGCCATGGGCGAGAGGAGTGCTACGCCGAACCGGGACCCGTTTGCCTTTTTGAATTGCAGCCGCGATTATTGCACTGCACACATCCGATTGCGCGGCGCTGGCGGAAAAAAATACACCCCCAATGCCATAATCCGCCATTCGCAACCCGCATCCATGCCCGTTGCGCCGCTTCAACCGGCCCATCACGGGCCTTTTGTCTTTTGGCTACCGAACAAGAGCTTTCCGACTTCCTCAAGAGCGTGGACAAGCGTGCCTTCAAGCGCACGCTGTACCACGTTCGCAACGAGGAAGCGGCCCTGGACATCGTCCAGGACAGCATGCTCAAGCTCGCAGAGCACTATGGCGACAAGCCCCCGGGCGAGCTGCCCATGCTGTTCCAGCGCATCCTCACGAACTGCACGCTGGACTGGTTCCGCCGGCAAAAGACCCGCAATGCGCTGTTTTCCAGCCTGAGCGACTTCGAAGGGCCGGGCGAGGACGGAGCCGATTTCGACCTGCTCGAAGTCCACGCCGGCCTCCCCGATGGCGAAACCGCGCAAAGCGCCGAAGATACCCTGCGGCGAACGCAGGTTCTACGGGCCATCGAAATAGAGATACAACAATTACCCGCGCGTCAACGCGAAGCCTTTTTGATGCGTTACTGGGAGGAAATGGACGTCGCGGAAACGGCAGCCGCCATGGGCTGCTCCGAGGGCAGTGTCAAGACACATTGTTTCCGCGCCGTCCAATCGCTCAGCAAGGCACTGAAGGCCAAAGGAATCGTGCTATGAACCGCACCACCGAACCCACCATGCAAGCCGCCCAGGCCGCGGATGCCTACGCACGCCGCCTCGCGGCACGCCTGACGCACGGCAACGCCGACCTGCCCTACGACATCACCGAGCGCCTGCGCGCCGCACGCATGCAGGCGCTGGCCAGGCGCAAGCGCCCCGTGAGCCTGCCCGTGCGGGAAACGGCGACGGCCACGCACGTGGTGACCAACGGATCCACGGCCGCGCTGGGCGGCTGGGGCCGGGAAGACGGCAACTGGTGGCGTGTCCTGGTATCGGCCGTGCCGCTGGCGGCGCTGGTCGTCGGCCTGTTCTTCGTCAACATGGTGCAGGATGACGCCGTGGCCACCGAGATCGCCGAGGTGGATGCCGCCCTGCTGACGGACGACCTGCCGCCCTCGGCCTATGCCGACCCGGGCTTCCTGCAATTCCTCAAGTCGGCCAACCAGGCCCGGTAACGGCGAGCCGACTCCCCAGCCTGCATGCACGCACCACCCGGTCCCACGCCCTCCTACGCACTGCCAGCATTCCTGCTGGCTTTTGTGTTGCTGGGCGCGCTGGCCGCGACGGGCTGGTGGATGGCGATCTACGTGCGCATCGCACCCAGCACACCCGTGCCGGCGCAGGCGCTGCACGCCGGCAAGCACCGGGCCTTCGGCGAGCCCCGGCCATCGCTCCAACCGGAGGCGGGCCCCCCATGGACCGCCTTGACCACCGCGCAGAAGGAAGCCCTGTACCCGCTGGCCGACCGCTGGAGCCTGCTCAGCGAGGTCCAGAAGCGCAACTGGCTGAACCTTGCGGCGGGCTTTCACGCGCTCTCGCCCGAGGAGCAGCAGAAGATGCTGGCCCGCATCACCGACTGGGCCAGCCTGAGCGCCCAGCAGCGCAGCCAGGCGCGGTTGAACTACGCCGCCACGGCCCAGTTCCCCGCGGACAGCAAGCGCGCCCAATGGGAGGCCTACCAGGCGCTGAGCGCCGAGGAAAAGAAGCGCCTGGCGGCCAAGGCCGCGCCCAGGCCCCGGGGCGCGGCCACCGCCGTGCGTCCCGTTTCGCCCAAGAAGCTGGCCCGCGTGCCCGCGGCGGCCGACACGCCGCCGGCCGTGCCCAACCCGCCGAAGATCGTGGCACCGGAGCTCCTCCACACGCCCCAGGTGCTGCCGGTGCCCGCGCCGGCGGTGGTGGAGACGGCCCCCGTCGCCACGCCCTCGGCCGTGCCGGCCTCCCTGCCCCCCCTGCAGCCGGCCTCCGCGCCCGATGCGCGGGAGGAGCCCGTTCGCGACCTGACGCCGCTGCATCCGCCACAATAGCGCTCCCGAATTCCGCGCTCTTCCCGCATGCACGCCCCCAGCCAGCCAGGCGCCTCCCAGTCCTCCAACGCCGCGACGCCCTCCCCCCCGGCCCCATCGGCGGGCACCATGGCCCCCCCGCTGTACCGCCGCATGGCCTGCTGGCTGTACGAGGGCATGCTGATGTTCGGCGTGGTGTTCATCGCCGGCTACCTGTTCGGCACGCTGACGCAGACCCGCAATGCACTGGACAACCGCCATGCGCTGCAGGCCTTCCTGTTCGTCGTGTTCGGCATCTACTTCGTCTGGTTCTGGTCCCGCGGGCATACCCTGGCCATGAAGACCTGGCACATCCGTGTGGTGGACAACCAGGGCCGCGCCATCAGCCAGCGGCGCGCGCTGCTGCGCTACCTGCTGGGCTGGCTGTGGTTCCTGCCGCCGCTGGCGGCGTACGCGGCGGGCGTGCCCGTGCTGGCGACCCTGCTGCTGCTGGCCCTGTGGGTCATCCTCTGGGCCCTGGCCAGCCATCTCCACCCGCAGCGCCAGTTCTGGCACGATGCGCTGGCGGGCACCCGCCTGGTGCACCACGAGCTGCCGCCGCGCCCGCGCAAGAACAAATGACGGGCAGCGCCCCGGCCACGGTCGTGCCGGGGCCGCCCCATCGCCCACCGACGCCACCGCCCATGTCCCTGCCGCCCGCCAGCCCCCACCCGCACAAGCAGCGCACCGGCCTGAACCGGCTGTGGCACGCCACGGGCTACTCCGTCGCGGGGCTGCGCGCGGGCTGGGGCGAGAAGGCCTTCCGCCAGGAGCTGTGCCTGGCCGCCGTGCTGCTGCCGCTGGCGTTCTGGCTCGGCAGCGGCTGGGCGGAGACCGCGCTGCTGGCCGGCACCGTGATGCTGGTGCTGATCACCGAACTGCTCAACTCGGGCATAGAGGCGGCCATCGACCGCATCGGCCCCGAACTGCACGAACTGTCCAGGCGCGCCAAGGACATGGGCAGCGCCGCCGTGCTGCTGAGCCTGCTGCTGTGCGGCGCGACTTGGGCCGCCGCGCTCTACCAAAGGTTTATCCATGGCTGATGCCGCCTTTTCCATCTGCGTGTACCTGGGCTCGCGTCCCGGCGACAACCCCTTGTTCACCGAGGCCGCCGTGGCCGTGGGCCGCTGGATCGGCCAGCACGGCGGGCAGTTGGTCTATGGCGGCGGGCGCAGCGGCCTGATGGGCACGGTGGCCGAGGCCACGCGCATGGCGGGCGGGCGCGTGGTCGGCATCATCCCCCAGGCGCTGGTGGACAAGGAGCTGGCCAACCACTTGTGCGACGAGCTGCACATCGTCACGAGCATGCACGAGCGCAAGGCCATGATGGCCGAGCGCAGCGACGCCTTCCTGGCGCTGCCCGGCGGCATAGGCACGCTGGAGGAACTGTTCGAGGTCTGGACCTGGCGCCAGCTGGGCTACCACGACAAGCCCGTGGGCCTGCTCGACACCGATGGCTACTACGGCGGCCTGCTGGACTTCCTGAGGCACTCCGAGCGCTGCGGCCTCATGAGCGAGTGGCAGATGGGGCTGATCCGCACGGGCACCGAGCCCGCGGCCCTGCTCGCCGCGCTGGTGCAGGACGCCGGCCTCAGCGCCAGCACCATTCCCCTGCGCGACGTGATCTGATCACACGGCGGCGTCGTCCAGGTCGCCCGTGCGGATGCGCACCACGCGCTCCACGGCGGTCACGAAGATCTTGCCGTCGCCGATCTTGCCCGTGCGCGCGGCGCCCACGATGGCGTCCACGCAGCGGTCCACGTCCTCGGCGCGCACCACGACCTCGATCTTGACCTTGGGCAGGAAGTCCACCACGTACTCGGCGCCGCGGTACAGCTCCGTGTGGCCCTTCTGGCGGCCGAAGCCCTTCACCTCCGTCACCGTGAGCCCCGTCACGCCGCACTCGGCCAGGGCCTCGCGGACCTCTTCCAGTTTGAAGGGCTTGATGACGGCGGTGATCATGTGCATGGCGTGGACTCCTGGAATGTGGGTGAAGCGGGGGCGTGGCCGGAAGGCGTCAGGCCCTGAATTTGTTCGTCATGGGGTAGCGCCAGTCCTTGCCGAAGCTGCGGCGCGTGACGCGCACGCCCACGGGCGCCTGGCGGCGCTTGTATTCGTTGACCTGGATGAGCTGGGTCACGCGCTCCACGTCGGCCCGGTCGAACCCTGCGCGCACGATGTCCTCCAGGGGCTCGTCGTTTTCCACGTAGCGCTCGACGATGGCATCGAGCACCTCGTAAGGCGGCAGGCTGTCCTGGTCTTTCTGGTCGGGGCGCAGCTCGGCACTCGGCGGTCGGGTGATGATGCGCTCGGGGATGGGGTTGGCGCCCGTGCCGTAGGGGTCGTGGGCATTGCGCCAGCGCGCCAGCGCGAACACGCGGGTCTTCACCACGTCCTTGATCACGGCGAAGCCCCCGGCCATGTCGCCGTAGAGCGTGCAGTAGCCGGTGGCCATCTCGCTCTTGTTGCCGGTGGTGAGCACCACGCTGCCGAACTTGTTGGACAGCGCCATGAGCAGCGTGCCGCGGATGCGCGCCTGCAGGTTCTCCTCGGCCGTGTCCTCGGCGCGACCTTCGAACAGCGGGGCGAGCGCGGCCCTGAAGGCCTCGAACTGCGGCGCGATGGCGATCTCGTCGTAGCGCACCGAGAGGCGCGCGGCCATGTCGCGCGCGTCGATCCAGCTGATGTCGGCCGTGTAGGGCGAGGGCATCATCACCGTGCGCACCCTGTCGGCGCCCAGCGCGTCCACGGCGATGGCCAGCACCAGGGCCGAGTCGATGCCGCCCGACAGCCCCAGCAGCGCGCCGGGGAAGCCGTTCTTGCCCACGTAGTCGCGCACGCCCAGCACCAGGGCGGACCACAGCTCGGCCTCCCAGCCTTCGGTGGGCGCCACGTCTGCTTCGATAGTGATAGCTGCCTGCGCTTGGTGCACCTGCGCGAACAGCATTTTTTCCTCAAAACCCGGCGCGCGCGCGGCCACGCTGCCGTCGGCGTTCAGGGCGAACGAGCGGCCCTCGAACACCACCTCGTCCTGCCCGCCCACCAGATGGGCGTAGACCAGGGGCAGGCCGGTGTCGCGCACGCGCTCGCGCATGACCTGCTCGCGCTCCGCCCCCTTGCCCAGGTGGTAGGGCGAGGCATTGAGCGTGAGCAGCATCTGCGCGCCCGCCTGCCGCGCGCCGCGGGCCGGGCCCGGGAACCATGCGTCCTCGCAGATCAGGAGGCCCATGCGCACGCCCTCGACCTCGAACATGCAGCTGCCGTCGCCGGGCACGAAGTAGCGGCGCTCGTCGAACACCTCGTAGTTGGGCAGGTACTGCTTGGCGTAGGTGTGCTCGATGCGCCCCGCGCGCAGCACGCTGGCCGCGTTGTGGCACAGGCCGCGCCCGCCCTCGCCCACGGCGTGCCGCACCCGCTGCGGGTGGCCCACGACCAGGGTCAGCCCCGGCAGCGCGGCCGTGGCGGCCGCAAGCCCGGCCAGTGCCTGCTCGCAGGCGGACAGGAAGGATGGCCGCAGGTACAGGTCCTCGGCCGCGTAGCCGCACAGCGCCAGCTCCGGCGTGAGCAGCAGCCGGGCGCCCGCCGCATGGGCCTGGCGCGCGGCGGCCATGATTTTCTGGGCATTGCCCGGCACGTCGCCCACCATGAAGTTGAGCTGGGCGATGCAGATGACGAAGGACATAAAGGATGGGCGAAAAAAGCCGGCTGATTATGCCGCGTGGCCCCATCCCCGGCAGGGCAGCGGTTTTGGCGCCATGATCGGCCCCCATGCCCCACACGCGCACGCACGTGCCCTCCGCCACCGCCCGCTACGAGCTGCGGCTGTCCGATTCGGCCGCCCGGGTCGATGCCGCCGCCTGGGACGCCCTGCTGGCCCGCCAGGCGCACCCCACCCCCTTCATGCGCCACGCCTACCTGGCGGCGCTGGAGGCGAGCGGCAGCGCCACGGCGCGCACCGGCTGGGTGCCGCGCTTCTTCACGCTGTGGCAGGACGGCGCGCTGTGCGCCGCCTGCGCCCTGTACGTCAAGACGCACTCCTACGGCGAATACGTCTTCGACTGGGCCTGGGCCGACGCCCATGAGCGCCACGGCCTGCCCTACTACCCCAAGGCCGTGGTGGCCGTGCCCTTCACGCCCGTGCCCGGCGCGCGGCTGCTGGCGCGCGACGGCCCGGCCCGCGCCGCGCTGCTGCGGGCGCTGCTCTCCTGGGCGGCCGAGGCCGGGCTGTCGTCGCTGCACCTGCTGTTCGCGGCCGAGGACGACCTGGCCGCCGCGCGCGCGGCCGGCCTGATGCTGCGCCACCAGGTGCAGTTCCACTGGCACAACCTGCACCCCGCACGCGGCGGGCCGTTCGGCGACTTCGGCGACTTCCTGGCCTCGCTGTCGCAGGACAAGCGCAAGAAGATCCGCCAGGAGCGCCGCCGCGTGCGCGAAGCCGGCGTGGGCTTTCGCGTGCTGCAGGGGCGCGGCATCACGGACGCGGACTGGGATTTCTTCTACCGCTGCTACGAACGCACCTACCTGGAGCACGGCAACCCGCCCTACCTCACGCGCGACTTCTTCGCGCGCATGGCGGCGGACATGCCGCAGGACTGGGTGCTGTTCGTGGCCGAGCGCGCGGGCCGCCCGGTCGCTAGCAGTCTGATAGCTGTCAGCGCTTGTCCATCAAATCCCGGAGGCCCAAATCATTCAAACCCCACGGTGGCCTACGGCCGCTACTGGGGCGCGCTGGAGCGCGTGGACTGCCTGCACTTCGAGGCGTGCTACCACCAGCCCATCGAATGGTGCATCGCGCATGGCGTGCAGCGCTTCGAGGGCGGCGCGCAGGGCGAACACAAGATGGCCCGCGCGCTGATGCCGGTGCAGGCCGGCAGCGCCCACTGGCTCGCGCACCCGGCGTTCGCCGACGCGGTGGAGCGCTTCCTGGAGCGCGAGGGCGAAGGCATGGCGCACTACCTGGAGGGACTGCGTGCGCGCAGCCCGTTCAGGCGGGAGGGCAGTTGACGGCCGTCGCGGTCCCGGGAGACCATGGCCGCGGCTTCAAGCCGCCGCAGCGGATCGGACCAGCCCCATCTCTGCGCTGCTGAGCAGCGATTCGATGTCCATCACGATCAGCATGCGCTTGTCCACCGTGGCGATGCCGCGCACGAACGCGGCGTCCACCTGCCCCTGGAACTGCGGCGCGGGCCTGATGGCGTCGGCCGGCAGGGCCACCACGTCGGCCACCGCGTCCACCACCGCGCCGAGCACGGTGCCGCCCACGTTGAGGATGATGACCACGGTGAAGTCGGTGTATTCGGCCGTCGCGCAGTGCAGCTTCAGGCGCAGGTCGACGATGGGCACGATGACGCCGCGCAGGTCGATCACGCCCTTGATGAACTCCGGCGCATGGGCCATGCGCGTGGGCGGCTCGTAGGAGCGGATCTCCTGCACGCGCAGGATGTCGATGCCGTATTCCTCCTGGCCCAGGCGGAAGGTCAGGAACTCCGCCGCGGCGCTGGCGGCGGCACTGCCGGTGGAAGGACGCTGGGCGGCAGAGGACAGCATGGCAACTCCTTGGGAAATGGTCTCGGGCAACTCGACTGCGCACGCCGGCCCCGCGCCGGCATCCGTGCTCGATACCTCGCCAGCATAGCAGTTCGCGGTTACTTATTCTGACATTTGACGTTATCCGCACACAAAAAAGCCTGCTGGCTGGTTGCGAGCAGGCTTTCATGCAACTGGCAGCCGGAGCAGCTGCGGCAGGTTCAGAGGCTCTTCTTGTAGTTCTCGACGCCGTCCAGGATTTCCTTGTTCGCGGCGTCCACGCCTTCCCAGCCCAGCACCTTGACCCACTTGCCCTCTTCCAGGTCCTTGTAATGCTCGAAGAAGTGGCTGATGGCCTTCAGGCGCATGGGGTTCACGTCCTGCACGGTCTTCCAGTTCTCGTACATCTTCAGGATCTTGGTGGTGGGCACCGCCAGCACCTTGCCGTCCACGCCGGCTTCGTCCTCCATTTTGAGGATGCCCAGGGCGCGGCAGGGCACGACCACGCCAGGGTGCAGCGGATAGGGCGTGATGACCAGCACGTCCACCGGGTCGCCGTCGCCCGACAGGGTCTGGGGCACGTAGCCGTAGTTGCAGGGGTAGTACATGGCCGTGGTCAGGAAGCGGTCCACGAAGACGGCGCCGGACTCCTTGTCCACCTCGTACTTGATGGGATCGGATTCCGCGGGGATCTCGATCACCACGTTGAAGGCATCGGGGATGTTCTTGCCGGGCTTGACGTTGTTCAGCGACATGGTTGGGGGTCTAGGTGTGAATTGACGGGCGGATTTTAGGCGCTCGCCCCTTGCTGCTTGCTTGCAACGCCAGGTTTGGCGTTAAATGCCCCTGTTGGCCAATCGTCTCCCGGAACCGGGCGCGAGGAAGCAACGCTGGGCAAGCCCTTCGCCTGCGTTGTGCTTCCCAATCCGTGTAACCAAGAACCCATTCCATGTTCTGAGGAGATCGAGAATGACCGAACCGTCGGCGCTGACGTCCCCGCTCATACTGGCCCTGGCGTGCGGCCTGATTGCCGTGGTCTACGGCATCTGGGCGCGCAGCTGGATTCTGGCCAAGGACCAGGGCAACGCCCGCATGCAGGAGATCGCCGCAGCCATCCAGACCGGAGCGGCCGCCTACCTGGCGCGGCAATACAAGACCATTTCCCTGGTGGGCATCGTGCTGGCCGTGCTCATCGGCGTGTTTCTCGACGGAACCACGGCCGTGGGCTTCGTCATCGGCGCCGTGCTCTCGGGCGCCTGCGGCTTCATCGGCATGAACGTCTCGGTGCGCGCCAACGTGCGCACGGCGCAGGCGGCCACGCAGGGCATGGGGCCGGCGCTTCAAGTCGCCTTCCGCGGCGGCGCCATCACCGGCATGCTGGTGGTGGGCCTGGGCCTGCTCGGGGTGACGGCGTTCGCCTGGTTCCTGGTGGGCAACGGCCGGCTCACCCCCACGGCCAACCTGCCGGCGCTGCTCAACCCGCTGATCGGCTTCGCGTTCGGCTCGTCGCTGATCTCCATCTTCGCGCGGCTGGGCGGCGGCATCTTCACCAAGGGCGCCGACGTGGGCGCCGACCTGGTGGGCAAGGTGGAGGCCGGCATCCCCGAGGACGACCCGCGCAACCCCGCCGTGATCGCCGACAACGTGGGCGACAACGTGGGCGACTGCGCCGGCATGGCGGCCGACCTGTTCGAGACCTACGCCGTGACGCTCATCGCCACCATGGTGCTGGGCGCGCTGCTGGTGGGCGCGGCGCCCGTGGCGGCAGTGGCCTATCCGCTGGCGCTGGGCGCGGTGTCCATCGTCGCGTCCATCATCGGCTGCTTCTTCGTCAAGGCCAGCCCGGGCATGAAGAACGTGATGCCGGCGCTGTACCGGGGCCTGGCGATCGCGGGCGTGCTGTCGCTGGCCGCGTTCTGGTTCGTCACGGCCTGGGTGATCCCCGACAACGCCCTGGGCGGCACGGGCGCGCAGGCGCGGCTGTTCGGCGCCTGCGCCACGGGGCTGGTGCTCACGGCCGCGCTGGTGTGGATCACCGAGTTCTACACCGGCACGCAGTATTCGCCCGTGCGCCACATCGCCCAGGCCTCCACCACGGGCCACGGCACCAACATCATCGCGGGGCTGGGCGTGTCCATGCGCTCCACGGCCTGGCCGGTGCTCTTCGTGTGCGTGGCCATCATCGTGTCGTACATGCTGGCCGGCCTGTACGGCGTGGCCGTGGCCGCCATGTCCATGCTCTCCATGGCGGGCATCGTGGTGGCGCTGGACGCCTACGGCCCCATCACCGACAACGCCGGCGGCATCGCCGAGATGGCCGAGCTGCCCAGCAGCGTGCGCGACATCACCGACCCGCTGGACGCCGTGGGCAACACCACCAAGGCCGTCACCAAGGGCTACGCCATCGGCTCGGCGGGCCTGGCGGCGCTGGTGCTGTTCGCCGACTACACGCACAAGCTGGAAAGCTTCGGCCAGGCGGTCCGCTTCGACCTGTCCGACCCCATGGTCATCGTGGGCCTGTTCATCGGCGGGCTGATCCCCTACCTGTTCGGCGCCATGGCCATGGAGGCCGTGGGGCGCGCCGCCGGCAGCGTGGTGGTGGAGGTGCGCCGCCAGTTCAAGGAGATCCCCGGCATCATGGAAGGCACGGCCAAGCCCGAGTACGGCCGCGCCGTGGACATGCTGACCAGCGCCGCCATCAAGGAGATGATCGTCCCCAGCCTGTTGCCCGTGGCCGTGCCCATCGCCGTGGGCCTGGCGCTGGGGCCGAAGGCGCTCGGCGGGCTGCTCATGGGCACCATCGTCACGGGCCTCTTCGTGGCCATCAGCATGTGCACCGGCGGCGGCGCCTGGGACAACGCCAAGAAGTACATCGAGGACGGCCACCACGGCGGCAAGGGCAGCGAGGCGCACAAGGCCGCCGTGACCGGCGACACCGTGGGCGACCCCTACAAGGACACGGCCGGCCCGGCCGTCAACCCGCTCATCAAGATCATCAACATCGTGGCGCTGCTCATCGTGCCGCTGGTGGTGAAGTTCCACGCGGGCTGAAACCTTACTATCAAAAGAGAAGCTGCCAGCGCCCAGTAAATGGGCGCTGGCAGCTTTTTTCATATACAAGCCAGCGCGGGCGGCGACCTCCCGTCTCGCAGAAGAAGAAGGCACGGCCCAACCGGCCCCTGCACGCCGCGCGCACCTGCCGCACAATAGGCCGCATGCAGCTCCACTACATCGCCAACGCGGGCGTGGCCTCGGCCTCGGGCCGCACCATCGCCGTGATCGACCCCTCCGACGGTCAGCCCTATGACGAGATCCAGCGCGGAACGGCCGAGGACATCGACGCCGCCGTGCGGGCCGCGCAGCAGTGCTACGACACCGTCTGGCGCAAGCTGGCCCCGGCCGAGCGCGGACGGCTGCTGCAGCGCCTGTCGGCCAAGATCACCGAGCATGCCGAGGAGCTCGCCGCCATCGAGCAGCGCGACTGCGGCAAGCCCACGCGCCAGGCGCGCGCCGACGCCGCCGCCCTGGCGCGCTACTTCGAGTTCTACGCCGGCGCCTGCGACAAGCTGCATGGCGAGACCATCCCCTACCAGGACGGCTTCAGCGTGCTCACCTGGCGCGAGCCCCATGGCGTGACCGGCCACATCGTGCCCTGGAACTATCCCATGCAGATCTTCGGCCGCTGCGTGGGCGCGGCCCTGGCCGCGGGCAACGTGTGCGTGGTCAAGCCGGCCGAGGACGCCTGCCTGTCGCTGCTGCGCGTGGCGCAGCTCGCGGCCGAGGCGGGCTTTCCCGCGGGCGCGCTCAACATCGTGACCGGCTACGGGCACGAGGTAGGCGACGCGCTGGCGCGCCACCCGGGCATACACCACATCAGCTTCACCGGCAGTCCCAAGGTGGGCACGCTGATCCAGCAAGCCGCCGCAGAGCGCCACTGCCCCGTGACGCTGGAGCTGGGCGGCAAGAGCCCGCAGATCATCTTCGCCGACGCCGACCTGGACGCCGCCGTGCCCGTGGTCATCAACGCCATCGTGCAGAACGCCGGCCAGACCTGCTCGGCCGGCTCGCGCGTGCTCATCGACTCGCTCATCTACGAACCCCTGCTGGAGCGCTTGGGCAAGGCCTTCGAGCAACTGCGCGTGGGCCCCGCCGCCATGGACCTGGACGTGGGCCCGCTGATCCGCCAGACGCAGCAGCAGCGCGTGTGGGACTTCCTGTCGGACGCGCAGGTGGCCGGCATCCCCATGGTGGCCCAGGGCGTGGTAGTGGATGAAGCCCCCGAGACCGGCTACTACCAGGCCCCCACCCTGCTGCGCGACGTGCCCGTGGGCCACCGGCTGGCGCAGGAAGAGGTCTTCGGCCCCGTGCTCTCGGCCATGGCCTTTCAGGACGAGGACCACGCGGTGGAGCTGGCCAACGCCACGCAGTTCGGCCTGGTGGCCGGCATCTGGACGCGCGACGGCGCGCGCCAGTTCCGCATGGCGCGGCGCATCGCCAGCGGCCAGGTGTTCATCAACAACTACGGCGCCGGCGGCGGCGTGGAGCTGCCGTTCGGCGGCGTCAAGTCGAGCGGCCACGGGCGCGAAAAAGGCTTCGAGGCGCTCTACGGCTTCACCACGCTCAAGACCGTCGCCATCCGCCACGGCTGACTGCCCAGCGGGCCCGGCAGCACGCCGGCGGCCCGCCTTCGTCCGTCCCCCCGACCCGACCTGCCCCGTTCCGTTCCATGCCCCTGTCCCCGCCCGCCCCCCGCACCGCCAGACACATCCGCCGCATCACCTACCAGGGCTTCGAACGCGAGGACGGGCTCTGGGACATCGAAGGCGAACTGCACGACAGCAAGACATATGACCTGCCGTCGCGCCACAACCCCGGCCGGATGCGCCGCGCCGGCGAACCCATACACCACATGTGGCTGCGCGTGACGGTGGACCGCAACCTGGTCGTGCAGGCCATCGAATCCGCCATGGACGCCCACCCCCTGGCCGGCTGCCCCGAGGCCCAGCGCGCCCTGCAGGCCATGGTGGGCTGCAGCATGACGCGCGGCTGGCGCCAGTCCATCCAGACCCATCTGGGCAGCGTGGCCAGCTGCACCCATATGCGTGAACTGCTGTTCAACCTGGCCACGGCCACGTTCCAGAGCGTCGAATCGGCATTCCAGAGCCAGGGGGACGAGCCCCCGCGCCACCTGGGCCAGTGCACGGGCTGGGACTTTCACGGCCAGGCCGTGAAGGAACACTACCCACAGTTCTACGGCCGCGCGCAGAAGCTCCTCAAAAGATAGCTACCAGCGCTTGATACGCAAGCGCTGGCGGGTTTTTTCATTCAAATATCAGCCCAGCAGATCCTGCAGGGCCGCCTCGTACAGCGCGGTGAGGCCGTCCATCACCTCCAGCAGGCGCTCGCTGGTGGTGGCCACCTCCTCCAGCCCGCGGCCGTCGGGCGGGCGCTTGAGGGCGGCATCGAAGAACAGCCACTGCGCCTGGCCCAGTTCCAGCGCCGTGCGGATGGCAAGCGTGGAGATGGGCGCCTTGAGCAGCTGTGCGAGGGCGCGCTGGAACTCGTCGGCGTCGCCCGCCAGCTGTTCGCGCACCGGGCGGCCGTCCAGCCCCGCGGCCGCCAGCTCGTAGTTCTTGGCCATGCGCTGCGAGAGCATGCGCTGGCGGCCCGCGGTGTTCACCAGCCGTGCCGTGGGGGCCTGGGCCTGGCGCTCCAGGGCCTGCGTGGCGGTGTCGGCGAGCGCGAGCATCTGGTCGGCCTGCGCCGACACGGCCTGGAAGGCATTCCTGGAGGGCGCCTGCTCCGCCAGCGCATCCAGGCGGTCCGCGCTGCGGCGCATGTCCGCCAGCAGGCGCGCCACCTCGGGCGGCCAGCCCTGGTGCGCCATGTCCTCGAAGCCCGAGCGCATCTGGCGCTGCGTATCCCCGAGCACGTCGCGGGCGCGCGCCGGCCTCACGTCCAGGTACAGCTGGCCATAGGCCTTGGCCATGCGCTGCGACAAGGCGCGAAAACGCGCCGTGCGGTTGATGGCCGTGGCCAGCGCCATGCGCGCCTGCGCCGACAGCGGCAGCGCCGGCACCAGCAGGCCGGTGCCCAGCACGCGCAGCATCAGGCGGCGATCACGGCGGCGGCAGGCCGCGGAGGACGGGACGGGAAGGAGGCAGGTGTCGCGCATGGGCCCGATTCTCCGGCCGGCACGCCGCGCCGCCACTGACGCCGCTCAAACGCCGGCGCGGACGCGGCGCCACCGCCAATTGATCGACATCAATTTGCACACCCATACGCATACCCCTACACCCCCCATGGGGCACAATTTGGCCATGGCTGAACGTGTCATTCCTCTCGTGGACCACCGCAGCAGGCCGCTGCGGCCCGCCGTGCCGGCGGCCGCCGCCGCGGCCGCCATGCCCGCCACGGGAGAGCTGTACGACACGCGCGCGCGGCCGCTGCGCGACCTGCGCATCAGCGTGACCGACCGCTGCAACTTCCGCTGCAGCTACTGCATGCCCAAGGAAGTGTTCGACAAGCACTACCGCTACCTGCCGCACGGCGACCTGCTGAGCTTCGAGGAGATCACGCGGCTGGCGCGGCTGTTCATGGCGCACGGGGTGCACAAGATCCGCCTGACGGGCGGCGAGCCGCTGCTGCGCAAGGACCTGGAGCTGCTGGTCGAACAGCTGGCCGGGCTGCGCACCACCGAGGGCCGCGTGCCCGACCTCACGCTCACCACCAACGGCTCGCTGCTGGCGCGCAAGGCGCGCGCGCTCAAGGCCGCGGGCCTGCAGCGCGTCACGGTCAGCCTGGACAGCCTGGACGACGCCGTGTTCCGCCGCATGAACGACGTGGACTTCCCCGTGGCCGAGGTGCTGGCCGGCATCGAGGCCGCGCAGGCCGCGGGCTTCCGCACCATCAAGGTCAACATGGTGGTCAAGCGCGGCACCAACGACCACGAGATCCTGCGCATGGCGCGGCACTTCCGCGGCACCGGCATCACGCTGCGCTTCATCGAATTCATGGACGTGGGCGCAACCAACGGCTGGCGCATGGACCAGGTCGTGCCGTCGCGCGAGGTCATCGCGCACCTGCAGGCCGAACTGCCCCTGGTGCCGCTCTCGCCCACCGCCGCGGGCGAGACCGCGCAGCGCTGGGGCTACGCGGGCGCCGGCGGCCGCCACGACCCGTCGCTGGGCGAGGTGGGCGTGATCGGCAGCGTCACCCAGGCCTTCTGCGGCGACTGCAACCGCGCCCGCCTGTCCATGGAGGGGCGCCTGTACCTGTGCCTGTTCGCCACCCAGGGCTGGGACCTGCGCAGCCTGCTGCGCGGCGACGCCAGCGACGCGCAGATCAGCGCCGCCATCGCCCACATCTGGCAGGGCCGCGGCGACCGCTATTCCGAGCTGCGCGCCAGCCTGCCGCCCGACCAGGGCGAGGAGCGCGGGCGGCGCATAGAAATGAGCTACATCGGTGGCTGACCAATGATCGACACCCACGACATCACGGGCCTCATCCTCGCCGGCGGCCGCGGCTCGCGCATGGGCGGCGTGGACAAGGGCCTGCAGAACTTCCGCGGCATGCCGCTGGCGCTGCACGCGCTCATGCGGCTCTCGCCCCAGGTGGGCGGCGTGATGATCAACGCCAACCGCAATCTGCCGGCCTACGAATCGTTCGGCGTGCCCGTCTGGCCCGACGGGCTGGCCGACTATGCCGGCCCGCTGGCCGGCTTTCTTTGCGGGCTGGAGCGCTGCGCGACCCCCTGGCTGCTCACCGTGCCCTGCGACACGCCGCTGTTCCCGGCCGACCTGGCCCGCCGCCTGGCCGCCGCCGCCGCGGCCCAGGGCGCCGACATCGCCATGGCCGCGGCCCCCGAGCAGGAGGGCGACGGCGGCACGCGCGTGCGCACCCAGCCGGTGTTCTGCCTGCTGCGCACGAGCCTGCTGGAGAGCCTGGAGCGCTTCACCCAGGAGGGCGGACGCAAGATCGACCGCTGGACCGCGCAGCACCCCTGCGCCATCGTGGCCTTCGGCCAGCCCGGCGACGACCCGCTGGCCTTCCGCAACGCCAACACCCTGGCCGAGCTGCACGCGCTGGAGGGCCATGGACCGACATGACGCGGGAGCCTGCCGCCGGCAAGGCCGCACCGCGCACCGCCGGCCTGGAACAGCCGGTGCTCGCGGCCACGGCCGGCAACACGCACGCCGTGCGCCTGTACCAGCGCGCGGGCTTCACGCCCTACGGCCTGCTGCCGCGGGCCATCGTGGTGGCGGGCGTGGGCCACGACAAGCTGCACATGCTGCGGCTCCTTCCCTCACAACCCATTGCACTCCATGAAGACCATTGACCAGATCGCCGCCGAACTGCAGGGCTACGACCCGCAGGCGCTGCGCGCGGCCGACGTGAACGCCTTCCTGCAGCGCCTCGTGGCGCCCGTCGCCGAGACCGAGGAGGTCGGCATCTTTGACGCCCTGGGCCGCGTGCTGGCGCGCGACGTGGTCTCGCCCATCAGCGTGCCGCCGCACGACAACTCGGCCATGGACGGCTATGCCTTCGACGGCGCGCAGCTCGCGCCCGGCCAGGCGCTGCTGCTGCGCCCCATGGGCCCCACGGCCTTCGCCGGCGCGGCCTGGACGGGCCGGGTGGGCGCGGGCGAATGCGTGAAGATCATGACCGGCGCCATCATGCCCGCGGGGCTGGACACGGTGGTGCCGCAGGAACTCACCAGCGCCGGGCCGGACGGCACCATCCATATCGCCGCCGGCGTGCTGCGCCGCGGGGACAACCGGCGCCTGCTGGGCGAGGACCTCATGCAGGGCCGCGTGGCGCTCCCGAAAGGCGAGCTGCTCACGCCCGCCGCCATTGGCCTGGTGGCCAGCCTGGGCCTCAAGACGGTCACCGTCCACCGGCGCCTGCGCGTGGCCTATTTCTCCACCGGCGACGAAATCCTGAGCCTGGGCGAGCCGCCGCGCGAAGGCGCGGTGTACGACAGCAACCGCTACACCGTCTTCGGCCTGCTCACGCGGCTGGGCGTGCAGGTGATCGACATGGGCGTGGTGCGCGACGACCCCGCGCTGCTGGAGGCCGCCTTTCGCCGCGCGGCCGCCGAGGCCGACGCCATCATCACCAGCGGCGGCGTGAGCGTGGGCGAGGCCGACCACACGCGCACCATGATGCGGCAGCTGGGCGACGTGGCCTTCTGGCGCATCGCCATGCGCCCGGGCCGGCCCATGGCCGTGGGGCGCATCCGTTCGGAATTACAAGCGAAAACGGCCTCCAGCGCCCACCAGAAAAGCGTCAGCAGCTATCAAAACGAAAGTACCCAGGGTGTGGCCGGCGGCAGCGTGCTGTTCGGCCTGCCGGGCAACCCGGTGGCGGTGATGGTCACCTTCCTGGCCTTCGTGCGCCCCGCCCTGCTGCGCATGATGGGCTGCACGCGAGCCGCGCCGCCGCTGCTGCGCGCCACCAGCGCCGAGCCCATGCGCAAGAAGGCGGGCCGCACCGAATACCAGCGCGGCCTGGTCACCCAGGCGGCCGACGGCACGCTGCAGGTGCGCACCACGGGCAACCAGGGCTCGGGCGTGCTCAGCTCCATGGTGCAGGCCAACGGCCTGATCGTGCTGCACCACGAGCAAGGCAACGTGGCCGCGGGCGACATGGTGGACGTGATGATGTTCGACGGAGTGATCTGACATGCCCTTTGCCGCCACCCACCTCATCCAGCCGCCCACGCGCGAGGCCGTTGACCAGTTGCAAGGCCCCGCCGTGCTCGAATTCGGCACGCCCTGGTGCGGCCATTGCCAGCGCGCCCAGCCGCTCATCGAGCAGGCCCTCAAGGACCAGGACGGCGTGCAGCACCTCAAGGTCGAGGACGGCCCTGGCCGGCCGCTGGGCCGCAGCTACCGCGTCAAGCTCTGGCCCACGCTCATCTTCCTGCGCGACGGCCAGGAGATGGCCCGCCTGGTGCGCCCGCAGGATCCGCAGGACATTCACGCGGCTCTGCGGACCATCACGGCCCAGGCCTGAGAGCCCGCTGCTACCGCCCCAGCGCCTGCTCAACGCCCTTGTTGGCCAGCGCATCGGCGCGCTCGTTGCCCGGGTCGCCCGCATGGCCCTTCACCCAGTGCCATTCGATGCGGTGGCCCGCCTTGTGCGCCAGCTCGTCCAGGCGCTGCCACAGCTCCACGTTCTTGACCGGCTGGCCCGCCGCGGTGCGCCAGCCCTTTTTCTTCCAGCCATGGATCCATTCGGTGATGCCCTGGCGCACGTACTGGCTGTCGAGGTAGAGCGCCACCTGGCAGGGGCGCTTGAGCGCCGCCAGCGCCTGGATGACGGCCATCAGCTCCATGCGGTTGTTGGTGGTCCCCAGTTCGCCGCCGAACAGCTCCTTCTCGAACTCGCCCGAGCGCAGCACCGCCCCCCAGCCGCCGGGGCCTGGATTGCCCTTGCACGCACCGTCGGTATAGATCACCACCTGATTCAAAAAAGACTCCTGAAGAAACAAGAAACCCACCGTCCCGGTGGGTGCTCAATGCCGCCGCGCGACCTGTACCTGCGCGGCCGCGGCCTTCGGCGCCTTGCGCCACGAGGGCTCCAGCAGCCGCATACCCTGCACGCGCTTGGCAGCGACGATCACGTAGGCGGCCCCGAGTATCGGCCACCAGCGCGCGCCCAGCCCGTCCATCCAGCCGTAATGCTCCAGCCAGCGCTCGCTGGCCGCCGCGGGCCGGTAGCAGCCAAAGCTGATCGACTCCAGCTCGAACCCCAGCAGGCGCAGCCAGTCGCGCAGGCGCCCGGGCGTGATGAACTCTCCCACGTCCGGCAGGTAAAGCCGCCCCCCGCCGCCGCAGCGCTGGTACAGCCGCGCGCGCCACTGGCGCAGGCCCCACAGGCTCAAGGGGTTCAGGCCGCTGATCACCGCCCTGCCCTCGGGCACCAGCACGCGGTACACCTCGCGCAGCGCCGCGTGCGGGTCGACGCTGAGCTCCAGCGTGTGGGGCATGGCCACCAGGTCCAGGCTGCCCTCGGAAAACGGCAGGGCCACGGCCTCGGCCAGCAGGGCCACGGCCGGCGCACCGGCGGGCGGCACCCCGCACGGCAGCAGCCGCGCCTCTTCGCCGCCCAGCGCCAGCCAGCGGTGCGGCATGCGGTTGGCGCGCAGGCCCTGCAGGCCCTGCAGGCCCGGCATGCCGAGCTGCAGCGCGTGGTAGCCGAAGATGTCGGCCACCAGCTCGTCGTAGCGCTCCTGCTCCCAGGCGAGCAGGTAACGCCCGGGGGGGGAGCCAAACCAGTGGTGTAAACCTATAATTTCGCCGCTCATGAACTTGCTGCCGCTGCCCGCCTTCTCCGATAACTACATCTGGATGCTGCACGACGCGCGCCATGCACTCGTCGTGGACCCGGGCGACGCCGCGCCGGTATTGCAGGCGCTGCATGGCATGGGGCTGTCACTGCAGGCGATTCTAGTCACGCACCACCATGGCGACCATGTGGGCGGCGTGAGCGCCCTGCGCGAAGCCACCGGCGCCGCCGTCTACGGCCCCGCGGGCGAGGCGATGCCCGAGCCCATCACGCGCCTGCACCATGGCGAAGCCGTCACCGCGCTGGGCCTGCGCTTTGCGGTGATCGACGTGCCCGGCCACACGGCGGGGCACATCGCCTATTACTGCGCCGACATGGACGGCGCGCCCGTGCTGTTTTGCGGCGACACGCTGTTCTCGGGCGGCTGCGGCCGCCTGTTCGAGGGCACGCCCGCGCAGATGCAGGCCTCGCTCGACGCCCTGGCCGCGCTGCCGGGCGACACGCGCGTGTGCTGCGCCCACGAATACACGCTCTCCAACCTGAAGTTCGCGTGCGCCGTGGAGCCCGGCAACCAGGCCCTGCTCCAGTACCTCGGCCGCTGCGAGTCTTTGCGCCACGCGGGCCGGCCCACGCTGCCCTCGCGCATGGACACGGAGCGCGCCATCAACCCCTTTCTGCGCACGCGCGAAGCCACCGTCGCCCAGGCGGCCCGCGGCTTCGACGCGCACGTGGATCCGCGCGAACCCGCGGCCGTGCTGGCCGCGCTGCGCCAATGGAAGAACGAGTTCCGATGAGAATCCTGCACATCCTGTGGCTGGCCAGCCTGCTGTGGCTGGCCGGCTGCGCCACCACCACCCCCTCCTCCCCCAGCCACGCCACTTCCGGCACCGGCAAGACCGGCACCAGCGGCACCACCAGCACCGCGGTCTACCCTTCGGGGCCGCTCACGCCCATCACGGCCAGCGCCGCCCAGGGCCGCGCCGTGGCCGGCATCAACGCACCGTCCGACCTGTGGGACCGCATCCGCCGGGGCTTCGCCATGCCCGACCTGGACACCGACCTGGTGCGCGACCGCGAGCAGTGGTATGCCGCCCGGCCCGACTACATGCAGCGCATGACCGAGCGCTCCAGCAAGTACCTGTTCCACATCGTCGAAGAGCTGGAGCGCCGCGGCATGCCGACCGAGCTGGCCCTGCTGCCCTACATCGAGAGCGCCTTCAACCCCCAGGCCGTCTCCAGCGCCAAGGCCGCGGGCATGTGGCAGTTCATGCCGGCCACGGGCACCTATTTCGACCTGAAGCAGAACGTCTTTCGCGATGACCGGCGCGACGTACTCGCCTCCACCCGTGCGGCGCTCGACTATCTGCAGAAGCTCTACGGCATGTTCGGCGACTGGCACCTCGCACTGGCCGCCTACAACTGGGGCGAAGGCAGCGTGGCCCGCGCCATCGCCCGCAACGAAAAGCAGGGCCTGGACACCGGCTACACCGACCTGACCATGCCCGCCGAAACGCGCATGTACGTACCCAAGCTGCAGGCGGTGAAGAACATCGTGGCCGACCCCGCCCGGTTCAGCACCGAGCTGCCGCTGATCGAGAACCACCCCTACTTCCAGAGCGTGGAGATCACGCGCGACATCGACGTGTCGCTGGTCGCCGACCTGGCGGGCATACGCGTGGAAGACTTCCGCGCGCTCAACCCATCGCTGCACAAGCCCGTGATCCTGGCCGCCGGCATGCCGCAGATCCTGCTGCCCTGGGACAACGCCCAGGTGTTCCGCAAGAACCTGGCCGCCTATAACGAAGGCCAGTACGCCAGCTGGACGGTCTGGACCGTGCCCAGCACCATGAGCGTGACGGCGGCGGCCCAGCGTGCCGGCATGAGCGAGGGCGAGTTGCGCCAGCTCAACAACATACCGCCACGCATGATGATCAAGGCCGGCTCGGCCCTGATGGTGCCCCGCACCGCCACGACGCGCGCCGACGTCTCCGGCCATGTGGCGGACAACGGGCAGATCGCCTTCACACCCGAGATCGTCACGCGCCGCACCACCGTGCGCGCCGGCAAGCGCGACACCGTGGCCAGCATCGCCCGCCGCTACAAGGTCAGCGCCGCGGACGTTGCCGACTGGAACGACCTGAAGGTCTCCAGCAGCTTCAAGGCCGGCGAGCGCGTGGTGATGTACCTGCCCATGCGCCTGACCGCGACGGCGCTGTCGCGCACCCCCGGCAAACAGCAGGCCGGCAAGGCGATTGCCCGGACGGCCAAGGCCAGCCCGGCACGCAAGGGCGGCGCAGCACCGTCCAAGCGCAAGCGCTGAACCACCGGATTGCGGGGTTACAGGCGCAGCGTGTGCATCCCCGCCAGCCCCAGTACGCCGATCACGATCAGGTACAGCGCCACGATGACGTTGAGCAGTTTGGGCATGATCAGAATCAGGATGCCCGCAATCAGGGAAACCAGGGGGCCAATGCTGAGGTGAAGAGACATGGGGAAAGCCTTGTGGTGCTTCGAACCATGGCGCAGCGCGCCGACTACCTGCCGACTTTAGCCGCTGCAGGGCATGCCCAGGCGCATGGCACATGCAGGCCGCGCCGCCGTCAGATCCGGAATTTCTGCTTCGCCTTGCGCACCCAATCGTTGCTGAATGTCTTGTCCAGCGCCACCCGCGCCGATGCCAGCTCCGGCTGCAGCCGTGCCACGGCACGAACGGCCGTGACGGGGCCGTCCTCCGGCATCAGGCCATCGGGCGACAGGGTCTCGCGCACCTTGTAGAAGGCCGCCATATAGCGCCCGCGGTCGCCCAGCAGATAGGACGGCGGCACCACGCGTGCCAGGTCGGTGGGGCTGGCCGTCTGCAGCCACTTGAGCGCATGCACCAGCGCGTTGACAAGCGCCTGCACCTCGGCCGGATGGCGTTGCACATAGTCCTGGGGCGCATACAGGCAGGCTCCGGGCATCGCTCCGCCAAACATCTCGACCGTGCCCTTGAGCGTGCGCGTGTCGGCCAGCAGGCGCACCTCGCCGCGCTGCTCCAGCATGGTGATGAGAGGATCCGAATTGCACAGCGCATGCACCCTCCCCTGCCGCAGCGCCGCGAGCGCCTCCGCGCCGCTGCCCACGGCGACGAAGCGCACCGCATCGAGCGGCACCCCCGACTGGCTCAGCCACAGACTCGCCAGGAACTGCGTGGACGAATCCCGTGCCGTCACGCCCACACGCAGCCCGCGGAAACCGGCAATGTCCTTGAGCGGCCAATGGCGCGTCGACGCAGCCAGCGCCAGTTGCGGCGCCCGCCCGAGCACGGCCAGGCTGCGGTATGCCACGCCGCGCAACTGCTGGCGCACGACATGCTCGAACGCGCCGCAGCACACATCGGCCAGCCCCTCGTGCATCGCCTGCAGCGCCAGCCCGCCACCGGGATGGTCCATGACCCGCACGTCCAGCCCTTCGTCACGAAAGAACCCCAGGCCCAGCGCCACCGTGAGCGGCAGGTAATACAGCCCCGCCTGCCCGCCCACGGCAATGCACACCGGCATGGCGGCACCCGGGCGCGACTGCGCGCGCAGCAGGGCGTGGGTGCCCAGGGCAGCTGCGGACAACATGCCAAGCCGGCCCAGCTGGCGACGGGTAACAGACAGGGAAGACATCCTCGATAAGCACCGATGAACACTGCATGTTGCAGTGCAGCAATCGTGCCGCATGGACCTTGGTTCGGCATCAGGGTGAACCCTGCCGGGAGACTACGTATGCGGGCCAGCGCCACACGGGCGTCCGGCAGCCATGTACCAACGGATTACCTGCAGGCAACAAAAAAGCGCGCCATCTATTTGATAGCGCGCTTTCCTTATGTAGCTTGGTAGGACGTACAAGATTCGAACTTGTGACCAACGGATTAAAAGTCCGCCAATGTACATATTTCACAACGTTGATCTGCGCTGATAGAATCAATACAAATCAACAGGTTAAATTAAACTCACTGGACAAATAAGCAGCACCTTCGTTGATTCATATTCTTCAAAATTGGGGAATTTTGGCTACATAGTGGCTACATGAATTGTCTGTGCAGGCATATCTGACCTGACTGAAGCTAACAGAATGGCGCGACCAAAGAAGAGCGAAGCCCCCGACCTTGCCCAGCGGGTTAACCTCACCGCTGGTGCAATCGGCCGGTTTACCTGCCCGGCAGGCAAGCAGCAGGCATTCATGCGCGACAGTGAAGCCCCGGGCCTGCGTGTGCGTGTAACTGCTGCTGGCGCAAAATCGTTTGTCTATGAGGCCAAGTTAAACCGGCAAACCATCCGCCACACTATCGGGGATGTGAAGGCGTGGAGCATTGAACAAGCCCGCGCCGAAGCACGCCGGCTTGCCGTAGTGCTTGATAGCGGGCAAGACCCGCGCGAGCTGGAACGCCAGCAACAGGCCGCCCGGACTGCACAGAAGGCTATCGCCACCGCTCAGGCTGTCACAGTGGGCGAAGTTTGGACTGCGTACCTTGCCGATCGTCGCCAGCACTGGGGCAAGCGCCATTATCAAGACCACGAAAAATTAGCCAACGCTGGAGGTATGGTGTCCGTGCGTGGCACTCGTGGCCGTGGCGTGACAATTGCCGGCCCTCTGCATCCCCTGATGGCGATGCGGTTACAAGCCCTGACAGCCCCGGTTATCGAGACATGGGCAGTACATGAGGCCCAGACTCGCCCAACCCCCGCCCGGCTGTCATGGCGTCTATTACGTGCCTTTCTGACGTGGTGCGCAGAGCATCCGCAATATGCAGCTGTGGTGCCTGCTCAAAACCCCGCCAAGACCCGTCGCACGCGCGAAGCACTAGGCAAGGCCGGCGTAAAGCAAGATGCCCTTTTGCGCGAACAGTTGCCCGCGTGGTTTTCCGCCGTGCGCAACATCGGCAACCCGACCATATCGGCCTATCTACAAACGCTGCTACTGACAGGAGCCCGCCCCGGCGAAGTGCTGGCGCTGCGTTGGGAGGACATAAACAGCCAATGGCGAGGAGTGACGATCCGAGACAAGGTGGAGGGTGAGCGCGTCATTCCCCTCACGCCCTACGTTTGGCACTTACTGTCCGCCCTGCCCCGCCGCAGTGAATGGGTGTTCGCCAGCGCCAGACACGAGCCGGGCAAAGCGGCAAAGCCCATTGCGAAGCCCCATCATGCCCACACCACGGCCTGCAAGGTTGCAGGCATCGAGGGGCTGACTTTCCACGGCCTGCGCCGCAGCTTCAAGAGCTTGACCGAGTGGCTGGAAATCCCTGCCGGGGTAGTGGCGCAGATTCAAGGCCACAAGCCCAGCGCCACAGCAGAGAAACATTACACCGTGCGCCCGCTAGACCTACTACGCCTACACCATGAGCGCATTGAGGCGTGGATATTGGAGCAAGCAACCGTCGAATTCGCACCCGAAGCGGCAAGATTGCGAGCCGTTAAGTACTAGCATAAACCGTCCCAATGGATTACAATCAAAACCATGCAGACAGTCGCCGAGTTGCCTGAGTTCATTCGCACGGCAGACAAGTTGCTTAGCCTTGAAGAGCGGCAAGACCTGATCCGGCATCTGGCTTCACACCCCAAGGCGGGCGATCTGATGGAAGGCACAGGAGGCGTCCGCAAGCTGCGCTGGCGCAGGGGTGACCACGGCAAGAGCGGCGGCGTGCGAATCATCTACTACTTCCATGATGAGCACATGCCGCTCTATCTGCTGACCCTCTTTGCAAAAGGCGACCGCGCCAATCTGAGTAAGGCGGAGCGCAATGAGCTGGCCGAGCTGACCGGCGCGTTGGTCAGCATTTGGAATGCGAAAGGACGAAAGAAATGAGCACGGCATTCGACAGCATCAAGCAGGGCTTGCAGGAAGCCATTGCCCATGCCGAAGGGCATGGCCGGGGCGTGCGCGTGCATCGTCCCCGCCCAGTGGACGTGAAGGCGCTGCGCGCCAAGGTGGACATGACGCAGGAAGAATTCGCGGCAAAGTTTGGTTTCTCCACTGCCACCCTGCGCCACTGGGAACGCGGTGACCGCAAGCCGCATGGGGCATCGTTGGTGTTGCTCAACGTGATCGAACGCAACCCGCGTGCGGTGATTGAAGCACTGGCAGCTTGACGGTACCCTCCATGTGGGAGACAGGCAACAGAGCCAACTTCGCTGATTGGCGGGAGTATGACGCTGTCGCCGTCTGGGAACTGGCGGCGCTGATGGCTGGAATCGACCCGCGCGCGCTCAGCGATGTGGTTGGCCCGGACGGCGATGCTCTTGACCTCAGCGCCGAACAGGAAGCCGTGATCGCAGGCGTCCACGCGGGAGCCATTGAATGCGGTCGGTTCGAGCAACCACCCATCACGCCTAAAACCGTCATCAAGATGGCAAGTGCCATCGGGTGGCTTCGCCAGCACAACCGCGCCCCAGTTGCCACCGCATTGGATCGGACGCTGCACGCTCCTACGCCAGATCGCATCATCAAGAAAGAGAAGCTGATCGAACGCTACGCGGACAAGAACTGGCCGACGATTGAAGAAGACCTCAAGCGCGCGAAAGACAACGGCCTCAACGTAGCGCAATCCGGCGCGCACGGCCTGTGGAACGAGCTACTGGCCCTTGACTGGGCGCACCAGCACGCCAAATTGGCAAGCGATAACGATTCCGCCAAGGGGCTGTCGGGCTTCCCTTGGCCTGTGCCTCACTCCTGAACCACCGATAGGCAGCGCGGAAATTGCCCGCATTCGCCCGGAATTGCCCGGCACTGCCCCGCCGTCATGCCCCATTGACCCGGTTGGCACAGCGCCAAGGCCCGCAATAGGCCATTTCCGCCCTCTCATAAGAATGGGGAGCCATCACAACTTCCGCAAGGAGAAAAGATGGCCTCCCTCCGTCCTGTCCCGCCGCCGCTGGAGC
The DNA here is from genome assembly GCF_054512775.1 of Alicycliphilus sp. T452. Classification (NCBI taxonomy): domain Bacteria; kingdom Pseudomonadati; phylum Pseudomonadota; class Betaproteobacteria; order Burkholderiales; family Comamonadaceae; genus Alicycliphilus; species Alicycliphilus sp. T452. Next base: position 41,678 of record NZ_JBTNEH010000024.1, read on the forward strand.
ACGAAACCCGCTCCACACTTCCGACCGCAGAAGCGGCCTTTCACCTGAACCGCTCACAGCAGACCCTGCGTGTCTGGGCCTGCCGCGAGAACGGTCCGATCCGCCCTGTCCGCGTCAATGGCCGCTTGGCTTGGCCCGTGGCTTCCATCCGCGCCGTGCTGGAGGGCAAGTAATGAAACGCGAATTCAACTTCAACGCGGCAAACGTCTTCCTGCGCGCTCTCGACCCCGAAGGCGTATTTACCTTCCAAACCTTTCACGAGGGCGCCAAAGCCGGCGGTGGCCGCGTGCTCCATGGCACGCTCGCTCAACATCAGCTGGAACTCATGCGCCTCAACGAAGACGGTCAAGGCGTGTTCGTGATGGTCAACAAGGGCGATGGCATTGTCCACGGCAATGCGAAGACGTGTCGTACGGCGGCCAATGTAGTCGCGGTTCGCGCCCTGTTCGTCGACTTGGACGGCGCACCACTGGAGCCGGTTCTGCCGTACCGCCCGCACATCATTGTCGAAAGCAGCCCCACCCGCTGGCATGCGTACTGGCTGACCCACGACCTGCCACTGACCGAATTCAAGTCGCTCCAGCAGCAGCTCGCCCAAAAGTTCAATGCAGATCCCAAGGTTTGCGATCTTCCTCGCGTGATGCGCCTGCCGGGCTTCTGGCACCAAAAACGCTCGCCCTTTCAAACCCGCATCCACCAACTGCTCAGCAAGGAGAACTCCCATGCGTAAGCCTACTGCCGCGTCTATTCACTTGACGCCGATGCCCTATCAGGAACTCCTTGCAGCGCTGGGGCTGAAATCACCCACAACCGCGCGCTCCGCAACGACCCATGCGGCAGCGAACGATTCGACTATCCCTGAATCGAGCCGCAACAATACTCTCACCAGCCTTGCCGGTGTGATGCGTCGCAAAGGCTTCGATCAAGAAGCCATCGAAGCCGCCTTGCTGAAACACAACGCCGAGCGCTGCAATCCGCCGCTGCTCGACACCGAAGTCAAGGCCATTGCTGCCAGCGTGTCGCGCTACCCGCCGACCGGCACGATTGATCCGTTGTCGATGACGGACGTGGGCAACGCCGAAGCCTTCGCGAAATCAATCCAAGACCGCGTGCGCTACGTTCATGCACAGGGCTGGTATCTCTGGAACGGTTTGCATTGGGTACGTGACGAGTCGGGTCAGCTCATGGAAATGGCCAAAGATGCCGTGCGCGGCATGCCCATGCCTCCCGCCGCCGCGCAGGACGAGGATGCACAGCGCAAGTGGCAGTCACACGTCAAAAACAGCCTCCAACTCACGCGCCTGAAGGCCATGCTGGAGTTGGCCCAGTCGCACCCGACCCTTTCGGTCAGCCCCGCAGCGCTCGACAGCCATCCCATGGTGCTCGGTGTTGCCAATGGCGCCATCGAACTCAAGACGGGGCGCTTGCGCCCCGCGCTCAAAGAAGACCTGTTGACGACGCACAGCCCCATTCAGTTCGACCCGCAAGCCAAGTGCCCAAAGTTTCATGCATTCCTTTCGACCATCTTCGGCGGCGACAAGAAATTGATGGCCTACGTGCAGCGTGTTGTCGGCTATGCACTGTCGGGGGCGACGAGTGAGCAGGTTTATTTCTTCCTGCATGGCGCTGGCGCCAACGGCAAGAGCACGCTGTTGAACGTGATAGCGGAACTGCTTGGTCACGGTCTGGTCAAGACGATCCAGCCCGAATCCTTGATGGCGAATCGCTCCGGCTCCAGCAACGACCTCGCCCGCTTGCAAGGTGCGCGTGTGGTGCTCAGCAACGAAACCGAATCCGGCGCCCGGCTGAACGAAGCGCTTATCAAACAGATGACCGGCGGCGAACGCATCACCGCGCGCTTCCTCTATAAAGAGCATTTTGAGTTCGTTCCGCAGTTCAAGCTGTTCGTAGCGGGCAACCACAAACCGGCCATCGTCGGCCGTGACAACGGTATCTGGCGCCGCGTGAAGACCATTCCCTTCGAGATCAGCATCCCGCCGAACAAGCGCAACCCGAAACTTGGCGAAGAATTGTTGGTCGAGCTCCCGGGTATCCTGAACTGGGCGCTCAAGGGCTATCAGGATTGGGCTAAGAACGGGCTCCGCGAGCCCCCGGTAATTTCGCAGGCCATTGCCGACTACCGCAATGAGATGGACATCATCGCCCAGTGGCTGGAAGACGAATGCATGAAAGACCCTACAGCTGCGATCAAAGCTCGTCAGGCTTATGAGCGCTTCAAGCTTTGGTGTGAACAGAACGGCTACAGCAAGCCAATGACCAGCGCCAATTTCTACCGCGAGTTCAAGGCGATGTTCAAGTGCGTCAAGCGCAACGATGGCAATTACTACCTCGGCGTGAAATCGCGCTACCCGTAATGCCAGTGGAGAAGGTGGAGGCTTTGTGCCAAAATTTTTCTAGTTGGCTGTTTTTTTCCCATGAAGGAGAAAGTGACTGGCGAGCCTCCACCCCTCCACTCCAGCTCGCACCACCGCATGTGAACCTGGTTGGCAGTATCTGGTATCAGATAGTCGGCCCGTAATATCCCATCATCCGCCCCAGCTCCCGCAGCCCCACGATCATCGCCATCGGGTCTTGCTTGACCCGAGCGAGCTCAATCGCATCCTGCAACTGGTCGATCACCGCCTCGCGGCTTAGCGCCAAGCGCTCGGCATCTACTTGCTGAATCTGCCGCAGCGCCCGCTGCACGTTAGCCTTGGTTAGCAGCCGACTCGCCGTCACCTTGGCCGAGCGCGGCGAATAGCCCGCTCGCACGGCCGCTGCCGCGCCGTTGCAATCCACGGCGTATTCGCGCACAAAGCGCGATTGCTTGGCTCGCACGGCTTCACGCTGCGACATCGACTGGCTCCTTCAATTGCATGACCAGCTCGATCCGGCCGGCGTACAGGTCTTGCCACCGCCCACGAGGTTCGGCCCCGCGCGGTGGTACCGATTGCCGTAATTGTCGTTGCAGCCGCCAGGATCGCAATGGGTAATCACGCCCGGCGCGCGGGCACGCCGCTCCTTCGCTCGCTCGCGCGCCTCCGCACGCGCCGCCTCGGCCTCTCGGTAGCCCGCCGGGCCAAGGCACGCCAGATCGGCCTTGCGCTGCGCCGCCGCCACGTTCGTCAATTTTTCCGACCGGGAGGCCGTCACGCTGCCCCGCGCGATATCAATATCTCTCTGCGCCTGGCGGCACTCGAACGTGCTCGCGTAGTCTCGTTGCGGCGCCTGCTCCTGCCGCGTCGGCACGGCCTGCTGAGCTTGGGAGGAAGGCGTCGGCGCGGCATATCGCTGCCGCGCAGTTTCCGCCTGCGCACGCTCATCTTCCAGCTCTTGCGCCGTCTTTCTGGCTTGAACCTGCTTTCCGACCTCGCCCCCACGACACCCGCTGTCCGAGTAGGTCACTTTTCCAGTTCGGGAATCGGTGCACTTCACGACTTGGGCCTGCACTGCCGCACAACCGAATAGCACCGAGACCAGCAACAAACGACCCCACGCGCCCATGGTGCCCCTCCCTATACGGCTGTACCGCAATGCGGGCACTGCCGGGCTCCGACCTGCACCGCTTCCGCACAACCGCCGCAGCGCTTGGCAACCGTGTTCCGACAGTGCTTGCAAACCAGCGCTTCGGCCTTGATCGACTCAGCGCAATAGGGGCAGGCCTTGTAGCGCCCACGCAACTCTTGCACGGCACCCGTCGCCGTCTTCGTGGCTTTTGAGGCTATCGAGGCGACCAGCGGGACACCTTGGCGCGCAGATCGACCAACCCACCGCAAGAGGGACACGAGCGCGCGGAAGATGCCAAACAGCACGGCAAGGCCAATGACCGTCAGAACGCCCCTCACGATCGCATCCGCGCTGCCCCAGTCCCCCATCTTCATCAGCATGCCGACGAGCCATGCGATGGCAGAAACCACCATCACAACGCCAAGCGCCACCTCCACCCCCTTCATGATTCGCCCGGATTCCTGAGCCACGGCACCCCCGTTTTATAGATTCAATATGTTGAAAACAACATATTAGATTCTGGCTCAATACTCCTACAAGAACAACCATTTCTGTCGTTTTTGAACTGGACAGAAATGATCAAGAAGAAGCGCGCCGAGAAACCACTGGAGGAGTTGCTGGGCGCCCGGATAGCCGACCTGCGGAAATCCCGCCAATGGACTCAAGCGCAGCTGGCAGAACGGATCGAGGTCGAGCCGGAAACCATCAGCCGCTTCGAGCGCGGCGCCACCGTGCCGTCGCTCCACACGCTTGAAAAGCTCGCGCAATCCCTCAAAGTCAGCATCGGCGACCTGCTGGTTCCAAGCTCCACCGTGCCTGACGATCAGGCAACTCGCATCAGCGCGTGGCTGTCGGAGCTGAAGCCCGCAGATCGGGCCTTCGTACTCGACCTGCTCAAACGCACCTGCGATCACCTTCGATAGCACTGCGGGCACGCGGCGACGGCTAAACTGCCGTTTTACCTGTACCGCATGCCCAATGGCTATCAAGAAATCCGATCTCTACTCTTCACTTTGGGCTTCATGCGATGAACTGCGTGGCGGCATGGACGCCAGCCAGTACAAGGACTACGTCCTGTTCATGCTGTTCATCAAGTACATCACCGACAAGTACGGCAATTCGGACGACTTCGAGCCCCCGGTGTCCATCCCCAAGGGTGCCAGCTTCAAGGACATGATCGCCCTCAAGGGCAAGTCCGGCATCGGCGAGAAGATCAACACGCAAATCATCCAGCCGCTGATCGAGAGCAACCAGAAGCTGGCACGCAGCGACTTCCCGGACTTCAACGACCCCAACAAGCTGGGCGAAGGTCAGGCGATGGTCGATCGCCTGACCAACCTGATCGGCATTTTTCAGAAGCCCGAGCTGGACTTCTCCCAAAACCGCGCCGAGCACGACGATATCCTTGGCGACGCCTATGAATACCTCATGCGCCACTTCGCCACCGAAAGCGGCAAGAGCAAGGGCCAGTTCTACACCCCGGCCGAAGTCAGCCGCGTCATGGCCAAGGTCATCGGCATTTCTCCCGCCAACAGCACGGCATCCACCACCGCCTACGACCCAACCTGCGGTTCCGGATCGCTGCTGCTCAAGGTGGCCGCCGAGGCCGGCAAGCCCATCACACTGGAAGGGCAAGAAAAGGATGTGACCACCGCCGGCTTGGCGCGCATGAACACCATCCTGCACGACTTTCCCACCGCCAGCATCGTCAACGGCAACACCTTGGCCGCGCCCAAGTTCAAGGATGGCGAGCAGCTGCGCACCTACGACTATGTGGTCGCCAACCCCCCTTTCTCCGACAAGACGTGGAGCACCGGCCTCACTCTCGGCGACAGCGGCAAGGGTGACCCCTACCAGCGTTTTAGCTGGGGCGTGCCACCCGCCAAGCAGGGCGACTACGCCTACCTGCTGCACATCATCCGCAGCATGAAGGCCGCCGGCAAAGCCGCGTGCATCCTACCGCACGGCGTGCTGTTCCGTGGCAATGCCGAGGCGGGCATCCGCCAGCAGCTGGTGCGTTCCGGCATCCTCAAGGCCATCATCGGCCTGCCGGCCAACCTCTTCTACGGCACCGGCATCCCAGCCTGCATTCTGGTGCTCGACAAGGAGAACGCCACCGCCCGCAAGGGCATCTTCATGATCGACGCCAGCAAGGGCTTCATCAAGGACGGCAACAAGAACCGCCTGCGCGAGCAGGACATCCACAAGATCGTCGATACCTTCAACCGGCAGGTCGACAGCCCGCGCTACGCCCGCATGGTGCCCTACGACGAGATCGCCAGCCCCAAGAACGATTACAACCTGAACCTGCCGCGCTACATCGACAGCAGCGAACCCGAAGACCTGCAGGACATCGACGCCCACCTCAACGGCGGCATCCCCGAACGCGACATCGACGCCTTCGCCGCCGACTGGCAGCAAATGCCCGGCCTGCGCACCGCCTTGTTTGAATCGGCAGGCCGTCCCGGCTATGCCCGCCTCAAGCTGCCGATGACCGATGTCCGGTCGGCCATCCTCGGCCACCCGCAGTTCACCGCCTTCACCGGCAAGGTCACCACGCTGTTCAACAAGTGGCGCGAAGCCATCAACCCAAAGCTCACGGGTTTCAGCCAGAACGGCCATCCCAAGGAGCTGATCGGCACCGTGTCCGAAACCCTGCTCGCGTCCATGCAGGCCGCGCCGCTGATCGACGCCTATGCCGTCTATCAGCACCTGATGGACTACTGGGCCGAGACCATGCAGGACGACGCCTACCTGATCGCCGCCGATGGCTGGGTTGCCCAACCGGCGCGCATTATCGAGACCGACAAGAAGGGCAAGAAGAAGGACAAGGGCTGGTCCTGCGACCTGATCCCCAAGCCCTACATCGTCGCCCGCTACTTCACCAAGGAACAGGCCGCGCTGGACGCCATGCAGGCCGAACTGGAGGCCGCCAGCGGCCAGATCACCGAACTGGAAGAAGAGCACAGCGCCGAGGACGGCGCTTTCGCCGGTTTCGAGAAGATCAACGCCGCGCAGGTCAAAGACCGCGTGAAGGAAATCGGCACCGACCCCGAGGCCAAGGAAGAATTGGCAGTGCTCAAGCAATGGCTCAAGCTCAGCGAGCAAGAAAGCCAGCTCAAGAAAACCGTCAAGGAATTGGACGCCAAGCTCGACCAGCAAGCCCATGACCACTACGCCAAGCTGAGCGTGATGGACATCAAATCGTTGGTGGTCAACGACAAATGGCTCGCCCGCCTGGCGGCCGACCTGCAAGGCGAAATTGACCGTGTGGGGCAAACCCTTACCGCCCGCATCCGGGAACTGGCCGAGCGCTACACCATGCCGCTCCCAGAGCTTGTTGATGGAGTAGCGGCGCTGTCAGCAGCAGTGGACGCGCACCTTCAACGCATGGGGGCGACATGGAAGTAAGGCCAGGGTACAAGCAGACGGAAGTTGGTGTACTACCAGCGGATTGGACGCTTGAGCCTCTCGGAAAGCACGCGACCTTCCGAACAGGGCCGTTTGGAAGTGCGCTTCATAAGTCCGATTACATAAACGATGGCGTTCCAGTTATCAATCCTATGCACATCGTCAACGGAATGATCGAGCCCACTCGATCGATGACGGTCTCAGAAAACGCGGCCAAAAAACTTTCTGATTTCCGCATGAAGGCAGGTGAGATAGTCATCGGGCGGCGGGGTGATATGGGAAGATGTGCTGTAGTTCAAAGCCACCAAGCTGGTTGGTTATGTGGCACGGGATCAATGATCGTTCGGCCTATCAACTCTGACTCCAATTTCCTAAATCGACTACTTTCCAGTCAGCGAGTGATATCTGCAATTGAGGAGTCTTCCGTCGGAACCACGATGGTGAACCTCAATCAAGCCAGCTTGGCTAGCCTGAAAATTCAGTTGCCACCAATTGCAGAACAACGTGCCATCGCCACCGCGCTATCAGATGTGGATGCACTGCTCGACGGGCTGACCCGGCTGATCGCCAAGAAGCGCGACCTCAAGCAGGCCGCCATGCAGCAACTTCTCACCGGCCAAACCCGCCTGCCGGGTTTTAGTGGGGCGTGGAAAATGAGGCTGCTGGGGGATGTCGCTCACATCACGACAGGGAAGCGCAATAACCAAGACAAGGTCGACGATGGGATCTATCCCTTCTTCGTAAGATCGGCCACGGTCGAGCGCATCAATAGCTACTCCCATGACTGCGAGGCAATCTTGGTTCCCGGAGAGGGTCAGATCGGTAGCATCTTCCATTACATCAGTGGACGCTTCGACGTTCACCAGCGCGTGTATGCGATAACGCAATTTGCGGAGGATGTGTGGGGGAGGTACGTGCATCTCTACATGTCAGAGCATTTTGGTGCTTGGGCTATGCAGAACACCGTGAAGGCGACAGTTGACTCGCTGCGCTTGCCGACATTTCAGTCGTTCCAATTGCACTTGCCGCCGACATTGGATGAGCAATCCGCCGTCGCCACCGTCCTTTCCGACATGGACGCCGAACTGGCCGCCCTTGATGCCCGTCTCGTCAAGACCCACGCCCTCAAGCAAGCCATGGTGCAGGAACTGCTGACCGGAAAGATCCGCCTGATATGAGCACCATCATCCCCCACTACCGCAGCGTGCAGGCGCTGCTGCAAAGCCAGTCGTTTTCCATCGACGAGTACCAGCGCGAATACAAGTGGGGCAAGGAAAACATCGACGAACTGCTGTCCGACCTGCAAGCCAAGTTTTTCAGCAGCTTCAAACAAGGCGATGGGACACCGCAGGTCAGCGGTTATGCCGAGTATTTCTTGGGCTCCATCATCGTCAGCAAGCGCAATGGCAAGAACTACCTGATCGACGGCCAGCAGCGCGTGACCTCGCTCACGCTGCTGCTGATTCACCTGTACCGGCTGGCGACCGACCAGAAGCTGCCCGTGGTGCAGACCGTGGCGCCCTTGATCTTCAGCGACAACTTGGGGCAGCCCAAGTTCAATCTGGACATTCCCGAGCGCTTGCCGGTCATCAAGGCCTTGTTCGAGGGCGCAGCCTTCAACCCGGCCGGTGACGACGAGTCCATCCAGACGATGTACGCGCGCTATCAGGACATCGCCGGCAACGACCTGTTCGACGAATTGGCCGATCGGCAAGCGCTGCCCCACTTCATCTATTGGCTGATGACGCGCGTCGGGTTGATCGAGATATCCACGGAGAACGACAACTACGCCTACGCCATCTTCGAGACCATGAACGACCGGGGCAAGCCCCTGAGCCCGGTGGACATGCTCAAGGCCTACCTGCTCGCGCCCATCGAAGACACCGAGATGCGCAAGAAGGCCAACGCCACGTGGAAAAACGAGGTGCTGGAGCTGATTTCGTGGGGCGGCACCCATGAACCCGAACGTGACGCCAATTGCATCAAGGCGTGGCTGCGGGCGCAGTACGCCGAAACCATCCGCGACCGCAAGGCCGGCGCCACCGACAAGGACTGGGAGCTGATCGGCACCGCGTTCCACCGCTGGGTGCGCGACCACAGCGACCAGCTCAAGCTGGGCAAGGCCGACGCCAATGCCGCCTTGATGACCACCAGCTTTCCCTTCTTCGCCAAGGCGTACCAGCGCATTTTGGAAGCCGGGCGCCAGTACACCCCCGGACTGGCCGCTGTGTACTACAACGCCCACAACGACTTCACGTGGCAAAGCACGGTCTTGCTGGCGCCGCTGGTGGAGACAGACGACGCGGATACGGTGCGGCGCAAGCTGGCGGTGACGGCCACCTATCTCGATATCTGGCTGATGCGCCGGGCGGTCAACTACATCCGCGTGGGTTACTCCAGCGTGTCCTACGCGATGTTCCTGCTGTGCCGGGACATCCGGCGCAAGTCTGTGCCCGAGTTGGTGGAAATCCTGCGCGACAAGCTGGCCAAGGACGACACGACCCTATCAGGCAGCACCATCAAAGGGCGCAGTGGGCTCGACGGACTGGCGCTCAACCAGTGGAGCAGACGGTACATATTCCACCTTCTGGCCCGCCTGACCGCTGCGACGGAGGCAGGTGCAGGTCGCACCGACAGTTTCGACAAGCTGGTCGATCGGAACGTGAAGAACCCGTTCGACATCGAACACATTTGGCCCGCCGACTTCAAGCTGTCGAGCGGCTTCCAGTCGGAACAGGAATTCGACGAGTGGCGCAATCATGTGGCGTCGTTGGTGCTGCTGCCACAGGACGTGAACCGCAGCCTGCAAGACAAGCTCTACGCGGAGAAGCGCGGCCGATATACCGTACAGAACTTCTATGCGGGCAGTCTGGACGACCGCGCCTACCAGAATCAACCGCAGTTTCAGCAATTCGCCGCTACTCACGATTTGCCGTTCAAGGCCTACCCGAATTTCACCAAGGCAGAGCAACTGGAACGGCGTGAACTGATCGCCAAGCTGGCCGCCTTGGTGTGGTCGCCGGACAAGCTGGAGGAAGCCGCCGCATGAATGCAACCCGCCGGCCCGAACGGGCAACTCAGGATCGCGTCGTCGAGCTGCTGACAAGCCCTGTGGCCGAAGGGGGGGTGGGCTATCGCTACGCGGGCGACTGGTCTGGCCGACCCGACAACCGCTGCATCGAAGTCGCCCTGCTGCGCGACAATCTGCTGCAACGCGGCTACTCCGAGCCGCAGATCGCACAGGCGCTCCAGAAGCTCCTGACCGCCACCGACGCGACCGGCACCACGCTCTATCAGGCCAACCTGCGCACCTACCAGCTGCTGCGCTATGGGGTGCCGGTGCAGACTCAGGCCGGCGCGGCTCACGAGACCGTGCACCTGATCGACTGGGAACGCCCTGACCGCAACGACTTTGCGGTAGCGGAAGAGGTCACGCTCAGGGGCGGACACGAGCGCCGCCCGGACATCGTGCTGTACCTCAATGGCATCGCGGTCGGCGTGATCGAACTCAAGCGCAGCTCGGTGGAGATTGCCGATGGCGTGCGGCAACTGATCACCAATCAGGAAGAGATATTCAATCTGCCGTTCTTCAGCACCGTGCAGCTGCTGATGGCGGGCAATGACTCCCAAGGCCTGCGCTATGGCACCACGGGCACGCCGGAGCTGTTCTACGTCGAATGGCGGCACCACACCGCGAACGAGCCCGTGGTTGGCGCCTTGCTCGACCAGCCCCTCACCCACCTGTGCCAGAAGGAGCGCCTGCTTGACCTGATGCGCAACTTCGTGATTTTCGATGCGGGGCACAAGAAGGTGCCGCGCCTGCACCAGTACGAAGGCGTCAAGGCGGCGCAAGAGCGCCTGAAGCGGCACGAGGGCGGCGTGATCTGGCACACCCAAGGCAGCGGCAAGAGCATCCTGATGGTGCTGCTGGCCAAATGGCTGCTGGAGCACGATGCCGAGGCCCGCGTACTGGTCATCACCGACCGCGACGAACTCGACAAGCAGATCGCGGGCGTGATGAGAAACTCCGGCGTGATTGGCGAAGACTCGCCCTCCCCCCGAATCACCACGCGGCGCGAACTGGTGGACAAGCTGGGCGAAGCACTGCCACGCCTGCTGTGTGCGCTGATCCACAAAATCGACCCCTCCGACCTCAAAGGCGAGCCACCGCCCGTCACTGGCCGCTTTTATGTGTTCGTGGACGAATGTCACCGCACGCAGGGCGGTATGTTGAATCAGCAGATGAAGCGCTGGCTGCCGAACGCCATCTTTGTCGGCTTCACCGGCACGCCGTTGCTGCGCAAGGACAAGCAGACCACGCGCGACGTGTTCGGCACCTACATCCACACCTACAAGTTCGACCAGGCGGTGGCCGACAAGGTGGTGCTGGACCTGAAATACGAAGCCCGCGACGTGCCGCAACGCCTGACCTCGCGGCAGGCCATCGACGACTGGTTCGAGCGCAAGACGCGCGGGCTGAACAATTTCCAGAAGTCGGTGCTGCGCAGGCGCTGGGCCACCATGGAAGAACTGATGAGTGCCGGCGAGCGCAAACAGCGCATCATTGCCGACATCATTCACGACTTCGGCGTCAAGCCGCGCCTGAACGGCGACCGAGGCACGGCGCTGCTGGTGGCCGCGTCCATCTATGACGCCTGCCACTACTTCCGCCTGTTCCAGAACACCAGTTTTGGCAGCTATTGCGGGCTGATCACCTCCTACGAGCCCAACCACAACGCCATTTCGCGCGAGCCGCCCAACAGCGACGAGCGCTACAAGTACGACACCTACACGAGGCACGTGCTGGCCCCCGGCCAGACCACCAAGGCCTACGAGGACGAAGCCAAGCGGCGCTTCATCGAAGAACCTGCGAACCTGAAGGTGCTGATCGTGGTCAGCAAGTTGCTGACGGGCTTCGATGCGCCGAGCTGCACCTACATCTACCTCGACAACGAGCTGCAAGACCACAACCTGTTTCAGGCCATTTGCCGCACCAACCGGCTGGACGGCGACGACAAGGACTATGGCTACATCGTCGATTACAAGGAGCTGTTCAAAAAGCTGGAAACGGCGATCGCGGTCTACACCTCGGACGAGCTGGACATCGACGACAGCGGCGACGACGGCAATGTGATCGTCAAGGACGCTTTCAAGGAAGGCAAGGCCAAGCTCGACGCGGCGCATGAAGCCCTGATCTACCTGTGCGCCCCGGTGGCCGAGCCCAAGGAAATCGAGCACTACCTGCGCTATTTCTGCGGCGACGCTTCAAGTGCCACGGCGCTGGGCGATACCGAACCGCTGCGCGTGTCGTTCTACAAGGCCGTGGCGGCGTTTGTACGCGCCTACGCCGAGATGGCGACCAGTTTGAGCGAGGCTGGCTACTCTGCCGCGCAGGCCCAGCGCTTGGCCGATGACGCCGAGTTTTTCAGCGAGGTGCGCGCCGCCATCAAAAAGCATTCTGGCGAAGAGCTGGACATCAAGCCCTTCGAGGCGGACATGCGCCACCTCATCAACGCCTACATACAGGCCGACCCGGCCGACCGGCTGGGCAACCTCAGCGATCTTTCGTTGACCGAGCTGATCATCCACACCGGCATCCACGACGCCATCGCGCAGAAACTCAACGAGAAGGGCAAGCTGTCGAACAGTGCCGTCGCCGAGGCGATCATCAACAACGTCCGCAAGACGATCATCCGCGACCAGCTGACCGACCCGCGTTATTACGAAGAAATGTCCAAGCTGCTGGACGACCTGATCCAGCAGAAGCGGGACGACACGGAGTCCTACGAGGAATTCTTGCGGCAAGCGGAGCGGCTTGCGCAGCGACTGCACTCACGACAGCCCACGGCAGGCGCCCCGCCTGTCCTGCACGGCAATCGAGAAGCCACGGTGTTGTTCAACAACCTGCCTTCACTGCCCGCCACCGTCTTTGTCTGCCCCGCCGATGACGACGCCCGCGCGGCGCTCGCCGTACAGCTGGATTTGGCCATGAGGGACCATGCCCCGGCGGGGTGGAAAGGCGATCCGGCGCGCGAAGCCCAAGTCAAGAACGCCTTGTTCCCCTTAATGAACAGGGACCGTGCCGCCACCGAAGCCTTGTTTGCGATCGTCAAGCAGCAACCGGGTTATTGATGGACGAATTCCTGCAATTGGGCGATGTGTCGATTCGCGTCACGCGCAAGGACGTGAAGAACGTCCACCTGAGCGTGCATCCGCCCAAAGGCCACGTCACGCTGGTGGCGCCGCGCAACACGCGCTTGGAAGTTGCCCGCGCGTTCGCCATCACCAAGCTCGACTGGATACGCCGGCAACAGGCCGACATGCAGGAGCAGGCCCGTGAGGCGCCACGACGCTATGTGACGCGGGAGACCCACCTGCTGTGGGGACGGCGCCATTTGCTGGTGGTGGAAGAGACCCAAGGGCGTACCGGCGTGCAGCTGGATCACAAACGCATCGTGCTGCGCGTTCGGCCCGGCAGCGATGAGGACAAGCGCGCCGAAATCATGCACGCATGGCACCGATCCTTGCTGCATGCGGCCATCCCGCGCCTGATCCAGAAGTGGGAGCCCAAGCTCGGTGTTTCGGTCAACGCGTACTTCCTCCAGCGCATGAAAACCAAGTGGGGCAGTTGCAATCCCGCCGCCGGGAACATTCGCTTGAACACGGAGCTGGTCAAGAAGCCGCGCGACCTGCTCGAATACGTGATCGTGCACGAAATGGCCCACCTGCTGGAGCCCACCCACAACGACCGGTTTGTCGGCATCCTCGATCTTCATTCCCCCGGTTGGCGCGAGGCGCGCGCCGATCTGAACGGCTTGCCGCTGGCGGCAGAGGTCTGGCGCGAATGATTCATGAGGTGCCGGGCCGTCCGGCCGAGGCCTAGTGACCCCGGTGGTGGAGCAAAAGGCCCACCCCGGTTCGGTTTCGGTTTCCTGACCCCCAAAAAGGAGTCTCTTCGCAGCTGATGCAAGAGACTCCTTTTTCATTTCCATCACTCCCAAGAAAGCCGCGCGCTTCGCACGCGTGCCCGTCGGCTCGTGAGTTCATTACGAACTGCCTCGGCAACTTCGTAAGGATCGCAAGGCCACCGCGCCCGACCGATCCACTCGCCCCGCGCCAGCCCATCCGGGTTGGCATTCACTTTCCACTTCGGGAGTTCTCACCATGTTCGCAACCGGCTTCGCCATCTTTCTCGGTCTCGTCTTCATCTTCATCAAACTCGGGCGGCGCACCATGCTGCGCATGCTTGGCCACGACGTGTGGCTGGACATCGGCGTCACCATGCTGACGCTCGCCATCCACTGGGGCAGCTTCTCCGGTGTCATGGCCGCCACCTTCGCCGGTCTGCTGACCAGCGCCGGCACCACCATCGCCAAGCGTTGCTTCGGCTACATCAAGCGCGGCCAGTACACGCCCGGCCTGCTTCGCCTGCACGTGTGACCCGGTGTAGTTGATTTCCCCCTTTCCTCACCCATCGGAGCCCGCCACGTGCGGGCTTCGTCGTTTCCGGAGCACCCTCATGACCGACCTGTACCAATCCATCACCGAGCGCATCATCCGCGCCCTCGAATCCGGCGCCATCCCGTGGCAGTTTCCGTGGAAGCGGGAACCGGGCGGCGCCATGCCCGCCAACCTGAGCACCGGACGCCTGTATCGCGGCATCAACACCCTGTTGCTCAACATGACCGCCATGCACGAAGGCTACCGGCGCAATCGCTGGCTGACCTACCAGCAAGCGCGCATGCTGGGCGCCCATGTGCGCCGGGGTGAAACCGGCACACCCATCGTCTTCTTCAAGATGATGGAAGTCGATGAGGCCGGGCGATCCTGCGCCGCCAACGACGCCCCCGCAGCCAAGGTCGTGCCCATGCTGCGCTCGTTCACGGTCTTCAACGCCGATCAGATAGAGGATTTGCCGCCAGCGCTGGCGCAGCCTCAACCTGCTCCCGACTGGAGCCCGGTCGAGGAAGCCGAGCGCCTGTTGGTCGATTCCGGCGCCATCATTCGCCACGGTGGCGATCAGGCGTTTTACCGACCTTCCGACGACGTGATCCAGTTGCCACTGCGCAACGCGTTCCCGCAGGCCACCGGCTACTACGGCGTGGCCCTGCACGAATTGACGCACTGGACGGGCCATGCCAGCCGCTGCAACCGCCCCATGCAGAGCCGCCAGCACCTCACGGCCTACGCCTTCGAAGAACTGGTCGCCGAGATGGGCGCCGCGTTTCTGTGCGGCCACTGCGGCATCGATGCCGAGCTTCAGCACGCGGGCTACATCGCCCACTGGCTGGAAGCCCTGCGCCATGACAAGCGCTTGGTCTTCTCCGCTGCGTCCATGGCGCAGAAGGCCGCCGACTTCGTGCTGTGCACGTCGGAAGCCGCCCCCGGCCCACAGGCCATGGCGATGGCCGCCTGAACCACCTTCATCCACCCCTCGCGCCCGTGGCTCCAGCAGGAGCGACGGGCGTATCTGTTTACCCCATGGAGATCAACATGACCGAATCCATCAACCACTTTGCCCGCCTGGCGGCGATCAACGTATCCGAGCACATCGAGCGAAAGGGCGGCTTTGCCTATCTCAGCTGGCCCTATGCGGTGTCGCAACTGCGGAATGCCGACCCCACCGCGACGTGGGAAGTGCGCCGCTTCAACGACCTGCCCTATCTGGCAACCGAAGCCGGCGTGTTCGTGGAAGTGGCCGTCACGGTGCAAGGCGTTACCCTGAGCCAGATTCACCCGGTGCTGGATGGCCGCAACCGCCCCATTCTTGCCCCCACGGCATTCGATATCAACACCAGCTTGCAACGCTGTCTGGTCAAGGCCATTGCCCTGCATGGCTTGGGGCTGTACATCTACGCGGGCGAAGACCTGCCGCAGCCGTCCGGCGAGGCAGCCAACGACGCAGCAAAGCCCGGTGCAACCGGGGCGACGCTCAGCCGTGGCCAGCAGGCGCAGGTGCACAAGCTGGCGATGGAGGCCGGCGTGTCTCTGGATCGCGTGTGCCGTTACTTCGGGGTCGATTCCTTGGCACAGATCGCCGTGGCTGACTTGCCGCGCGTGATCCGCTCGCTGGAAAACCGGAGGGCTGCAGCATGAGCCGCATCGTTCAACTCACGCAAGGCAGCCCCGAATGGCTGGACTACCGCCGCAGCCGGCGCAACGCCTCGGAAACGGCAGCGGTGATGGGCCTGAGCCCGTGGAGCACACCCTACCAGCTGTGGCTGGAGAAGACCGGGCGCGCCAGCGCCAAGGTGACGCAGGCCATGCAGCGCGGCACCGAACTGGAGCCGAGCGCACGAGCGGCCTATGAAGAGCAAACCGGGCTGGTGATGCAGCCACTGGTGATCGAGGATGGCGCCTACAGCGCCAGTCTGGACGGCATGACCTTGGTCGGCGACTTGGTGTTGGAAATCAAGTGCCCGATGCGCGGCACACGATCCGACCTGTGGCAGGACGTGAGCCAAGGACAGGTGCCGGAACACTACCGCGTTCAGGTGCAGCATCAGCTGATGGTGTCGGGCGCCGAGAAGGCCCACCTGTGGGTGTTCGACGGCGCCAAGGGCATCCTGACCGAGGTGGCTCGGGACGAGGCGCTGATGGCCCGCATCCGGGAGGCGTGGGAGGCGTTTCAGCAATATCTCACAACAGATACGGCACCTCCTCTGACCGAGGCGGACACAGCACAACGAACAGATGCAGCATGGACTCTGGCTGCTGCCGTTTATGTTCAAGCAAAACAACGGTCTGATTCGATGACAGAGCAATTGGAGGCGGCAAAACAAGGTCTGCTAGCACTCCTCACTCACCCAAGGGAACAGGGTGCAGGCGTAACAGTCACCCGCTACTGGAAGCAAGGGAATGTGGACTACAAAAAAGTGCCCCAACTGCAAGGACAAGACTTGACCGCATACCGCAGCCAGTCCCGCCAAGAGATTCGAGTGACCATCGGATAGGGTCAAAAACTCCGTGCTCGCGGCTACATAGTGGCTACATGAGTCAAATAGCAAAAAACCCCGCTACCGTACTGATAGCGAGGTTTCCTTATGTGGCTTGGTAGGACGTACAAGATTCGAACTTGTGACCAACGGATTAAAAGTCCGCTGCTCTACCAACTGAGCTAACGTCCCCCTCTTGCAGTCTTGCTGCAGCAAAGTCGCACATTATAGCGTGCTTTCAGGGTTTTCCGGACAGCCGGTCCAGCATCCAGCCAGCAGCGCACTGGCCGAAGGTGGCCGTCACGGCCACGGAGGAGCCGTAGCCGTGACAATTCAAGGTGCCGTCCCCTTCCTGCACGGCGCAGGATGCATGCGGCGGGGCCACGGCTTCCCTGCTGAATACGCAGGCGATGCCCATGCGCTTGCCGTCCCGGGCCGCGCCATGTTCCCTGCGCAGGCGGTAGCGCAGCTGCGCGAGCAATGGGTCGTGCGTGGTGTGGGCCAGGTCGTCCACGTCGACTTTGTGGGCCAGCCGCTTGCCGCCCGCCGCACCCACGGTGATGAAAGGCCGGCGGTTCTGGAGCGCCCACGCGGCCATGGCGGTCTTGGCCCTGACCTGGTCGCAGGCGTCGATGACGGCATCCACCGGGCCGGGCAGGATGGCGGGCCAGTTCGCGGGCTCGACGAATTCCTCGACGCACTCGACCCGGCACGCGGGGTTGATGAGCGCGATGCGCTCGGCCATGGCATGGACCTTGGCCTGGCCCAGCGTCGTGCTCAGGGCGTGGATCTGGCGGTTGACGTTCGACTCGGCCACATGGTCCAGGTCGATCAGGGTCAGCCGCCCCACGCCGCTGCGCGCCAAGGCTTCGGCGGCCCAGGAGCCCACACCGCCGATGCCGACGACGGCGACATGGGCCGCGCGGATGCGGGCCGCGCCCTCCACGCCGAACAGCCGGGCCAGGCCCCCGAAGCGGCGCTCCAGGTCGGCCGGCTCGTGCACAGCAGTGCTCACTTCAGGCGCGCCAGGCGCTCCTTGGCGGCGGCGGCGGCCTCGGACTGGGGATAGGCGCGCAGCAGGTCTTCCAGGGTCTTGCGGGCGGCGCGCGTGTCCTTCAGCTCGATCTGGCAGTTGGCGATGGACAGCGCCGCCTCGGGCGCGCGCGCATGGTCGGGCGCGGCCGCCAGCAGCCCCTTGAAGTTGGCGATGGCTTCCTTGTAGTCGCGCGTGGCGTACTGCGCGTTGCCCAGCCAGAAGCGCGCCGACGGCACGTAGCCCGACTGCGGGTATTGGCGCACGAAGTTGCCGAACGCCGTGGCCGCATCGGGAAACTTGCCCGAACGGAAGACCGCCAGGGCAGCGTCGAAGTCGCGCTTTTCCGCCGGGTCCGCGCGGAACTCGCGCCCGTCGACGGTCACGGCGACGGGCTCGAACTGGCGCAGCCGCTCGTCCACGCCGCGCGCCATGTCCTTCTGCCGGCGCTGCAGTTCGGCCACGTCGCGCAGCAGCTGCTCGTTCTGCCCGCGCAGGCTCGCCTGCTCGGTGCGCAGCGCCTCGATCTGCGCCTGCAGGTCGAGCAGGCTGCGCCGCAGCTGCGAGACCTCGTCGCCCGAACGCTCGCCGGCGCGCTGGTTGGCCTGCTGCAGCGCATCGACGCGCTGGCGCAGCTCCAGAATGGCACGGCGCGCCTCATCGTCCCCGAACAGCGCGTGGCTGGGCATGGCCCAGGTGGCGGCGGCCGCGAAGACCACGGCGCCCAGCACGCGCGAGCGATGGGGAAAAGACATGCGCGCGGCCATCAACGGTACGACAGTTCGACGCGGCGGTTCTGTGCGAAGGCGCTCTCGCTATGGCCCTGCGCGGCCGGCTTTTCCTTGCCGTAGCTCACGGCCTCCATCTGGGCATCGGGCACGCCCAGCAGCGCCAGGGAGCGGCGCACGGCCTCGGCGCGCTTCTGGCCCAGCGCCAGGTTGTATTCGCGGCCGCCGCGCTCGTCGGTGTGGCCTTCGAGCATGACCTTGCGGGCGGACGAGGCCTTCAGGTAGCGCGCATGGGCCTCCAGCACCGACTGGTATTCCTGCTTGACGGTGAAGCTGTCGAAGTCGAAGTAGACGATGCGCGCCACACCGACGGGGCCGCCGGCCTCGCGGCCGGACTGGGTCAGGTCGACCGGCGCCACGCCGCTTTGGCCCGTGCTGCCCGAATTGGCGCCGGGCATGGTGGAGGTGGCGCCCTTGTCCTCGACCGGAACATCGTCGAGCTTCACGCCGGAACTGCAGCCCGCCATGAGGGCTGCGATGGTGAGCGCGATCGAAACGCGCTTGAAAGAGGATCGTTTCATTGTGACTGTCCTGGAAAAAAGGTGTTTGGGAAACTACAACGCATCATTGCTTCTGGAATGGCCCCCAGTCGGGCTCGCGGATGTCCCCGCCCTGGCCGGCCAGGCGGGCCTTGATCTTGCCGTCCAGCGTGGTGGTCATCAGGGCCTCGCGGCCCTGCTGCTGGGTCGCGTACAGGATGAGCCGGCTGTTGGGCGCGAAGCTCGGGCTTTCATCGGCGCTGGAGTCGGTCACCGCCGTCACGGAGCCCGACCTCAGGTCCATCACGTGCAGCTTGAAGGCGCCGCCCACGCGCGAGATGTAGGCCAGCCACTGCCCGTCTGGGCTGATGGCCGGCGATATGTTGTAGGTGCCGTTGAACGTGACGCGCTCGGCATTGCCGCCGCCGGCCGCCACGCGGTAGATCTGGGGCGAGCCGCCGCGGTCGCTCACGAAGTAGATGCTGCGGCCGTCGCTCGAAAACGCCGGCTCGGTGTCGATGCCGCTGCTTTGCATCAGGCGGCGGGGCTCGCCGCCATTGGCGTCGATGGTGTAGAGCTGCGAGCCGCCGTCGCGGCTCAGCGTCACGGCCAGGATGCGGCCGTCGGGCGACCAGGCGGGCGCGCTGTTGGAGCCGCGGAAATTGGCGATCAGCCGCCGCCGCCCCGTGGCCACGTCGTGCACGTAGACCACGGGCTTGCGCGACTCGAACGACACGTAGGCCAGCTGCGCGCCCGATGGCGACCAGGCCGGCGAGATGATGGGCTCGGGGCTGGACAGCGCCGACTGGGCGTTCTCGCCATCGGCATCGGCCACCCACAGGCTGTAGCGCACGCCCACCTTGGTCACGTAGGCGATGCGCGTGGAGAAGACGCCGCGCTCGCCCGTGAGCTTTTCGTAGATGAAGTCGGCGATGCGGTGGGCCACCAGGCGCAGGTCCGCCTGCGTGACGGTGAAGCTCTGCCCGCCCAGGTCCTGGCCCTTGACCACGTCCCACAGGCGAAAGCGCACGTCGAAACGCCCATCGGCCAGGCGCGTGACGCTGCCGGTGCTCAGGGCGTCGGCCTTGCGCTGGCGCCACTGCGACAGGTCGGGGCGCGAGGTCTCGTCGAGCGCCACGCCCGTGGCATCGACGCCGGTGAAGCGGCCGCTGCGCTCCAGGTCGGCCTGCACGATGGCGGAGATTTTTTGCGGCGACTGCGCTTCGCCGCGCAGGGGCGCGATGGCGATGGGCAGCTGCGTCAGGCCCACGCCCGTGATCTCTACGCGGAATTGCGCGAGCGCCGGGAGGGTGGAGCCGGCGGCCAGGGCCGCAACGGCATGGCGCCGCGACAGGGGCGGCAGTGTGCTGGGAAGGGAGGGGGATGGAGGAGTGCGGTCAATAGTCATTGGCAACCGTCGAATAACCGTCAAACAACCGTCGGATGGCGGTCAACACAAGCGTGCATGTTACACATAGCGTAGCGCGCCCTGTGACAAACTGTGCTGACCGGCCATGGCCGAAACGTAGAATCCGCCCCTCATGCAAGACTCGAATCATAGCGCGACAAAGACTGGCTCGCCGCAGGCGGCGCAGCCTCTTTCGCTGCTGGCCCGCTTGCGGCGCCTGCATACGTACTTCGGCCACCAGCGCCTGGCGTGGGCCATGGCCCTGCTGGCCACCGTGGTGGCGGCCGTCACCGAGCCCCTGATTCCCGCTCTGCTCAAACCCTTGCTCGATCAGGGCTTCACGGAGGGATCGCTGCAGCTGTGGATGGTTCCCGTGGCGATCATCGGCGTGTTCCTGGTGCGCGGGCTGGCGCAGTTCACCAGCCAGTACGCGCTGACGCGCATCGCCAACGAGGGCATGCTGCGGCTGCGCACCGCCCTGTTCGAGCGGCTGCTGGCGGCCGACATGCGCCTGTTCCGCCACCAATCGGCCAGCGCCCTGTCCAACACCGTGGTGTACGAGGTGCAGACCGGCTTCACCTCGCTGGTGCAGGCGCTGGTCGGCCTCTCGCGCGACGGCTTCACGCTGGTGGCGCTGCTGGGCTACCTGATCTACCTGAACTGGCAGCTCACCCTCATCGTGGCCGTGCTGGTGCCGGGCGTGGCCTGGGTCATGAAAACCCTGTCGCGGCGCCTGTACAAGATCACCAAGAGCAGCCAGCAGGCCACCGACGACCTGGCCTATGTGGTCGAGGAGAACGTGCTGGCCCATCGCATGGTGCGCCTGCACGGCGCCCAGGCCGGGCAGGGCGAGCGCTTCGACACGCTCAGCCAGAAGCTGCGCCGCCTGGCCATCAAGTCCACGATCGCCTCGGCCGCCATGACGCCCACCACGCAGCTGCTGTCGGCGGGCGCGCTGTCCACCGTGATCTGCATCGCCCTGTGGCAAAGCCACGGCCATGGCGTCAAGGACGTGACCGTGGGCGGCTTCGCCTCCTTCATCGCCGCCATGCTGATGCTGATCGCCCCCATGCGCCGCCTGGCCGACGTGGCCAACCCCATCACGCGCGGCGTGGCGGCGCTCGAGCGCGGCCTGGTGCTGCTCAGCGACACGCCGGCGGAGTCGGGCGGCAGCCATGTCGCCGCGCGGGCCCGGGGTGCGATCAGCCTGCGCGGCGCGAGCGTGCGCTTCGACGCCGAGCACGCGCCCGCCCTGGATGCCGTGAGCCTGGACATCCATCCCGGCGAGGTGGTGGCCCTGGTGGGCCCGTCGGGCGCCGGCAAGACCACGCTGGTGAACCTGCTGCCGCGCTTCGTCGCGCCGGGCAGCGGCCAGGTGCTGCTCGACGGCGTGCCGGTGCAGGACTGGGACCTGGACTGCCTGCGCGCGCAGTTCGCCATGGTGAGCCAGGACGTGGTGATGTTCAACGACAGCATCGCCGCCAACGTGGCGCTGGGCGCCCCCGTCGACGAGCAGCGCGTGCAGCAGTGCCTGGCAGCGGCCAACCTGGCCCAGCACGTGGCCGCCCTGCCCCAGGGCATGCACACGGTGGTGGGGCACAACGCCACGCAGCTCTCGGGCGGCCAGCGCCAGCGGCTGGCGATCGCGCGGGCGCTGTACAAGGACGCCCCGGTCCTGATCCTGGACGAGGCCACGTCGGCACTGGACACGGAGTCCGAGCGCCTGGTGCAGGAGGCGCTGCAGCGCCTGATGCGCGGGCGCACCACGCTGGTGATCGCGCACCGCCTGTCCACCATCGAGCACGCCGACCGCGTGGTGGTGATGGAGCGCGGGCGCATCGCGGAACAGGGCACGCATGCCGACCTGGTGGCCGCGGGCGGGCTGTTCGCGCGCCTGCAGGCGCACGGCTCCTGACGCAAAAACGATAGCTGCCAGCGCTTTTGCACCAAGCGCCAGCGGCCAAAAACACTCAAAAATCAGCAAATGCGCGCGATGCAGGCGCCGGCCGCCTGGTAGCTGCCCGCGGCCGCCTGCAGCGCGATGCGGCCGGCGCGGTGCGCGGTGACCTGCATCTCCATCTTCATGGCCTCCATGACGGCGATCACGTCGCCCTCCTGCACCGCATCGCCCTCCCCCACCTTCCAGGCGTGCAGGTTGCCCGCGATGGGCGAGGCGACGGCCGCTTCGTCGGTGCTTTCCTGCGCCGCGGGCGCTGCTGCGGCGGCGCCACCGCCCGCCGACGCCAGCCCCTGCAGCAGCGCGGCCGGCAGGCCCAGCTGCATGCGGCGCCCGTCGATCTCGATGGCGCAGCGCACCAGCGCGGCATCCGGCCGGGGCTCGGCGCGCGCGGCGGCCGCCAGGTCGTTGGCGAAGGCGGTCTCTATCCAGCGCGTGTGCACCTTGAAGCCGTCGGCGCCGGTGAAGTCCGCATGCTCCATCACGGCGCGGTGGAACGGCAGCACGCTGGCCACGCCCTCGATGCGGAACTCGGCCAGCGCCCGGCGCGCGCGCGCCAGCGCCTGCTCGCGCGTGGCGCCGGTCACGATGAGCTTGGCCATCAGCGAATCGAAGGTGCCGGGCACGACCGATCCCGCCTGCACGCCGCTGTCCACGCGCACGCCCGGGCCCGCGGGCGGGTCGAAGCGCGCCACCTGCCCGGGCGTGGGCAGGAAGCCCCGGCCCACGTCCTCGGCGTTGATGCGGAACTCGATGGCGTGGCCCTGCGGCGCGGGCGTCTCGGCGATGGACAGCGGCAGGCCGTCGGCCACGCGCAGCTGCTCGACCACGAGGTCCAGGCCCGTGGTCTGCTCGGTGACCGGGTGCTCGACCTGCAGGCGCGTGTTCACCTCCAGGAACGAGATTGCGCCGCTGCCCGAGAGCAGGAATTCCACCGTGCCCGCGCCTTCGTAGCCCACCTCGGAGCAGATGTCGTGCGCGGCCTGGTGGATGCGCTGGCGCTGCGCATCGGTCAGGAACGGCGCGGGCGCCTCCTCGACGAGCTTCTGGTTGCGCCGCTGCAGCGAGCAGTCGCGCGTGCCCAGCACCACCACCCGGCCATGCCGGTCGCCCATGACCTGGGCCTCGATGTGGCGCGGCCTGTCCAGGAACTGCTCGACGAAGCATTCGCCGCGCCCGAAGGCCGCCGTGGCCTCGCGCACGGCGGATTGGTAGAGCTCCGCTACCTCGTCCATGCGCCACGCGATCTTCATGCCGCGCCCGCCGCCGCCGAACGCGGCCTTGATGATGATGGGCAGGCCATGCTGCCCGGCAAAGGCCAGCACCTCGGCCGCGTCCTGCACGGGCTCAGGGGTTCCCGCGACCAGCGGCGCCCCCACCTTCAGCGCGATCTTGCGCGCCTCGACCTTGTCGCCCAGGCGAGCGATCGCCCGGGGCGACGGCCCTATCCAGGCCAGGCCCGCATCCATCACGGCCTGCGCGAAGGCCGCGCTCTCGGACAGGAAGCCGTAGCCGGGGTGCACGGCGTCGGCGCCGCTCTTTCGCGCGACGTCCAGCAGCTTCGCGATGTGCAGGTAGGTATCGGCGGGACGGTCACCATCCAGGCCCCAGGCCTCGTCGGCCATGCGGACGTGCAGGGCGTCGATGTCGGCATCGGCGTACACGGCGACGGACTGCACGCCGTAGTCGCGGCAGGCGCGCACCACGCGCACGGCGATCTCGCCTCGGTTCGCAATCAGGACTTTCTTCATGGCATTCAGCATTCGATGGCCTCGAAGGGCCGTATGGGATGGAAGCGCACCCAGGCGTTCACGGGGATCTGGCCCGCGCGGTCCAGGTGGTGCGGCGCGACGCAGGCGATCACCGGGTAGCCCCCGGTGAGCGGGTGGTCGGCCAGGAACAGCACGGGCTGGCCGCTGGCGGGCACCTGGATGGCGCCCGTGGGCGTGCCCTCGCTGGGCAGCTCCTGGGTGATGGCGCGCGCCAGCGGCACCTCTCCCGCCAGTCGCAGGCCCACGCGGTTGGACTGGGGCGTGACGCGCCAGCGCTGGCGCGCGAGCAGCTCCAGGGCCTCGGGCGCGAACCAGTCGGCGCGCGGGCCCGGCACCACGTCGAGCACCACGTCCTCGTGCACGCTGGGCAGGTCGTCGGGCGGCAGCTCGGCGCCGCCCACGACGGCGCCGCGCGCCACCGGGCACAGCGCCAGCACGTCGCCCGCCGCCAGCGCGGGCGGGCCCACGTGCGCCAGGGTGTCGGTGCTGCGGCTGCCGAGCACGGGCTCCACACCGAAGCCGCCGCGCGCGGCCACGTAGCAGCGCGTGCCCGCGGCGGGCTCGCCGATGGCCAGTGTGTCGCCATCGGCCAGGGCCAGGGGCTGGTAGCGCGGCACGCTCCAGCGCGCGCCCGCGGCATTGGTCAGCGTGAGCGGCGCGTCGGCGCCCGTCACCGCGACCACCGTGTCGCCGCGGCTGGCGAGCCGCAGGCCGCCGCCCGCGGTCTCCAGGCAGGCCGCGTCGGACGGGTTGCCCACGAGCCGGTTGGCCGTGCGGCAGGCGCCCTGGTCCAGCGCGCCGGAGGCCGACACGCCCTGCCCCGCCTGGCCGGGCCGGCCCAGGTCCTGCAGCAGCGTGAGCAGGCCGGGCGAGCGCACTTCGAGCGCCGGTCCGTCCGCCGCCACGGACGCCGCCACGGACGCCGCCACGGACGCCGCAAGTTTGGCATGTTTTGGGGCTGTAGCGCTCTCCAGCTCTGCGCGAGCAGCTTCCGAAAGCGTAGCAATATCGACGAAGCGCACCTGGAACCCCGGCTGCAGCAGCGCCGGCACCGGGCGCTCCAGGTCCCACATGGCCAGCGGCGTCGTGCCGATGATCTGCCAGCCCCCGGGGCTGGCCTGCGGGTACACGCCGCCGAACCGGCCCGCCAGGCCCACGGCGCCCGCGGGGATGCGCGTGCGCGGCGTGGCGCGGCGCGGCACGTCCAGGCTTTCGTGGCCGCCCGAGAGGTAGGCAAAGCCCGGCGCAAAGCCCACGAAGGCCACGCTGTAGGCGCTGCCGGTGTGGCGGCGCACCAGCTCCTCGCGCGTGATGCCCAGCATCTGCGCCACCTCGGCCAGGTCCTCGCCGTCGTAGCGCACGGGGATTTCGACCAGGGTGCCGCCGCGCCGCACCTGCTGCGACAGGTCGCGCGCGGCAATGGCGCGCACCAGCCGCGCGGTGTCGGTGGCCGAGGGCGCGAACTGCACGAGGATGGTGCGCGCCGCGGGCACCAGCTCCAGCACGCCGGGCAGGGGCTCGCGCTGCAGCGAGGCCAGCAGGGCCAGGGTCTGGTCCAGGTCGGCCAACTCGACCAGCAGCGCATTCAACGAAACGGGCAGAAAACGCACCTTAGAACCTGTTCACGATCATTTCATGGGGTACGTTGCCCCGTAAAGGCAGTGGATGCAAGGCGCCCACCGCAAGCCGCACCGATGTGCGGCGAGGATGGGCAACGCCGCAGACGCTGCCTTTACGGGGCAACCCTTCGGGCATGACAGCAAACCGCCACGCTCGTTGTTGCCCACCTTGCCCAGGCCGCCAGCATGGGCTGCGGCGGGTGCCTAGATCGTGACGGTTTGCTGTCATGCGTACCCCATGAAATGATCGTGAACAGGTTCTCACACGTGGTAGCTGCCGTCGGGCACGTCGGTGATGAACATGTGCCCCGGCGCATGGGTGACGGCAAAGGGCACGCCCGAGGCCATCACGGCGGCCTGGGGCGTGACGCCGCAGGCCCAGAACACGGGCAGCTCGCCGGGCTCGATGCGCACGGGGTCGCCGAAGTCGGGCCTGGCCAGGTCGGCGATGCCCAGCGCCACCGGGTCGCCCACGTGCACGGGTGCGCCGTGCACCGAGGGGAAGCGCGCCGAGATCGCCACCGCGTCGGCCACGCGGTGCGCCGGGATGGGCCGCATGGACACCACCATCTCGCCGCGCAGGCGCCCGGCCGGGCGGCAGGCGCGATTGGTGCGGTACATGGGCACGTTGCAGCCGTCGGCGATGTGGCGCACCTCGATGCCGGCCTCCTGCAACGGCGTCTCGAACGTGAAGCTGCAGCCGATCAGGAAGGTGACCAGGTCGGGATGCTCGGCCCACAGGGGCGTGGCGTCCTGCACCTCCTCGGCCAGCCGGCCGTCGCGCCAGACGCGGTACAGGGGGATGTCGGTGCGGATGTCGGCCCCCTCGGCCAGCGGGGTCCGGTACGCGCCGGCCTCGATCACGTCGAGCACCGGGCAGGGCTTGGGGTTGCGCTGCGCGTACAGCAGGAAATCCCAGGCCCAGTCGCGCGGCAGCGCGATCATGTTGGCCTGCGTCATGCCGGGCGCGACGCCGGCCGTGGGCCGCACGCTGCCCGCGCGGTAGGCGGCGCGCGCCTGGCGCGCCGCGGCCACAGCGGCGGCGCGGGCCTGCTCCAGGGCGTTGTGTTGCATGGTGTCTGCTCCAGTGAAAATTTCAGGCGAACGGGCGCACGACGACGCCGTCGCTCTCGAGCGCCATGCGCACGGCGCGCGCCATCTCCACGGCACCCGCGCTGTCGCCGTGCACGCAGATGGACTGCGCCTGCACGCGCGCAAGGCTCCCGTCCACGGCCTCCACCACGCCCTCGCGCACCAGGCGCAGCATGCGCTGCGCCACCAGGGCGCTGTCGTGCAGCACGGCGCCCTTCTCGCGGCGCGACACCAGCGTGCCCTGCGGCGTGTAGGCGCGGTCGGCGAAGGCCTCGGCGATCACGCGCAGGCCGGCGTCCTGCACCCATTGGACGAGCGGCGAGCCCGCCAGCGCCACGAGCGCAAGGCTGCCGTCCACCGCGTGGATGGCGGCGATCACGTCGCGCGCCTGGCGCTCGTCATGCGCGATGGTGTTGTAGAGCGCGCCATGGGGCTTGACGTAGGTGACGCGCGTGCCCGCGGCGTGCGCCAGGCCCTGCAGCGCGCCAATCTGGTAGATCACGCCGGCCACCAGGTCGCTGCTGGCCACGTCCATGGCGCGCCGGCCGAAGCCCACCAGGTCGGGATAGGCCACGTGCGCCCCCACGGCCACGCCGCGCGCATGCGCCGCCCCGAGCGTGCCCAGGATGCCCGCCGGGTCGCCCGCGTGGAAGCCGCAGGCCACGTTGGCGCTGCTCACGATGTCCAGCATCGCGGCGTCGTCGCCCATGGTCCAGGCGCCCAGGCTCTCGCCCAGGTCGCTGTTCAGATCGATCACGGTCATGATGTCCTCCTGCGGCGACTACATGCGCGACGGCAGCCAGAGCACGATCTGCGGCGCTGCGTACAGCACGAGCACGGCCGCCAGCATGACGAAGAACATGGGCGCCGTGACGCGCGCGATCCAGCCGATGTCGCGCCGGGTCAGGCCCTGGATGACGAACAGATTGAGCCCCACCGGCGGCGTGATCTGCGCCATCTCGACCACCAGCACGATGAAGATGCCGAACCAGATCAGGTCATAGCCTGCCGCCTCCACCGTGGGCAGCAGCACGGCAATGGTCAGCACCACCATGGAGATGCCATCCAGGAAGCAGCCGAGCACGATGAAGAACACCGTCAGCATCATGAGCAGCGCAAAGGGCGAGAGGTGCAGCGAGCCGATCCACTCGGCCAGGTGCCGCGGCAGGCCGATGAAGCCCATGGCCAGCGTGAGAAAGGCCGCGCCCGCCAGGATGAGCCCGATCATGCAGTACACGCGGCAGGCGGCCACCAGCCCCTCCTTGAACTTCTGCCAGGACAGGGACCGCTCCCACGCCGCCAGGCCCAGCGCGCCCGCCACGCCCAGGGCGGCGGCCTCGGTGGCCGTGGCGACGCCGGTGTAGATGCCGCCCAGCACCAGGCCGATCAGGATCACCGCGGGAATCAGGTGGCGGGACTCGTACAGCTTCTGCATGAAGCCCATGGCCCTGTCCGGCGCAGGCACCTGGTCGCGGTGCAGCAGCGCCCAGACGGCGATGTAGCCCATGAACAGCCCCGCCAGCATCAGCCCCGGCAAGACCCCGGCAAGGAACAGCCTGGCGATCGACACGTTCGCCGCCACGCCGTAGACGATCATGATGATGGAAGGCGGAATCAAGAGCCCCAGGGTGGCCGCGCCGCCCAGCGTGCCCACGGCCATGGCGTCAGGGTAGCCGCGCTTTTTCAGCTCGGGCAGGGTCATCTTGCCGATGGTGGCGCAAGTGGCCGCCGACGAGCCGGAAATGGCCGCAAAGATGGTGCAGCCCACCACGTTGGTGTGCAAAAGCCGCCCGGGCAGCTTGTCCATCCACGGCGCCAGGCCACGGAACATGCTGTCCGAGAGCTTGCTGCGGAACAGGATTTCGCCCATCCACAGGAACAGCGGCAGCGCCGTCAGCGTCCAGGCCGAACTCGCGCCCCAGATCGTCAGCATCATGCTGTCGCCCACCGGGCGGCTGGTGAACAGCTCCATGCCGATCAACCCCACGGCCAGCAGGCCCAGGCCAATCCACAGGCCCGCGCCGAGCACCGCGAACAGCGCAATGATCAGTACCAGTGCAGCCATCATGTCCATATCGTTCTCCTTAGAACCTGTTTACGATCTCCTGAGTAGCAACGCCAAGAACGCCAAGTGGATGAACTGCAGGCTGGTGTTGAGCAGGCGCTCGCAGTTCTTCCACAGCCTGCGGTTCTTCTCCAGCCAGGCAAAG